>NZ_JBAKHU010000012.1:0-118729 GCF_036906895.1 Micromonospora sp. CPCC 206060
ACCACGGACGCGATGTTCACGGTCACGACGACTCCTCAGTCAGTCCGAACGGGAGAGAAGAGAGGGAGGCCGGCGGCGCGGGCCACGACCCGGCCCAACGCCACCGCGCCAGCAAGAGATGAGCTGCACGGACATCACCCGTGCCGAGTAGTGCGCGCGGACATCGCCCTTGCCCAACACCCCGCTCGCCCCGGCTCTGCACCGGGGGTCGGCCACGCCGTGTGGCTCAAGGCAGGGGCCTACCGAGGGCGATTCTGTCCACGCTTCGTACGAAACGTCGCTATTGAGTTCTCACAGAACGACCAGGCACGGCGGTCCGTAGGCGTGCGGCACATCAGTGCCGCCTTCCCCGGGCTTCCGACCGGCTGTGACGCAGGCAACCTAACAACTGGTAGGCCGCCAGGTCAACTGTTATGCCCAAAGTTGGCTCTGACCAGGCAGGACGGCTGGCAGCGACCTACCATCTGATAGGTCGCTGATAGGCTCGTGGCTGCTGTGACGACGTGCGAGAGGACTGCCATGCCCACCCCTGAGCCCCGGCTTGCTAGATCTGAGGCACTGCACCAGCAGGTCGCGCGAAACATTCGCAACGACATCGAATCGGGCGTGCTGCGCGACGGTGACGTCCTCAAGACGACGCGTGAGCTGGCCGAACAGTGGGGCGTGAGTGTCTTCACGATCACTGAGGCAATGCGCTTGCTGGCTGAGGAAGGACTAGTGGTCAGCAAGTCGCGTTCTAAGCGGGTTGTAAACGCGCCGGATCAGGCAAAGCGGAAGGAGATTAGACTGCATGCGCCGCGTGTCCTGATTGTTGGAGGATATGCCGGCAGCGGAAAAACCGAGTTGGGCCGCATTCTGGCAAAGGAGACCGGGTGGCCGATGCTCGACAAGGACACGCTAACCCGCCCGATCGTTGAAGCTGGACTCGAAATTCTCGGACTGTCTCCAAATGACCGAGAGTCAGAGCAGTATCTCAAGCTAATGAGGCCACGTGAGTATGAGTGCCTGATGGCAGCGGCCAACGAAAACGTCTCCTGTGGAAACAGCGCCATAGTTACAGCGCCTTTTCTGATCGAATTCAGGGACCATGCTTGGCTGGAACGCACTCGGGCGTCATTCGCTGCAATGAACGCGTCAACGACGTTCGTCTGGGTGCACTGCGATGCAAGCACGATGCGCACCTACATTCGTCATCGTGGCGCGGCTAGAGATGCAGCCAAGTTGGCGGACTGGCCGGGCTACCTTGCGCGCATTGACGTTGATTTCCGGCCGCAGGTACCGCACCTAGTAGTGAATAACTGCACGTCTGGAGCGCCGCTACAGGCGCAAGCGCGGGAATTGCTACGTGAGGTGATCGGCGGAAACGGCGATACCCCGTGAGGAGAGGCGTAATTCTCTACGGTCCGCCAGCGGCCGGCAAGGACACGGTTACCTCTGTTTTGCAGCAGCTAGACGGGCGGTTCGCTCTGTTTCAACGGTTGAAGGCGGGGGCGGGGCGGTGCGACGGTTACCGGATGACCTCTCACGCGGAGCTATCTCGGTTGAGAGATCAGGGTGACCTGATCTGGGAAAATCAGAGGTACGAATCGGTATACGCGGTCGACCGCAGCGGGCTATCCGCCTTATTGGCGGAAAAGGTTCCGGTTCTTCATCTGGGACAGATCGCAGCAATCGATGCGGTGAAGCAAGCAACGCCAGACACTGACTGGCTGGTTGTTGGTCTCTGGTGTCCACGAGACATCGCAGAGCGCCGAGTCATTGACCGCAACACGGGTGACGCAGCTCAGCGCATGAGGGCTTGGGATGAGACCGAACGACCGGGCGGCGCGAACCTCATGTTCGACACGGCTCGCACGAGCGCTGAGCAGGTCGCGTCAGCAATCCTTGCGCGCGTGGCGTAGTGGTCTCAGTTGTGGTCTCATTCGCCACCGTGCGGGACCGTTCGCGGGTGTATCTGACGGAGCTGGACCGCAGGTCACGGACGGTGCTGGATGATGCCGGACGAGGAATCGCAGACCTCGAAAGCGTGTGAGGGTTTACGCCCTCCGCGGGTTCAAATCCCGCCGCCACCGCTCATGCGATGCGAGAACGCCCGGTCGGTCCTGACGGACTGACCGGGCGTTCCGCTTCTCGTCCCGGTTTTCGTCTCAGCAGGGGCTGTACCCCTCGTCGAAGAGTCTGCGGGCGTGTTCGGCGTACCCGGCGATGGTCTTGCGGACCGTCCGTCCGTCGTGGAGGAACAGGTACGCGCGGTCGCCGTCGCGGGCCAGCAGCCCGTCGAACCGGTACGTCCCGGCCGGTGCGGACAGCCCGGTGGCGTCCGGGTACGCGGCGCGTACCCGGTTGACCGGGGTGCCCACGGTGACGCCTTCCGGGGTCCGCATGGGTGGGCTGGCCCAGAGCAGCACCAGGCGCTCGTCGGCGAAGATCGGGCTGACCGTGTCGAGCCCGGCCAGGCCCGGACCGCAGGGCGCCTCCGGTTCGAGTACGCCCCGACGGGCCAGTTCCTGCTCGGTGTCGCCGAACTCGACGGTCCCCAGGCCGTCCAGGTCGATGACCTCCGGTACCGTGGCGTCCAGCGGTGGTGCTGCCGTCGGTCCGGGATTACCGCCGCTTCCGGCGATGGCTGCCGCAGTGAGCAGGGCAGCGATGAATGACAGTTGTCGTAGCTTCACGTGATCCCCCAGCTACCCAACGTGGCTGGATGGATATGGTTGCTGCCCATCTGGGAGGTTTTGCCGGGATTCCCACTCCTCGGCCAGTTCCTCGTAGTGGTCGGGGGTCAACCCGCGCCGCCCATGCGCGAGCCAGCCGTCCGTGTTCGACATCAGATGTAGTCCCACCTCGGCGAAGAGGTCGATCCACGGGCCCGGTTCCACGCCGAGTCGGTTCAGCGCGCCGTTGATCGGCCAGTCCGGGCGCGGGGCGGTGAACCCGTCGTCGAAGGCGGGACCCCAGACCATCCGGCCGTCCAGCCAGACGGTGGCCGCCTGGTACCCGGTGCCACCGGAGAACCCGGCCTCCAGGTAGCCGACCTGCCCCAGGTGCGACCACTCGGCGAGTACCCGGGTGAGGCCGGGCCCGAGGACCAGGTGGAAGGGGCGGTCGACGCTGCGTGCCTCGTTGTCGAAGTCCGGCAGGTGGCCGGTCAGTTCCTCGACCAGCAGCGGTGTGACCGGGAGCAGGACCATCTCCTGGCGCAGTTCGGCGAGTACTGCGTGGTCGAGATCCGCCGTCTGCCCGCGCAGCAGATCGGCGTCGGCGATCACCGCGCTGAGTTCGTAGCCCATCGTGCCCTCCACAGGTGTTGCCCACAGCCTGTGGATAGAACATGTGTACGACGGTGGTGGGTCCGGGTGGGTTCAGCCACGGGCGGCGAACCAGACCGCGAGCGCCAGCCCCAGACGGACAGCTCCGGGTCGGCCCCCGGCTCCGTCGCCGACGATTCGATCACCAGGGCACGTTACCGCCGGTGGGCGACAGCCGGGGCCGCTCCGCCGTCCAGAGCCTGCTCGTCCTCGGTGAAGTCGGTAGACGCGTCGGCCGGCGGATGGTCGAGGTGCCAACGTACCGAGGCGGCGATCGAGGCCAGCGGGTCCGCCGGCCGCCAGTCCAGCAGGGTTTCGGCCCTGCCGCTGGTGTAGAGGACGTGCTGGGCCAGGTTCCGGGTGAGTCCCAGGTCGGCGGGGACCAGGTCGTCCGGTACCCGGACCAGTTCGGCCTCGTGGCCGGCGGCGGCCAGGACCAGCTTCAGCCAGGACCGCATGCTGTAGGTGACGGACTCGCCCAGGTTGAACACCTCGCCCCGGGCGGCCGCCGGACGGTCCAGGGCCGCGAGCACCCCACCGGCCGCGTCGTCCACGTGCAGCCGGGTGAGCAGGGTGCCCGCCGAGCCGACCGGGATCCTGGTACGCCCGGCGCGTACCCGCCGCAGCACCGGTTCCTCGCGCCGCTGCTGGTCGTGTGGGCCGTAGACCATGCCGAGCCGCAGCACGGTGCCGCCCCGGGCCAGGTACGCCGGTTCGACGTCGAGCTTGTCGTAGTCGTCGAGGCCGGCCCCCCGGCCCCGGTATGGGTACCGTCCGGTGCGCAGCGGGGCGGTCTCGTCCAGCGGCAGCGGGGTGGGGGTGTCGTCGTCGGCGAGCAGCAGTTCCCACACCCGGTAGACGTCCACGCTGGAGAGCAGGACCAGATGTACGTCCGGCAGGTGCGGCAGCACCGCGTCGACGTCGGCCCGGCTCAGCGCGTACGAATCGACCACCGCGTCCGGCGCGAAGGCGCGTACCTGATCGGCAACGCTGGCGAAGTCCCGCCGGTCGACGTGTAGGTGGGCGCAGGGCGGCAGGTCCGCCGGCTCGGTGTGGCCCCGGTGGATCACCAGGACCTCGTCCCCCCGTTCCGTCAGCCGCTCGACCACCCGTCGTCCGATGAACTCGGTACCGCCGATCACCGCCACCCGCATGTCCGTCAGCCGACCACACGGCCCGGGCGGTTGCCAAGGTCGGTACGCCCCCAGCAGAACGCTGTCGAGCTGCACCGTCTGTGCGAGCGCGCCGGGACATGCACTGCGGTCGTCTGGCCATCCGCCGCGAAGCCGGGTAGCCGGGTAGCCGCCGTCGCCGTAACCAGACTGGTCCGTCACGACGTTTCCCGGGCGGCCGGGTAGCGGGTGGCCCCACCTTGTATCCCGACAACTGGCGGCGCAGCGTCTGCGGTCACCTCGTCATGACCGCACCAACGTCGATCATGGCGCCTGCGGACGTCTACGATCCCACCGCCGCCATGGAGTTGGCCGCAACCGCGTCACGCACCGAGGGGCGTGCTGTGGTGCTGCACGGGTACGACGCTCACAACTGGCACTGACACAGTTCGGTCGAACAGCTCGATGGCGGCGCGGTACCAGCACCTCGACGGTCCCGTACGAAGACTGGGACCGCAACGAGCGCCGGGCCGGCCCTACGAAGGACCGACCCGGCGTTTACGCTGCTCAGAAGAGCGGAGGATACGAGATTCGAACTCGTGAGGGTGTAAACCCAACACGCTTTCCAAGCGTGCGCCCTAGGCCTCTAGGCGAATCCTCCGTGGGACAGGATACAGGTCCCTCGCGGGTTGCCCACCCCACCCCACCCCACCCCACCCACCCTCGGAGATCCACAAGAGTACCGGGTAGACTCTGTGGTACCCCCCGTGCGGCGTGCATCTCGTGAACCTCCCCAGGGCCGGAAGGCAGCAAGGATAAGCGGGCTCTGACGGGTGCACGGGGGGCCTTTCTGTTTCCGGTGCCGGTCCGACCCGACTGACCCGGCCGGCCTCGTAGGGGCCCGGCCAGGAGCGATCGGGCCGCACCGGATGTCCGGCACACCGGTCACCCCACGGGCAGGATCATCGCGGTCGTGCCTGCGGGGCGGGTGGTCACCCAGGCCGGACCGGCGCAGAATGGCTCGGTCGAGAGGAGGCGGAACGGGTGGCACTGGCGCTCTACCGCAAGTACCGGCCCCGGACGTTCGCCGAGGTGATCGGCCAGGAACATGTGACCGAGCCGCTGTCGCAGGCGTTGCGCAGCGGGCGGCTCAACCACGCCTACCTCTTCTCCGGCCCCCGAGGCTGTGGCAAGACCTCCAGCGCCCGCATCCTGGCCCGCTCGCTCAACTGCGAGCAGGGCCCGACCCCGGATCCCTGCGGCACCTGTGAGTCCTGTCGCTCGCTGGTCACCGACGGTGGCGGGTCGATCGACGTCATCGAGATCGACGCGGCCAGCCACGGTGGCGTCGACGACGCCCGGGAACTGCGCGAACGGGCCTTCTTCGCCCCGGCCAGCAGCCGCTTCAAGATCTACGTCATCGACGAGGCGCACATGGTCTCGTCGGCCGGCTTCAACGCCCTGCTCAAGCTGGTCGAGGAGCCGCCGGAGTTCGTCAAGTTCATCTTCGCGACCACCGAGCCGGAGAAGGTGCTCGGCACGATCAAGTCGCGTACCCACCACTATCCGTTCCGGCTGATCCCACCCGGGGTGCTCCGGCCCTACCTTGAGCAGTTGTGCGAGGCCGAGGGGGCCCGGATCGACCCGGCGGTCTTCCCGCTGGTGGTGCGGGCCGGCGGCGGCAGCGCCCGGGACAGCCTCTCCGTGCTCGACCAGCTCATCGCCGGGGCAGGCCCGGAGGGGGTCACCTACGCGCGGGCGGTAGCTCTGCTCGGGGTCACCGACGCCGCCCTGATCGACGAGATGTGCGACGCGCTCGCCGCCGGGGACGGCGCAGCAGCGTACGCCACCGTCGACCGGGTGGCGGAGGCCGGGCACGATCCGCGCCGGTTCGCCTCCGACCTGCTGGAGCGGCTGCGCGACCTGATCATCATTCAGCAGGTACCGGATGCGGCGGCCAAGGGCCTGATCGACGGCCCGGCGGACCAGTTGGAGCGGATGGCCGCGCAGGCGCAGCGGCTGGGCCCGGCGACGCTGTCCCGCTGTGCGGACATCGTGCACAACGGCCTGGTGGAGATGCGGGGCGCCACCGCGCCCCGGCTGCTGCTGGAGTTGGTCTGCGCCCGGATGCTGCTGCCCGGGGTGGACGAGTCGACCGGCGGCCTGCTGCAACGGCTGGAACGGATGGAGCGCCGGTTGGCCTCCGCCGGTCCGGCGGCGCCGCTCTCCGCCACGTCCGCCACCGGATCCGCGCCCGCCATGTCCACCACTGTCGGACCCGCCGCGCCCGCGCTGGTGCCCGCTGCCGTCCCGGTACGTTCCGAGCCGGCTTCCGCCGTGTCCCAGCCTGGTCCGGTGGCCGGCCCGGAGTCGGCGCCGGCTGCCATTCAGCCGGCACACCCGGTACCGGCCGGCCCGTCCCTGGCTCCGGCGCGCCCGCCGGTGCCCCCGGCGGCGGTGATGCCCGACCCGGCCACCCCGCCCCCGCCCCGTCCGGGTGCCCAGCAGGCCGGCACGCTCGACGTGGTGACCGTGCGCAACGAATGGCCGGAGATCGTCACCCGGGTCAACCGCGTCAGTAAGCGGGCCGCTGGGCTGATGCGCGACGCGGTGGTCCGCAACCTGGACGGCGACACCCTGGTGCTCACCATGAAGTCGCCGCAGGTCGCCCAGATGCTGGCCAGCTTCGCGACGATGATGACCGACGCGCTCTACGAGGAGTTCGGGGTGCGCTGGCAGGTCCGCTGCGAGGTGGCCGGCGAGCGGGGCGGGACGGTGCTGTCCGGCCCTGCCCGGTCGGCCCCCGCGTCCCCCGCCCCCCGGGAACAGCCCCGGCCGGCCACGCCGCCACAGGCCCCGGCCATGCCGCCGGCCGGCGGAGACGACTGGCCCGAGGCGGCCCGGCCGGGTGGTGCCGCACCGGCACCGGTACCGGAGGGCGGCGCCGCCGACTGGCCGGAACCGGCCCGCCCCGGCGGTGCGGCCCCGGCCCAGCCGGCCTCCGCGCCGCCTTCCGCCCCGTCGGTGGGTACGCCCGGAGCGGCTGGTGCGGCGGCGACCGTGACCCCGCCCAACCAGGCCGGTACCGGCGGACCCCGGGCGGCGGCGGGCAGCGGCCTGGCGGCGGCCCGCGCGGCGGCAGCCGGTCGTGGCCCGCGCCCCCAGGCGGCGGCGCGGAAGACCGCGGACGCCGACTGGGCCGGTGAGCCGCCCTACGACCCGGAGTACGACGGTCCGCCGCGCGCCACAGCCGCAGCGGCTCCGGTCCCTGCCTACGAGGGGTTCGATCCGGGGGACGAGCCGCTCGACGACGTGATCGACGAGAAGACCGCCCGGCAGTCCAGTGAGCAGCAGGCCATCCAGTTGCTCCGGGACGCCCTGGGCGCCGAGCGGATCACCGAGATCGAGGTCCGCTGACCGCTGCCCGGTCGGGCGGGCGCGTGCCGGGCGCCGTCCGCCCTGCGGGTTAGGCTGGTCGGCGGTCGGTCAGACGAGTACGGGGACCGGTCGGTCGGACGAGTGCGAGAAGGAGCCATCCGTGCGCCCAGGTGGACAGCCGAACATGCAGCAGATGCTGAAGCAGGCGCAGAAGATGCAGAAGCAGATCGCCGCCGCGCAGGCCGAGCTGGCCGAGGCGGAGCTGACCGGCACGGCCGGCGGTGGGCTGGTCACCGCGACGGTCGCCGGTACCGGTGAGCTGAAGTCCATCAAGATCGACCCGAAGGCGGTCGATCCGGAGGACGTCGAGACGCTGGAGGACCTGGTCGTGGCGGCGGTACGCAACGCCAGCGAGGCGGCCCAGCAGCTGACCGAGCAGAAGATGGGTCCGGTCTCCGGCGGCCTGGGCGGCTTCGGCCTGCCCGGTTTCTGAGCCGTCAGATGTACGAGGGTGCCATCCAGGACCTGATCGACGAGCTGGGCCGGCTGCCCGGGGTGGGCCCGAAGAGCGCCCAGCGGATCGCCTTCCACGTCCTCTCCGCCGATCCGGCGGATGTCAACCGGCTGGCCGGTGCACTGCGCAAGGTGAAGGACCTGGTCCGGTTCTGCACCACGTGCTTCAACGTGGCCGAGTCCGAGCAGTGCCGGATCTGCCGTGACTCGCGCCGTACCGAAGAGGTGCTCTGCGTGGTCGAGGAGCCCAAGGACGTGGTCGCGATCGAGCGGACCGGCGAGTTCCGGGGCCGCTACCACGTGCTCGGTGGGGCGATCAATCCGTTGGAAGGTATCGGTCCGGACAATCTGCGCATCCGTGAGCTGCTGGGGCGGCTCGGCGGTGGCACGGTACGCGAGCTGATCCTGGCCACCGACCCGAACACCGAGGGCGAGGCGACCGCCACCTACCTCGCGCTGATGGTCAAGCCGATGGGGATCGCGGTCACCCGGTTGGCCAGTGGCCTGCCGGTCGGCGGGGACCTGGAGTACGCCGACGAGATCACCCTGGGTCGGGCCTTCGAGGGCCGCCGCGCAGTCTGAGGCCGAGGCGTTGGGCCTGAGGACGGGGGGCGCCGCGCGGTCTGAGGCCGAGGGGCGCCGGCCCGAGGGGCGCCACGCGGTCTGGGCCCCGAGAGGCTGCTGGACGGTCCTGAGGGGTGCCGCGCTGTCCGAGGCGTGGCCCGGTGTCCGGTTCGGGTCTGACATGAGGCGACCGGCCCGGGTCGGCGACGTAACAAATTTGTCTCGCTGAACCGGGACGTATCGTCATCTACTGCACACGTCGGCGCCGGTTCGGGCGCTCGCCGCAGCGGTAAAGACACGATCCGATACCAACCGGTTGGGCAACAGTTTCCGGGGGGTCCAAACGGAGGCTAAGGTCACCGCCATCGGTGACCCCTGTCACCACGTTGTCCGTACCCCCTAGGACGAGGTGAAAGCACCATGCGTGCACCCAGGCCGAAGGTCGCGCTAGCGGCCGTCGCGGTCGCGGCCCTCGCGGTAGCAGGCTGCGCCGAGAGCAACCGCGACGAAGGATCCGGCGAGAGTAAGAAGGACACCCTCGTCTTCGGCGTCGCCGGGGACCCGAAGGTGCTGGACCCGAGCTTCGCCAGCGACGGTGAGTCGCTGCGTGTCGCGCGTCAGGTCTTCGAAACCCTGGTCCGCCCCGAGGAGGGTGGCACCAAGGTCAGCCCCGGCCTGGCCGAGTCCTGGACCCCGGACGCAGCCGGTACGACCTGGACGTTCAAGCTCCGGTCCGGCGTGAAGTTCCACGACGGCACCGACTTCAACGCCGAGGCGGTCTGCGTCAACTTCAACCGCTGGTACAACGCCAAGGGTCTCATGCAGAGCCCGGACGTGACGGCGTACTGGCAGGACGTCATGGGTGGCTTCGCCAAGAACGAGAACCCGGACCTGCCGCCGAGCCTCTTCAAGTCCTGCACCGCCAAGGACGCCACCACTGTGGACCTGGCCTTCACCCGGGTCTCCAGCAAGATCCCGGCCGCCCTGATGCTGCCCTCGTTCTCCATGCACAGCCCCAAGGCGCTGGAGCAGTACGACGCCAGCAACGTCAGCGGCAGCGCGACGGACATCAAGTACCCGTCGTACGCGATGGAGCACCCGACCGGTACCGGCCCGTTCAAGTTCAAGACCTGGGACGTGGCCAACAAGACGCTGACCCTGGAGCGCAACGAGGACTACTCGGGCACCAAGGCCAAGCTGAAGTCCCTGATCTACAAGACCATCTCGGACGAGAACGCCCGCAAGCAGGCGCTGCGTTCCGGTGACATCCAGGGCTACGACCTGGTCGGCCCGGCCGACGTCGAACCGCTGAAGGGCGAGGGCTTCAACGTCCTCACCCGCCCGGCGTTCAACGTTCTCTACCTGGCGATCAACCAGAAGGGGAACCCGAAGCTGGCCGACCTCAAGGTCCGGCAGGCGATCGCCCACGCGCTGAACCGCCAGGCGCTGGTCGACTCCAAGCTGCCCCCGGGCGCGAAGGTCGCCACCAACTTCCTCCCGGACACGGTCGAGGGCTTCAACGGCGAGGTCACCAAGTACGACTACAACCCGGAGAAGGCCAAGCAGTTGCTGGCCGAGGCGGGCGCGTCGAACCTGACCCTGCGGTTCCACTACCCGACCGAGGTCACCCGGCCGTACATGCCGAACCCGAAGGACATCTTCGAGCTGCTCTCGGCGGACCTGAAGGCGGTCGGCATCAACGTCCAGGCCATCCCGCTCAAGTGGAGCCCGGACTACCTCAACGCCACCACCTCGGGCAGCGCGCACGACGTGCACTTCCTGGGTTGGACCGGTGACTACGGCGACGCCTACAACTTCATCGGTACCTTCTTCGACCGGCCGAAGGACGAGTGGGGCTACAGCAACCCGGCGCTGTTCGAAAAGTTCAAGAAGGCCGACACCACCGCCGACCAGGCGGCCCGGGTCGCGCTCTACAAGGAACTGAACGCGGACATCATGAACTTCCTCCCGGGTGTGCCGATCTCGCACTCGCCGCCGGCGATCGTCTTCGGTAAGGACGTGACCGGGGTCAAGGCGAGCCCGCTCACCGACGAGCGGTTCGCCACCGCCGAGTTCAAGTAAGAGTGACCGGCAACAGGTCGGTGGAGGCGAGGCGGGTTCTGGCCGAGGGTGGCAGGGCGGCGGAGGAGGTCATGCCGGTGTTGCATGGCCGACGACGACAACGCCGCCGGCCGACGCGCCAGGGCGCGCCGCAGCCCCGCCAGTCCTGTTGCCGGACGCTCTAAGTCCTGACCTGAGGCAAGGAATGCGGGCGGGCGCTGCACGGCAGCGCCCGCCCGCACCCTCCGCACCCCTTCGAGGCCGCCGTGTTCCGGTTCATCGTCAGACGCCTGCTACAGCTGATACCCACCCTGTTCGGGCTCTCCATCCTGCTGTTCATCTGGCTCCGCCGCCTGCCCGGCGGTCCCGAGACCGCGATTCTCGGGGAACGGGGCACGCCTGAGATGCGCGCCGCCATCCGCCGCAACCTTGGCCTGGACGAGCCGATCCTGGTGCAGTACGGACGGTTCATGCGGCGGATGCTCCAGCTCGACCTGGGCACCTCGATCTCCACCAAGCGCGAGGTCACCACCGAGTTCCTCCAGCGCTTTCCCGGTACCGTCGAACTGACCATCATGGCCATGGTCATCGCGATCGGGATCGGCATCCCGTTGGGCTACCTGGCCGCCCGCCGCCGGGGTCGGTTCCTCGACCACGCGTCGGTCGCCGGTTCGCTGATCGGTATCTGCATCCCGGTCTTCTTCCTGGCGTACGTCCTCAAGGCGATCTTCGCGGAGAATCTCGGCTGGTTCCCGTCGAGCGGCCGGCAGGACCCGACGATCGAAGCGACCCGGGTGACAAACTTCTTCGTCCTGGACGGACTGCTGACCCGGGAGTGGGACGCCACAGCCGACGCGCTCTGGCACCTGGTGCTGCCGGGCGTCGCGCTGGCCAGCATCCCGCTGGCGATCATCGTGCGGATCACCCGGGCCAGCGTGCTGGAGGTACTGGGCGAGGACTTCGTCCGTACCGCCGAGGCCAAGGGCCTGACCGAGCAGACGGTCCGCCGCCGCCACGTGCTGCGGAACGCGATGCTGCCGGTGGCGACCTCGATCGGCCTCCTCACCGGCGGTCTGCTCTCCGGTGCCGTGCTCACCGAGACGGTCTTCGCCTTCAGCGGCATCGGGGCGTTCGTCGCCGAATCGATCAGCCAGCGTGACTACCCGGTACTGATGGGCTTCATCATGATCATCGCGGTGATGTACGTGCTGGTGAACCTCCTGGTTGACGTCTCCTACAGCATCATCGACCCGAGAGTGAGGGTCCGATGACCATCACCAGCGGCAAGAAGGGCGAGAAGATCGACCGGCTCGCCGAGCTGGCGGCCGTCCGGGACGACGAGCGCGGGGTCAGTCTCTGGCAGGAGGCGTTCCGCCGGTTGCGGCGTAACCCGGCCGCCATCGTCGGCGCCGCCATCCTGGCCGTGTTCGTCCTCGTGGCGGTCGTCGGCCCGTTCTTCGTCCCGTACGGGCCGACCGACGCGATCGGCATCCGGGAGGGCGTGGTCAAGTCCGGTCAGGGCCTGATCCCGGGCTCCTCGGGTGAACACTGGCTCGGCTTCGACCACCAGGGCCGGGACGTGTTCAGCCGGATGATCGTCGGGGCCCGGCAGACCCTGCTGGTCGGCGTGGTCTCCACACTGATCGGTCTGGCCGTCGGCGCGCTGATCGGTGGCGTGGCCGGTGCCGCCGCCGGTCTCGGTGGCCGGTGGGGCCGCTGGATCGACACCACCCTGATGCGCTTCGTCGACATGCTGCTGGCGATGCCCAGCCTGCTGCTCGCGGTGAGCATCGCCGCCCTGCTGGGTGCCAGCCTGACCACGGTGATGATCGCCGTCGGCGTGGTCTCGGTACCGGTCTTCGCCCGGCTGCTGCGCGGCTCGATGATCTCCCAGGCGAACAGTGACTACGTGCTGGCGGCGACCTCGCTCGGGGTACGCAGGTCCCGGATCGCCCTGACCCACGTGGTGCCCAACTCGCTCGCCCCGGTGATCGTGCAGGCCACCCTGACGCTGGCCACCGCGATCATCGAGGCCGCCGCGCTCTCCTTCCTGGGCCTCGGCAACCCCGACTCGGCGGTACCCGAGTGGGGCGTGATGCTCGCCGACGCGCAGCCGTACCTGGGGATCCGGCCGGCCCTGGCGGTCTACCCGGCGGTCGCGATCATCATCACCGCGCTCGGCTTCACGCTGCTCGGTGAGGCAATGCGTGAGGCCCTCGACCCCAAGCTGCGGAAGTAGGTCTGCGGTGAGTGAAGAGTCGCGAACGGAGGGGTGGTTCTGATGGCACTGCTGGAGGTGAACGACCTCTCCGTCACGTTCGCCCGCCGCGGGCAGCGGACGGTGCACGCCGTGGACGGGGTTTCCTTCGCGGTGGACGCCGGTGAGGTGGTCGGTCTGGTCGGCGAGTCAGGCTGCGGCAAGAGCGTGACCTCACTGGCGATCATGGGGCTGCTGCCCAAGCAGCCCGGCCTGCGGGTGGGCGGGAAGGCCGTCTTCGACGGCACGGACCTGCTCCAGCTCGACGAGCGGTCACGCCGGGACATCCGGGGCCGGGACATCGCGATGATCTTCCAGGACCCGCTCTCCTCGCTGAACCCGGTGATCCCGATCGGGCTCCAGGTGACCGAGGTGCTCACCCGGCACCGGGGCATGAAGGGTGAAGCGGCGGCCAAGGAGGCGGCCGAGCTGCTCGACCGGGTCGGCATCCCCGACCCCCGGCGGCGCCTCAAGGAGTACCCGCACCAGCTCTCCGGCGGGATGCGGCAGCGGGCCCTGATCGCGATGGCGGTGGCCTGCCAGCCCCGGCTGCTGATCGCCGACGAGCCGACCACCGCCCTGGATGTGACCATCCAGGCGCAGATCCTGGAGCTGCTCAAGGACCTGGTCCGGGACTCCGGTACCGCCCTGGTCATGATCACCCACGACCTGGGTGTGGTGGCCGGCATGTGCGACACCATCAACGTGCTCTACGCCGGTCGGGTGGTGGAGACCGCACGCCGCCGGCCGCTCTTCGCCGCGCCGCGCCACCCGTACACGGTGGGTCTGCTCGGCTCGATTCCGCGCCTGGACTCCGGCCGGGGTGAGCGCCTGACGCCGATCCCCGGCTCGGTACGCGACCTGTTGCCCTGGCCGGACGGCTGTGCCTTCGCGCCGCGTTGCACCCGCCGGGTGGACGACTGCGTGGGCGCACCGCCAGAACTGGTACTGGCCCACGACGACCGCAGCTACCGGTGCGTGAACCCGGCGCCGGTACCGGGCCGGGAACCGGATCCGGCCTTCGCTCCGCCGGCCGGCGCGTCCGCCGCCGCCCCGGCAGCGGCAGCCCAGTCCGGCGCGTCCGCCGCCGCCCCGGCAGCGGCAGCCCAGTCCGGCGCGTCCGCCGCCGCCCCGGCAGCGGCAGCCCAGTCCGGCGCGTCCGCCGCCGCCCCGGCAGCGGCAGCCCAGTCCGGCGCGTCCGCCGCCGCCCCGGCAGCGGCAGCCCAGTCCGGCGCGTCCGCCGCCGTAGCCCCGGCAGCGGCGGAAGCCGCTTCGCGCGAGGAGGAGTCAGCGTGACCGAGAGCGAGAACCTCGTCGAGGTCCGTGATCTGAAGGTGCACTTTCCGATCAAGCGGGGGATGGTCTTCGACAAGGTCGTTGGCCACGTCAAGGCGGTCGACGGGGTCGATCTGAGCATCCCACGCGGCCGGACGTACGGCCTGGTCGGCGAGTCCGGCTGCGGGAAGTCGACCCTCGGTCGGGCCCTGTTGCAGCTCACCCCGCCGACCGGCGGTGAGGTCAGGTTCGACGGGGTGGACCTGACCACATTGCCGGCGGGCCGGTTGCGGACCATGCGCCGCCGGATGCAGATGATCTTCCAGGACCCGATGTCGAGCCTGGACCCCCGGCAGAACGTGGAGTCGATCCTGACCGAAGGGCTCCAGGCGCACGGCATCGGCGGCAGCCGGGACGAGCGGCGGCGGATCATCGCGGAGACGCTCGACGCGGTCGGCCTGCCCCGGTGGGCGCTCTCCCGCTATCCGCACGAGTTCTCCGGCGGCCAGCGGCAGCGGATCGGCATCGCCCGGGCTGTGGTGCTCGGGCCGGAGCTGATCGTGGCCGACGAGCCGGTCTCCGCGCTGGACGTCTCGATCCAGGCCCAGGTGGTCAACCTGCTGGACGAGCTACAGGAGCGGCTCGGGCTCACCTACCTGGTGATCGCGCACGACCTGGCGGTGGTCCGGCACATCTCCGACGTGGTCGGCGTGATGTACCTCGGCGCCCTCGTGGAGGAGGCGTCCGGCGACCAGTTGTACCAGGAGCCGCTGCACCCGTACACCCGGGCGCTGATGTCCGCGGTGCCGGTGCCGGATCCGGACGTGGAGGACCAGCGGGAGCGGATCCTGCTCTCCGGTGACCTGCCGTCGCCGGCCAACCCGCCGTCGGGCTGCCGGTTCCACACCCGCTGCCCGTGGGCCCAGCCGACCCGCTGTGCAGACGAGCGACCGATACTGCGCCAGATCAGTGGCAGCAAGGTGGCCTGCCACTTCGCCGAGCAGATCGCCAGCGGCGAACTGCGCCCGCACCAGGTCCGCGCCGAGGTGGTCCGGCCCGTCGACGAGGGCGACGCGCCGGGTGTGGTCTCCGCGCCCAGCGAGCCGGGTTCGTACGTGTAATTGAGTTAGGAAGGGCCCCTTCTTATCGCTTTCGGTAGAGGAAGGGGCCCTTCCTAACCACTCAGTCTGCCGGCGCGGTACGGCCCTCAGCCCTCCGGGCGGTTCAACAGCCCGACCGCGACCGTGTGCACCGCGTCCAGCCCGCCCGGGTCGGGCAGGGGTGCCCGGCCACCGGTGACGGTGTACCACTCGTCGGCGTCCCGGTACTGCACCCGCAGCACGACCTGCCCGCCGGTCGACTCGGTCCGCAGGGTCAACTCGCCGGTGACCACACCGACCTCGTCGGTCATCACCCCGCCCGGCCCAGGGACGATGTCGGCCGTTCGGCTCTCCCCGCCCGCAGCGGCGTCAGCTCCGGCGGCGCCGGGCACCCCGTTACCAGCCCTGGTGGCGCCGGAAGTCCCGTCGCCGGGGCTGGTCACGGCTGGGTCGTCCATGTGCAGCCCTCCAACATCTCGGTCAGCGCGGCCTTCTCAGCGCTGGTCACCGAGAGCCGCCAGTGGTGCTTGACCGTCACCCAGTTCGCGGCGTACTCGCACCAGTAGTCGTGGTTCGCCGGCTTCCACTGCGACGGGTCCTGATCACCCTTTGCCCGGTTGGAGGTGGCCGAAACCGCGATGAGCTGCGGACGGGTCAGATCGTTGGCGAACTCGCCCCGGCGGGTGTCGTCCCACTCGTCGGCACCGGACCGCCAGGCGTTGGCCAGGGGCACCACGTGGTCGATATCCACGTCGGAGGGATCGGTGAAGCTGCGGTTGTCGTACACGCTGGTCCAGCGACCGGCGACCACGTTGCAGCCGGAGAGCTTGATGTTCTTGCCGTCCCGTTGCAGCACCGAGTCGCGGACATCGCAGTTCTTACCGGTGTCCCGCCAGTGCGGGAAGCGGTTCCGACTGTAGCCCTTCATCGACCCGGCGGTGGCGACCGTCAACTGCCCGAGCCGTTCCTGGACCGAACCACTCGAAGGGGGTGGGGCGTTTTCCTCGGTCGGGGCGCAGCCGCCGACGAGGGCGAGCACCGCGGCTAGCGCGGCCACCGCCGGGAAACGGGACGCTGTTCTGGTACGCGGAGACGCCACCCTCCAAGCTTGCGGGCTGGCGGCGGTTCGCTCCAGTATTACCGGCCGGTTTCGGCGTTTCGTGGCGAGTGCCATATTCTGCGGGGCAGATTGGACAGCATGGCCGAATCCCCTCCACCGTCCGCGCTCCGGATCGGGACCGCCGCCGGTCGCGGTACCCTCCTCGCCGCGATCCTCGCCTCCGGGATGGTGTTCCTGGACAGCACGGTGGTCAACGTCGCGCTGCCCCATTTCGGCGCCGAACTGGACGCCACCGTCGCCGGCCTACAGTGGACTGTCAATGGCTACCTGCTGATGCTGGCGGCGTTCGTCCTGCTCGGCGGGGCCCTCGGGGACCGGTTCGGCCGCCGCCGGATCTTCCTGATCGGAGTCGTCTGGTTCAGCGTCGCCTCGATGCTCTGCGGGCTGGCGCAGAGCGTCGAGTGGCTGATCGCCGCCCGGTTCCTCCAGGGCGCCGGAGG
Source organism: Micromonospora sp. CPCC 206060 (assembly GCF_036906895.1). NCBI lineage: Bacteria > Bacillati > Actinomycetota > Actinomycetes > Micromonosporales > Micromonosporaceae > Micromonospora > Micromonospora sp. CPCC 206060. The sequence continues at coordinate 17,129 of NZ_JBAKHU010000012.1, forward strand.
CGCTCTGCTCACCCCGGGTTCGCTCGCCGTGCTCCAGGCGAGTTTCCACCCCGACGACCGGGGACGGGCCATCGGCACCTGGTCCGGACTCTCCGGGGTGTCCACCGCGCTCGGCCCGTTCCTCGGCGGCTGGCTGATCGACGTACTCTCCTGGCGCTGGATCTTCTTCATCAACCTGCCGCTGGCCGTGCCGGTCCTCCTCGCCGCCCTGCGCTGGGTGCCGGAGAGCCGTGACGAGGACGTGGCGCGGACCGGGCGCCGTCGGTTCGACATCGTCGGAGCGCTGCTCGGCGCACTCGGCCTGGCCGGTGTCACGTACGCGCTGATCGACGCGCCGCAGCGCGGTGCCGGCTCACCCGTGGTGCTGACCGCCGTACTGGTCGGCCTGGTCGCCGCGGTGTTCTTCGTGCTGGTGGAGCGGCGACGGGGCACCGGCGCGATGCTGCCCCCGGTGCTCTTCCGCAGCCGGCTCTTCTCCGTGCTGAACGTCTTCACCGTGCTGGTCTACGCGGCGCTCGGCGGATTCAGCTTCTTCCTCGCCGTCTACCTGCAGAACGTGGTCGGCTACTCGGCGTTGCTGACCGGGCTGGCCACCGTGCCGATGACGGTGCTGCTGCTGGTCGGATCCCCGCGCGCCGGGGCGCTCTCCGCGCGGATCGGGCCACGGCTGCCGCTCACCGTCGGCCCGGTCGTCGCCGCCATCGGGCTGGTGCTGCTGCACCGGGTCTCCCCGGGGGCGTCGTACTGGCTCGACGTGCTGCCCGGGGTGACCCTCTTCGGGATCGGGCTGACCCTGGTGGTGGCGCCGCTGACCGCCTCCGTGCTGGCCGCCGTCGCGGACCGGTTCGCCGGGGTGGCCAGCGGGTTCAACAATGCCGCATCCCGGGCCGGTTCGCTGCTCGCGGTCGCTGCGCTACCGCTGCTGGTCGGGCTGACCGGCGAGGGGTACGCCCAGCCGGAGGCGCTCACCGCCGCCTACCGGGGGGCGATGTACTGGTGCGCCGGGCTGCTCCTGGCCGGCGCGCTGCTGGCCGGCCTGCTCATCCATCGCCCACCGCGCGGGCACCCTGAGGAAGGCCCGCAACGACGTTAAGAAGGGCCCCTTCCTATACCGAAAGCGATAAGAAGGGGCCCTTCCTTACACCTCAGGCGCGGGCGCGGTTGACGGCGGCGGTGACCGCCTGCACCGAGGCGGTCACGATGTTGGCGTCCAGGCCGACCCCCCAGACCGTCCGGCCGTCGACCTCACACTCGACGTACGCGGCGGCCTGCGCGTCCCCACCGGAGGACATCGCGTGCTCGTGGTAGTCGAGCACCCGTACCTTCACGCCCAGTTCGGCCAGTGAGTTGACGTACGCGTCGATCGGGCCGTTGCCGACCCCGGTCACCGACCGGGCCTGCCCGTCGAGGCGTACCTCGGCCTCGATCTCGGCCTTCCCCTCCGCAGTACGGGTGCCGTAGCTGCCCAGCGTCAACGCCGGCTGCGTCTGGTGGGCGCAGAGGTAGTGGCCGGCGAAGATCTCCCACATGGTGCCCGGGTCGACCTCGCCACCAGAGTGGTCGGTGACCTGCTGCACCACGCCGGAGAACTCGATCTGGAGCCGGCGCGGCAGGTCGAGCTGGTGCTCGGTCTTCATGATGTACGCGATGCCGCCCTTGCCGGACTGCGAGTTGACCCGGATGACCGCCTCGTAGGTGCGGCCCACGTCCTTCGGGTCGATCGGCAGGTACGGCACGGCCCAGGTGAACGCGTCGACCTCCACCCCGGCTGCGGCGGCGTCGGCGGCCAGCGCGTCGAAGCCCTTCTTGATCGCGTCCTGGTGCGACCCGGAGAAGGCGGTGTAGACCAGATCGCCGGCGTACGGGTGGCGTTCGTGTACCGGCAGCTGGTTGCAGTACTCGACGGCCCGCCGGATCTCGTCGATGTTCGAGAAGTCGATCTGCGGGTCGATGCCCTGCGAGAACAGGTTCAGCCCCAGCGTCACCAGGTCGACGTTGCCGGTGCGCTCACCGTTGCCGAACAGGCAGCCCTCCACCCGGTCGGCGCCGGCCAGCAGGCCCAGCTCGGCGGCGGCCACCGCGGTACCCCGGTCGTTGTGCGGGTGCAGGCTGAGCACGACGCTGTCCCGGCGGGGCAGGTGCCGGTGCATCCACTCGATCGAGTCGGCGTAGACGTTCGGCATGGCCATCTCGACGGTGGCCGGCAGGTTGATGATCAACGGGCGGTCCGGCGTCGGGTCGATCACCTCGATGACCCGGGTGCAGACCTCCAGCGCGTACTCCAGTTCCGTGCCGGTGTACGACTCGGGGGAGTACTCGTAGTGGATGTCGGTGTCCGGGGTGTGGATCTCCGCGTACTTCTGGCAGAGCCGCGCGCCCTGGGTGGCGATGTCGGCGATGCCGTCCTTGTCCAGCCCGAAGACCACCCGCCGTTGCAGGGTGGAGGTCGAGTTGTAGAAGTGCACGATGGCCCGGCGGGCGCCGCGCAGCGACTCGAAGGTCCGCTCGATCAGGTGCTCCCGGCACTGGGTGAGCACCTGGATGGTGACGTCCTCGGGGATCAGGTCCTGTTCGATGAGCTGCCGGACGAAGTCGTAGTCGGTCTGGCTGGCCGACGGGAAGCCGACCTCGATCTCCTTGTAGCCCATCTGCACCAGGAGCTGGAACATCCGGCGCTTGCGCTCCGGCGACATCGGGTCGATCAGGGCCTGGTTGCCGTCCCGCAGGTCGACGGCGCACCACCGGGGCGCGGTCTCGACCCGGTGGCCCGGCCAGGCCCGGTCGGGCAGGTCGATGGTGAACTGCTGGTGGTACGGCTGGTAGCGCTGGTAGGGCATGCGGCTCGGCCGTTGCCGGGCGATCGGATTAGCGGCGTCGGCGTTGCTGGACTGGGCCATGGCGGATTGCTCCCGGAGGTCATGTGACGTCAGCGTCGGTCGTCTGAGCGGTAACGAGGTGGGCCCGGGGGCGTCCCGGACTGGGTCTGCGTGACCCGGACTGCTGGACGGCGCGCGTCAACCCCGCGACGAGGTGCCGGCCGGAGAGGCCTCGTCGCGGCAACGAAGGAGGAGCATCGCCTGCCACATGACACTGGTGACCCTACGTGGTCATCCGGGAGGGTGGAATGAATCTTCCACTTCTTGGGAACATGGCGGGTCAGCGCAGGATCAGCTCCGCCAGCGGGTGGCGCTGGCGTGGCGCGATCTCCCGCTCCCGCAGATCGTCGGGGAGGGTCGTCGGGTCGGCGAGCCGGCCGATCGCCACCACCACGTGCGGCTGCACCTCGGCCGGCAGGGCCAGGGTCGTCCGGAGGCCGTCGGCGTCGAAACCGGCCATCTGGTGCACGTGCAGTCCGAGCGAGGTGGCCTGCACGGAGAGGTGGGCCACCGCCTGACCGAGGTCGTACGCGCTGTGCGAGCCCGGCAGGTGCGCGCCGACCAGGAGCGCCGAGGCCCGGTCCGCCCAGCGCTGGTTCGCCCCGACCAGGTTCGTCAGGATCTGCTTGTGCCGCTCGTCGTCGCGTCGGCCGACCACGAACCGCCACGGCTGGCTGTTGCGGGCCGACGGCGCCCAGCGGGCCGCCTCCAGCATCGAGGCCAACTCGGCGTCGGTGATGTCGGCGCCCGGGTCGAAGGCACGCGGGCTCCAGCGGGTTGCGAGCAAGGGGGTCAGCTCCGCCATGACGTCGAGTCTGCCTGAGCGGAGGCCGGGTCGCGAAACCGGATGACCGAATGTGGTCAATCACGCCCTGAGCGTGAGCCGGTCAGGGCGTGGCGGTCACTCCGTCGGTCGGGACGCCGTCCGCCGGCGCGGGTGGCGCCGCCAGGCCCAGCGGCCCGCGGTCGACCAACTGCCCGGGCAGGGACACCGTCGCCGGCCCGGCAGCGGGCGTACCGGCCAGCGACAGCGATCCGAAGGCGGCCCGGACCCCGGTCAGCGTGCCGTCGGCGGCGAAGCAGTAGATCCCGACGTCGACCGGCGAGTTCAGGGAGGCGGAGGTCGACTCGACCGAGAAGCAGGTGCCGCTGGCACCGGGCAGTGGCCGGGTCACCGACACGGAGAGCGCCGACTGCCGGTCGGTCAGCACCCGCAGCCAGTCGGTGAACGGGTGCTGCACCCGCGGGTCGATCTCTCCCGGCAGGTCGCCGTCCGGATCGGCGACCCGGACGCAGCCCGGCGACGTGGGCAGTTGCCCGGATGGCAGTGCGCACTGGAAGAGCCCGTCGCCGGTCCGGGCCAGAGCGATGTCGGCCGTACCGCCGAGCGCGCTCTGCGGGATGTCGACCCGCCAGGTGTCGTCCGTGGCGTTGGTCACTGTCACGGTCCGCTCCGGCCGTCCGGGCACGTTGAACCGGTACGTGGCGGTCAGGTGGCGGTCCTGGGCCGCCGCCGCCAGCGCGGCGAGCTGGTCGCGGGCGACGTCGGCGCCGGGCGGGGCCCCGGTGGTGCTGGCCGGTGGGGGCGCCGGTGGCGGTGTCGGTTCCGTCCCGGTGCCGCAGCCGGACACCAGCGGCAGTGCGGCGGTGACCAGCAGCACCGGACCGGTGAGCGCCGGAAGTGCCCGACCACGCCGGACGGCCCGCCCGTCGGGGGCGGTGGCGGGTGGCGGGGCCGGCGGGGTGGCCCGGGGTACGGCGGGGCGGGCGGTACTCGGGACGTGGGTGTGGGCACCGGCGGGCACCCGGACATTGTCCGGTGCGGGGGCCGTTCCCGGGGGGCAACCCCCTGCCGCCGTCCGGTGGCGTGTCGCGCGGGTCGTCCCTCGGGCGGGCCCCGACGCCGACCGGTGTGCCGACCGCCACCAGCGTCGGCGAGCCGGATGGTGGGATCACCCGTCCCGCTCGTCGGCGGCGCCGGATACCCTGATGTCGTCTGACACGGCGCCGCCGGCATCACCCGGCGGCGTCGGCACGCTCAGGGCTGCTGGAGGGAGTGCGCCGTCGTGGCACTCGTGGTGCAGAAGTACGGCGGATCCTCCGTCGCGGACGCCGAACGGATCAAGCGGGTCGCCGAGCGGATCGTGGCCGCCCGCAAGGCCGGTGACGACGTCGTGGTCGTGGTCTCCGCGATGGGCGACACCACCGACGAGCTGATGGACCTGGCCCACCAGGTGAGCCCGGTGCCGGCCGGGCGTGAGCTGGACATGCTGCTCACCGCCGGTGAGCGGATCTCGATGGCGCTGCTCGCCATGGCGATCCACAACCTGGGGTACGAGGCCCGGTCGTACACCGGCTCGCAGGCCGGCGTGCTCACCACCTCGGTGCACGGCAGGGCCCGGATCATCGACGTCACCCCGGGCCGGCTGCTCGGCGCGCTCGACGAGGGCGCGGTCGCGATCGTGGCCGGGTTCCAGGGGGTCTCCCAGGACACCAAGGACATCACCACCCTCGGTCGGGGTGGCTCGGACACCACGGCGGTGGCGCTGGCCGCCGCACTGCGCGCGGACGTCTGCGAGATCTACACCGACGTCGACGGCATCTTCACCGCCGACCCGCGGATCGTCCCGAACGCCCGGCACATCAAGCAGATCACCTACGAGGAGATGCTGGAGCTGGCCGCCTGCGGCGCGAAGGTGCTGCATCTGCGCAGCGTCGAGTACGCCCGACGGGCCGGCCTGCCGATCCACGTCCGTTCGTCATACTCGACCAACACCGGCACCATGGTCACCGGATCGATGGAGGATCTTCCCGTGGAGCAAGCACTGATCACCGGGGTCGCCCACGACCGCAGTGAGGCGAAGATCACGATCGTCGGCGTGCCGGACGAGCCCGGTGCCGCCGCCCGGATCTTCGACACGGTCGCCGGCGCCGAGATCAACATCGACATGATCGTGCAGAACGTCTCCACCGAGGGGACCGGCCGCACCGACATCTCCTTCACGCTGCCCAAGGCCGACGGGCCGACCGCGATGGCCGCGCTCAGCAAGATCCAGGAAGCGGTCAAGTTCAAGGGCCTGCTCTACGACGACCACGTCGGCAAGGTCTCCCTGATCGGCGCCGGCATGCGCTCCCACCCGGGCGTCGCGGCCAGCTTCTTCGCCGCCCTCGGCGCCGCCGGGGTGAACATCGAGATGATCTCCACCTCCGAGATCCGGGTCTCCGTGGTCTGCCGGGACACCGACCTCGACGCGGCCGTCCGTGCCATCCACGACGCGTTCGAACTCGGGGGCGAGGAGGCGGCGGTCGTCTACGCGGGTACCGGGCGGTAACGGCGGTGGGGCGCCTGCCCACCCTCGCCGTCGTCGGCGCCACCGGCGCGGTCGGCACCGTCATGTGCGAGCTGCTCTCCGGGCGGAAGAACGTCTGGGGTGAGATCCGGCTGATCGCCTCCGAGCGGTCGGTCGGCCGGCAGGTGCGCTGCCGGGGTGAGGAACTGACCGTTCAGGCGCTCACCCCGGAGGTGTTCGACGGGGTCGACGTCGCGATGTTCGACGTACCGGACGAGATCTCCGCGCAGTGGGCACCGGTTGCGGTCAGCCGGGGCGCGGTCGCGGTCGACAACTCCGGTGCCTTCCGGATGGACCGGGACGTGCCACTCGTCGTACCCGAGATCAACCCGGAGCAGATCCGTAACCGCCCCAAGGGCATCATCGCCAACGGCAACTGCACCACCCTGGCGATGATCGTGGCGATCGCCCCGCTGCACCGCGAGTACGGCCTCCGGGAACTGGTCCTCGCCTCCTACCAGGCGGCCTCCGGCATCGGCAAGGCCGGCGTGGACACCCTGTACGACCAGCTCAGCAAGATCGCCGGAGACCGGATGCTCGGCTCCCGGCCGGGCAACGTCCGGCAGGCCGTCGGGGACGACCTCGGCCCGTTCCCGGCACCGCTCGCGCTCAACGTGGTCCCCTGGGCCGGCTCACTGCTCGACGGTGGCTGGTCCTCGGAGGAGATGAAGATCCGCAACGAGACCCGCAAGATCCTCGGGCTGCCCGATCTGAAGGTCTCCGCCACCTGCGTACGGGTGCCGGTGGTGACCGGCCACTCGGTGGCCGTACACGCTGTCTTCGGATCCGAGGTGGACGCCGAGGGCGCCCGCGAGGCCCTGCGGAACGCACCCGGCGCGATCCTGGTCGACGACCCGGCCACCGGAGAGTTCCCCATGCCGATCGACGCGGTCGGCACCGACCCGTCCTGGGTGGGCCGGATCCGCCGCTCGGTGGACGACCCCAGGGCGCTGGACCTCTTCGTCACCGGCGACAACCTGCGCAAGGGCGCAGCGCTGAACACCGCCCAGATCGCCGAACTGCTCGCCGCCGAGTTCCGGGCCGCGGCCCACTGAGCCGGCCGCACGCGCGGTTCACGCGGCGGCCAGGCGTACCCCGTCCCGGCCCTGCCGCTTCACCACGTAGAGCGCCTCGTCGGCCCGACGCAGGGTCAGCTCCGGTGCCTCACCGTGCCGGGGTAGGGCCACCCCCACGCTGATCGTCCGGCCGATCCCCCGGGCCGCCTCGACCAGCCGCTCGGCGACCCCCACCGCCTCGCCCGGTTGGCCCACCTCGACCACCGCCACGAACTCGTCCCCGCCGGTGCGGTACAGCTCGTCGCCGTGCCGCAGCGCACCCTCCAACGCCCGGGCCAGGCCGACCAGAACCTGGTCACCGGCCTGGTGGCCGTACGTGTCGTTGACCGACTTGAAGCCGTCCACGTCGATGGCGAGCAGCGCGGTACGCCCCGGCGTGGCGGTGGCGATCCGCTCCCCGAACGGCCCGGCGTGGCCCAGCCCGGTCAACGGGTCCGAGCTGGCCCGTTCCCGCAGCCGGGCCAACGTCCGTAGCCGGTCCAGACAGGTCCACGCCTGCCCGGCGAGCAGTTCCATCAGGTTCACCGTGGTCGGATCGGGGCGGCCCAGCCGCTCGTCCGCCACGAGCAGCATCCCGCCGGTGTCCGGTGGTCCCACCGGTACGGCGACCAGCGTGCGGACCCCGGCCCGGACCAGCGGCAGGTAGTCCGGTACGGGCGGCTGCCCCGGCTCACCGAGCGTGTACGCGGCACCGTGCCGGTGCGTCCGGGCCATGATCCGGCCCAGCGGGGCCTCGCCGGCCTCGACGAGTTCGGCCCGGATCCGGGACTCCAACTCCCCGGGGGTGCGGGTCGGGGCGCCGAGCCGCAGCCCGGCGGTCGGGTCGGTCAGCAGTAGTACCGCCGCCGAGAGCCCGGAGACCTCCCGCGCCGCGCAGCTGGCCCGCTCGTTCAGCTCCCACTCGGTGCCGGCGGTGGTGAGCGCAGAGGCGTGCCGGAGCAGTATCTCGCTGCGGCTCTCGGCCGGTGGACCGCCCAGCGCGGTGATCCGGGCACCGAGGCGCGCGGCGACCCGCTCGGCGGTCTCCCGCCACGGGCCCAGCTCCACCGACCCACTCCACTGGAGGTCGAGCACGCCCAGCGGGCGACCGGCCGGGTCGAGGACGGGTACGCAGACCTCGGCCACCACGTCGGGGCGTACCGGAAGGTAGTCGGGGTCCTCGGCGACGGCCGGTACGGTCACCCCGGTGCCGGAGGAGTAGACCCGCCCGAATATCCCCTGGTCCGGCGACACGGTGGAGAAGACCTGCCAGGAGCCGGTGGCGGCGACGCACCGCAGCCGGTCGTGCACGTGCAGCAGGACCGAGATGGTGGCCGGGGCGTGCCGGCCCAATGCGGTGACCGTCGACTGGCACGCCTCCAGCGCGGTCGACGCCATGGGCAGGCGGACCGCCACGTCACGGAGCACCCGTTGTTGATCCACGTCGGCGTCGTTCCAGCTCAGAGTGGGTGGGCAGGGGGAGGATGGCCGCGACCAAGCGTACCCACGGTCGGCGAGCGGGCCGGTTCGCTCGTACACATGTGCTATCCACAGGGTGTGGACACGGCCTGTGGGTTGCGGCGGGCGCCGACCACGACGGCGCTGTGGCGGGCGTCGCAGGACGGCTGCGCGGGCGCCCGGCGGGGACTAGCGTGAATGTCTCGCCGCGTGGAGGTGTCGATGCTCATCGCCCAGCTCAGTGATCCACACCTGACCACCAGCGCGTTGGCCAACGAGGCCGCCGCCGGCCTGCACCGGGCGCTCGGCCGGGTGCTGGCCCTGAAACCCCGCCCGGACCGGGTGCTGATCAGTGGTGACCTGACCGAGCACGGCAGCCCCGAGGAGTACGCCACGCTCCGGGAGATGATCGCCCGGTTCCCGCTCCCGGTGCACCTGGCCGCCGGTAACCACGACGGCCGGGAGGCGCTGCTCGACGCATTCGGCGGCACCCCCTGCCTGGGCGGGGGACACGAGCTGCACTACGTGGTCGAGGAGCCGGACCTGACGCTGGTGGTGCTCGACTCGCTGACCGCCGGCCGCCCCGAGTGGGGGCGCCCCGGACTGCTCGGTTGCGGCCAACTCGGCGAGGAGCAGCTCGCCTGGCTGGACGACGTGCTTGCCCGCCGCCCGGAGGTGCCGGCGGTGGTCTGCGTGCACCACCCGCCGGTGCCGGTGGGCATACCGTTCATGGACGGCATCCGGCTGCTCGACGGGGACGCCCTCGCCGAGGTGATCGGCCGGCACCCGCAGGTCGTCCGGGTCACCACCGGCCACCTGCACCGGGCGACCACCACGGCCTTCGCCGGTACGGTGCTGACCACCGCACCGAGCACCTTCCGGCAGGTCTCGCTCGCCATGCACGCCGACGACCAGCTCGGCTGGGTCGCCGAACCGACCGCGTTCCTGCTGCACTGGCTGACCGGCACCCACTGCGTCACGTACACCGTGCAGGTCAGCCACACCTCAGGGCTGATCGGCGTCTTCTGACAGCTCCGATCGGCGGCTAGCCCAGGGGCAGCCCGCGTACCTCCAGCGCCGCCTGAAGCTGGGCCAACGCCTTCGGCCCCATCCCGTGCAGCCGACGCAGCTCAGCGACCGGCACGCCGGCCAGTTGGTCGAGTCGGGTGTAGCCGGCTGCCGCGAGCGCCCGCCGCGCAGGTGCCGCGACGCCCGGCGGGAAGTCGTGATCCGGTCCTGTGGCCATCCGTCGATCCTGACAGGACGGTATGACGAAACCGGCAACGGCGCCGCTCGTGTACCTACCGGTCGTCCCGGTGATCCGCCCCGGCAAGATGACGGGCGACAGTCGACCCGAAGACGCCGTCGAGTTGGCCACAGCTCCGGCACTGGAAGTTGCGGTCGAGAAAGCCGCCGCAGCCGCCGCACCGGCCACAGTCGTCCGGATCGGCGTACCGATTCAGTACCTCCACCAGGGCCGACGCCGCCCGATGGGTCAGCGTGAAGGTCCGGTCCGCCGGACCGACCCGCATGGTGACGGTCATGACCGGCTGATCGGGCCGGCTGTCGAAGGGCGCGATCCCGGCGAGGAACTGTTCCATCGCCCTGGTCGGTGCGGGAACGTGGGGAGACGTCACCCGCCGAGGGTACTGCCGTCGCCGGACTCCCGGCGCCAGCCGAGTTCGGTGTTCGGCCGCTGAGCGCGTACTGAGCTGCATAGCATGATTCCGTGATCGACCCGGATGCGGATCAGGCGATAGTCGAACAACTCGCCGACCTGCTGCGGGACCGGATCCGCTCCGGCGACCTCGCACCGGGAGCGCTGCTGCCCGGCGAGACGCGGCTGACCGAGGAGTACGGCCTGAGCCGGACGGCGGTCCGGCAGGCGGTGGCGCTGTTGCAGGCCGAAGGACTGGTCAGCATCGACCCCACCCGGGGTGCCTTCGTCTGCTCCGGTGAGCCCGCCGAGACGATCACCCTGCTGAAGGGGGACACCGCCTCCGCCCGCCTGCCCACCCCTGCCGAGCAGGGGGAACTCGGCGCCGGTGACGGTGTGCCGGTGCTGGTGGTCTTCCGGGCGGACGGCTCCCGCGAGCTGTACGCGGCCGACCGGGTACGCGTCGGCCGCTGACCGCACGCGCCTCGACCGGAGGGACGCCGCGTGCCCCTGCCCCTTCCCGTCCCTTCGTCCCGTCCCGTCAGCGGATCAGGTCGAGTCCCTCGGTGAGGTAGCTGAACCGTTCAGGGACCGGTAGCCGCTCCCCGCTTGCCCGCGCGTCCAGGAATAGGGCAACGTGGATCACCCCGCGCAGCATCGCGCGGAGGGGGTACGAGCCACTGCTGTCGAGGTAGGCGAAGACGGCGTGCAGGAACGCCCGCAGGACCGGCGGGTCGATCTCCACCTCCGACCAGCCGGTGTCGTGCACCCCGCTCGGCGCGCCGACGAGCTTCTCCACCAGCAGGATCTGCCCACAGAACATCTGCCCGGTGTTCAGGCTCCGGTCCCAGATCTCCTCGCCGGCCACCGTGAAGATCATTCCCATCCGGTCTCCCTGCTGCCGTAGCTCTCAACCTGCTGACCGGCAGCGTAGATGGATCTTCCACGCAACTGCTGGCGCCTGAGCGGTCAGACCAACTGCCGAATCCGTACCGTGGGCCGCTCACCGGCCAGGTGCCGCTGCTTGTGCTGGCGGACCTGCTCGTCCCAGACCGCCTGGTCGAGATCCGGGTCGGGCGGGATCCAGCGGTGCGACCCGTCGCTGTAGTGGTACTTCTCGTCGCCGCGTTGCAGGATGCTCATCGCATCCAACCGAGGAAACGCCGGTGCAGCCGGCCGGCCGGGACCCAGGTCAGGTCGGCGCTGGCCCGGACCAGTTGGGCGCCCAGGTAGAGGGCGAGCGAGACCGGGGCGCCGTGGAACTCCGCGTGTAGCTCGCGCTGCCGCGTCGGGCAGGGCCAGGGCAGGTCGCAGCCGCCGCAGCTCCACAACGGAAGCACCGGTCCATGGCTGGTCACCGCTCCTCCTCTCGTGGCCAGTGGCCCCGGTTGATCGGTATGCGGTGCCGGGCGTGGCAGGGCAGGTCGGCTCCGCAGCGGCAGACCCGCCGCCAGCGACGCCAGGACCAGACCGGCCGGTGCCGCCGGGCGAGGGTCAGTGCCACCGCGAGCAGGTACTCCTCGTACGAGACGCGCCTCATGTCCTTCTCTTTCCGTCAACTGCTTGACTACTCACCGCTTTCTCCTGCACAGGTTGCGGCGGTAGCCTCAGGCAGTCGACGGGTTGCGGGTTGCCATCTGACGCCGGCAACGTGCAACGACGGGAGGTGCAATGACGCGCTCGTTCGGCTCGCAGATGCGGATGCTGCGGGAAGCCCGGGGGCTTCCGCTGAGTGCTCTCGCCGAGCAGGTACCGGCTGACAAGGGGCACCTGTCCCGGATCGAGAACGGTCGCCGTAAACCCACCGAGGAACTGGCCCGGCGGATCGACAACGCCCTCGAAGCCCGTGGTGAACTGATCGCCTGCCTGCACCTGGATGTCGCCTCGGCGGTGGACGCGCGGCCGTGGGAGACCGCCGAGCTGCTACGCCGACTCCAGGCCAGCGACACGACACCGGCCACGATCGAGACCCTCCAGGTCACCATCAACGAACTCTGTTGCGAGTATGGCTGGCGTGATGCCCGTCAGTTGCGGGCCGAGGGGCAGGGCTGGTTGCGGGAGGTCGTCCGCCTGCTCCAGCAACCGGTCGGACTGGTGCAGCACCAGGATCTGTTGGTGTGCGCCGGTTGGTTGGCTCTGCTGATCGGGTGCGTCGAGTACGACCTCGGAATGCGCGCTGGTGCGGAGGCGACGCGGGTTGCCGCCCGACGACTCGGCGAGGAGGCGGGGCACGCGGGGATCACCGGCTGGGCGTGGGAGATGAGCGCATGGTTCGCCCTCACCCAGTCCCGGCACACCGCCGTGCTCGCCGCTGCGCGCGCCGGGCAGGAGGTTGCCGGTTCCACGCCGGTCACTGTCCAGCTCATTGCGCAGGAGGCCAAGGCCCTCGGCCGGCTCGGCGACATCAAGGGTGTACGCGCAGCCCTGGACCATGGCCGCGAGCTGCTGGATCGCCTGCCGGCCGCCGACCGTCCGGACAACCACTTCGAGGTCGACCCGGCAAAATGGTTGTTCTACGCCATGGATGCCTATCGGCTCGCCGGGGATGATGTACTGGCTGAGCACTACGCCCGTGAGGTCATCCGGAACGGCGTGGCGCCGGACGGGAGCGAACGTTCACCGATGCGGTCGGCTGAGGCTCACCTGACTCTGGCGGTGACGGCGGCCCGTTCCGGCGACCTGGAAAAGGCGGTCGGCACCGGCATCACGGCCTTCAGCGGTACCCGCCGCTCGCTGCCCTCGCTGCTTCTGCTCGCCGGTGAGGTGGACGTCGAACTGCACCGTCGCTATCCCCACGAGCAGGCGACCGCAGAGTTCAGCGAAGCCCTCCGGGCGCTCCGCTGACCAGGTGCGTCATCGTCGGCGAGGAAAAGCGCCTCATGCCATTCTTCCGCGCAACTCAACCTGCTGACGTTGGGGAACGAACAGGAAAGTTGGCCCCGAAGCGCCGGCGACGGTTATGGCTGCTGTCGGCGCTGTGCTGCCGCCAAGGCCAGGTCCGTAGCCGGGGTGCGCTTGCCCGTACGCCACGTCTCGATCATCTGGTCACGTCCCAACGCGGACGTGCCGAACAGCAACGACTCGTCGTGACCGACGATCATCTGAGCCCCGCCGAAACCCAGCTGCCAGACGTACACCGCACGCTCACCAGGCAGGCGTTCGATGCCGAACTCAAGGCCTGACTGCAGCATGTCGAGGTACTGCTCGCCGAGCACGGCCAGCAGCTTCTCCTCATCGGTCAACGCGCCCGTGCCGCTGGCCACCCGACCACGCGGTCCAGGTACCTCCGGCGGATCGACCTCGTCGAGATCACGCGGCGCACCGCTGGACTGCACCAGGAACACCAGATGCTCCTTCAGCTTCCGGCGCACCACATTGCCCACGACCTCCGACCCGCCCATCGCCAGCGGTAGCTTGAAACCGAAGCATTCGTCGATCGCCGGTTCACCCAGGGTCGCCACCGCGTCGTCATAGCACTGACGTTGCAGCCTCGTCAGTTGCGACTGATGATCCTCCAGATCATCGAAGATCAAGTCTGTCACGATGCCGGAGTACTCCGTGTAGAAGCCGTAGCGGTACAGCGCGAGCACGTAGGTGTCGTCGTACTGGACCACGAGGTCGCCCCAGGCCGTCGTGAAGACCGGGATCGCGCCGGGATGCGACGGAAGGATCACCTCCATCACCGGCAGCAGGAGCCCCGGATCGATGAGGCGTACGAAGCCGTCCTGGGTCACGAGGGCGCCCTCATTCTTCCAGGCCTCTTCCATGCTGACCGGGACGATCTTGCCGTACTGCTCGACGACCTCGGTCGAGATGGTTCCCACTACCCGGTGACCGTACTGAAAGTGGCTCATGGCGCCTCTCTGACCGTGACGTTCGTGTGGATCACGCCTCGCAGCGATGATGGCGTACGGTGCAGCATCGCGAATACCTGCACCCCACGGCACCATGGACCCCAGGCCAGATAGAACCCGCCGGAATCTACGCAGTCCGGCGGCGTCCTGCACACCCGGGGCCTCGCGATCCACCTCGCCGGCACTCACCCCGGACCGGTAGTCACTCAGTTGGTCACCCGGGAAGCACTAGAGGGCACACCCAATGAACTGGGTGTGCCCTCTCACCTGGTCGGGGTGGCCGGATTCGAACCGACGACCTCTTCGTCCCGAAAGCGGATGGTTCGTCCCGCTCGGGATCGACGGTTGGCTTTGAGTGCTGCACAGTCAGCGCTTCGTGTCATCCGCTGTCGTTCGTTGTCGACGGCTGTCGCATGGTTTGCTGACTTCCTGCTGACGCCCGCCATGCCGTCAACGGTCGCCTTGGCTTCCTAAGCGGCCAGGCCCAGCAGCTCTCCAGCGCGGGCGTTGAAGTGCCGAACCTCGGAGAGGTTGCCGTACGGCTTCAACCGTCGTTGAAGGTCGCGCACTGTCTCGATGGCCCGAGACGAGTTGACGGACGCTGCCAGGTCGACAACCCTGGTTGCCCGCGACGCAGCGGCTTCTACGTTGGCCCGCCCGAGTTCGGCAATCGATAGCGCTGCCTCACTGAGTGCACCCCGGCGTGCCCGGCCCTGTCGTCGGGCGCCGGCTGCTGACTCGTTGGCAAAGCGCTCGATCTCTGCGGTTTGGCCAAGGTCGCGGAAGCAGTGGGCGGCTTCTCCGAAGACGTACGGCGCGTCGATGAACTTGGCCCACGCCGGTTCGTTTTCGTGCACCACGCGGCCGAACACCTGTTCCGCCTTGGCTACCGAAGCGGCTGCGGCAGTCGACTCGCCCAGGGCGGCCAGCGCTCGGGCTTCAAGAATGTGCAGGTCGGCAATGCATGCGGGTGAGTCGGCGTCAGTCACGCCGCGCCGGCCGGCGCGGGCCAGCATGAGGGCTTCCCTCGGGTACCCGAGCAGGTTGGCTTGGTCGGACATCCCGGCGAGCACATGAGCGCCGAGGGCGGCACTGTTCGCTGCCTGCGCCAGGCGTAGGGCTTGGATGAGATACCGCTGTGCTAGCCCGTGCTCTCCGTCGTCGTACGCCATCCAGCCGACAAGGTAGGACTGTTCGGCCGCAGCTTCGTAGAGTGCCTGCTGAACGGCCGGCTCGTGCTCGCGCTTCAGCAGCGGCAGAACATAGCTCTGCATGTACTCCACCAGGGCGGTGCGCGCATGCCCACCGCCGCGCATTACGTCCATGTCCTGGAAGAGCGCGAACATCTCCCGGATGCCGGCTACCTGACGCATGCCGACCTGTCGAGGGCCACGCTCGGTAGAGGTCTCATCAAGGGTGGACAGGAGCCAATCTCGGCTTGGCGCTCCGAGGGCGGCGAGTACGAAGGGTGCCTTCACGATGTCGCGTCGTCTCACGTCGGCTCTCCCGAGTTCGATGATCGTGTCGACAGCGGTGCGGGGGTTGTCCGAGTACTGCAACCCGCGTGACGCAAGGGTTTCTTCCTCCGGCATGCCGAAGTCCGAAGGGCTTACCCGGCGCCCGAGTCGTTCTGAGAGTGCCTGTGCAAGAAGCATGGGGACAGGCGAGCGAGGCTTCTCCCCGCGCTTCACCCACCGGTTGACCGCCGTGTAGTCGTACCGCAGCGCCAAGCCTTCGTTGGCGCCCAGGTCGTTGATGCGTCGCGCGAGCCCTGCCCACGAGAAGCCCGCTTGCACGACCAACGC
This sequence comes from Micromonospora sp. CPCC 206060, assembly GCF_036906895.1. NCBI lineage: Bacteria > Bacillati > Actinomycetota > Actinomycetes > Micromonosporales > Micromonosporaceae > Micromonospora > Micromonospora sp. CPCC 206060. Next base: position 33,184 of record NZ_JBAKHU010000012.1, read on the forward strand.
GGCAAGTTCCTCGTTCGGATCGCTCATGTAACCGTCCCTCCCCACGGGCCTACCTGGGGACGGTACCGGGCGCATCCTGGCAAGGGATACGCCCACATGACCGCGCGAACTTCACATGGGTCTTCACATGGTGTCGACCCTGGCCGATGTCGGCTTTTCTCGTTGCATGACAACGACTTCTCAGCGAAGACCCCGGATCACAGTCTTGACGGTGGCCTGCGACACACCAGCGGCGTTCGCAATCTCGGGCACGGTGTGGTCCGTCGACAGGCGTACATCACGGATGAGTTGGTCTCGCTGCTGGCGCAGTGCTTCAAGGGCTTGCGTGGCCTCGCGGAGCTGGTCGGCAATCTTCTGAAGATCAGCAAGGGTCGTCATGACCGCAGTCTACCGACTAGCCGGCTACCGAAGATACGGCTAGACAGCTACCGACTAGCCGGCTACCGTATGTCCTACGTAAGAAGCCCCGGCGGGGTGGAGCCCGCCGAGGCCAGTGCACCTAACCGGACCCCTGTCGGAGGGAAGAAAGATGCTGGTCAAGCGTAGCTCGATGCTGCCCGGAAACGGTCGTCGGCTGTCCGAGTTGTCGGAGTTGTCGGTTCGTGAGTTGGCGTTGCTGGCGCGGTCTGGCCAGCGGGAGGCGTTCGATCCGTTGTACCGGCGGTTCTCGGATCGGCTGGTGGTGTGGGCGTTGCGGCGCACCAATGACCGGATGTTGGCCGAAGACGTGGCGTCGGAGACGTGGGCGACGGTGCTGGCTTCGATCGACGCGTGGGACGACAACGGCAGTGAGGACGGCTTCGCGCGGTGGCTGTTCGGTGTCGCGCATGGCGCGTTGTGTCGGCTGACGGTGGGCCGGTGGCGTGAGGTCTGCTCCGATGATGCCGGGGTGTGGGAGCAGGCTGCTGCTGACAGCGGCAGCGATGTGGAGCCGGTGGGTAAGCAGGCGATGGTGTCCGCGCTGCACGCCGCGATCGAGACTCTTCCGGCGTTTGAGCAGACGGTGGTGCGGATGCGGCTGGATGGACAGGGTCAGTCGGAGATCGCGCGGGAGCTTGGCTGTCCGTCGAAGCAGGTCGCTATCGCGTGGGAGACGGCGCAGCGCCGGTTGCGCCGCCAGCTCGCCGACACGGTGGACGTGGAGAACTGCTCGGAGTCCGAGCGTGTGCGGCTGCGTGGCCTGGCGGAGACGCTGGCCCCGAGCATGCGTCAGGTTGCGCTGTTGCGCTTGGAAGGGCTGCGTCCGTCCGAGGTCGCGGCCCGGGTGGGCGTGAGCGCGGACATCGAGCGGCAGACGTGGCGACGGGCGAAGGACGCGCTGGCTCGGATGCTCAGCGACCCGGCCGCGGCTGCCCGGCGGGCAGCCGCTCGCGGGTTCATCCCGGCTGAGCTGCGAGAGAGGCTGCGTGCTGCTGTGTCGACCCTTCCCCCTCGTCGTCGGCAGATCGCGTCGATGCGGTTGGACGGGACGGGGCCGGCGGAGATCGCCGCCCGGTTGGGCTGCTCCCCGGGCACGGTTCGTTCCTCGTGGGCGATGGCGAAGGAGTCCTTCGCCCGTCAGGGGTTGCTGGTCGGCGCCTGATCGGCCCGGCTACACCCGGCCTTGGGGCACTGTTCGTTGATAACTCCACAGCGCGCAAGAGGCCGGCACCTCGTCTCCGTGGAGGTGCCGGCACCATCGAACCGCATGCCCCTCGTGGTGGCGGTGGAGCTGTCCCGGACGGTGACAACCCCGGTTACCGCCGGACAGTGACAGGCTTTCGCCCGGTCGGTGTCGTCTCCGGTCGCCTCCGGATGCCATCAACCTGGGAAAACGGAGGTCTGGCAGGTGTCCGACCGGGGTTCGCCTGGATTCGTCCGGACGGCCATCAACCGGGGAAAACACCAACCGGTGGTTCAGCGGTGCCGTCCGGCGCGGATGGGTTATGTGGACCGGCTGACGCCGGACTCATTTCCGAAGACCATCCCGGGGTGATCTTCGTACCCGGGTGTCCGGCACTGCTGACCAGCGCCGGCACGATACGCGGGGTGTCGGCTCGGACCCGTTCGAGTCCGGGCCGGTCCGGTCACGAACCGGACCCGGACCCGGTGACGCCTGCCGGGTAGGTCGGTGGGTCCGGGTGGGTCCAGCATGAACCCGCCTGCCGGTCCGATCATCCTCGGGAACTCGGGTTACGACCGGTTCGTCTTCACCCTGGACCGGTCCGGCCACTGCCCGGGGCGCGCATCACCCGGCACCCCCGACTGCATGGGGGTGAGGGAACCCGCTGAACCATCTCCGCATCTCCGCATCTCCGCAGAAACCCGCCATGACCAGGAACAACACTCTGCGGAGATCCAACCGATAGAAACTCCTCAATCTCCGCATCTCCGCAGAGGGTTGCGGAGATGGCCGGTGGTTGCGGAGATGTAACCGGGGAAGGTCTTCCCATCTCCGCAACTGTTTGCCCAGCTCACAGCCCTGTTTGCGGAGATGCGGAGATGCGGAGATGGTTCAGCCCTCTCCACAACAAACGCGCCGGCCACCCGCACCGCAGCCCTTCTCAGCACAGGCACCCGGCTCCCCGCTCTCCGCACCCGCGACCCACCGACCCGTGTGGCCCCTGGTCTAAATGGCCGCAATGGTCAAAATCCGGGGCGCACAGAATTTCGACCATTCTCGCCATTTAGACCGGCGACTTACGCCGTGTCGCCCCGGGCCGGCAGACGAAGCCATCCGGCGACAACCCCGGTTGTCACCGCTCCCGCCAGCTCGCCCACGAGCGTTCCATCGTCGACCAAGTCGCGCACCGCCCGCGACCGGTCGCGCCACCGCGACCCGCCCCGCGACCGACCCGACCAGCACCAACAGCCCACGGTCGCGGGTCGCGGCCACCACCACCCACCCACCGAACCAGGCCGCCGAACACCCTCCCGGCCACCGCTGGCCGCGACCGCGACATGTAGCGGCGGGCCGCCACCAGGTAGCGCCAACGCTACATCTCCCCGCTACCGGGCCTAGCAGCCCAAACGGCCCGATGTAGCGGGTAGCGCCACCCCCGCCGACAGCCCGAAAACCCGCCCCGCAGCCCTGAACCGACCCGCAGCAGCCGCTACCGCTACCCCAGGAGGAAGCACCCGTGAGCACGGTCATCCCGTTCCCACAGCGCCCCGCCACCAACACCACCACCGGGACGGAGGGCATCCCCACCGGCCGACCCGCGCCGGTCGCCCGCGCCGTCTACACCGTCGCCGAGACCGCCGAAATCCTGTCGCTGTCCCTCGGTTCCACGTACGCCCTCGTGCGGTCCGGCGAGATCCCCGCGAAGAAGGTCGGTGGTCGGTGGCTCGTTCCCAAGGGCCGACTTCACCAGTGGCTTGACGAGCTGCCCGAAGCCACCACGGAGGACGTAGCCGCCGAACTGGACCGCATCGAACGCACCGCACAGCGCCAGCACCGCCGCAACGGCGCATGACCCACCGACAGAACTGACACAACCGCCAGAACCCCCAGCCGACCAAGGTTTTGTCAGTTCTGGCAGTTCTGTCACGCCATCTCTGGCGCCCCGCAACACCGCACGACACCCCCGCGCGTGCTGCTAGGTCTAGCCCCACCACCCGCTAGACCTAGCAGCACCGCTAGCAGCCCACCCCCGCCCGAACAGCCGACTAGCCGCCTATCCCCACCACCAGCCACCGGCCCACCACCCCCGCTGAACCACTCATCCCCGCCGGTGGTTCAGCCAGGGCTAGACAGCGCCACCAGCACACACCAGCCCAACCCGACCAGATACACGCTCCGTAACCGAACCAAGGGTCGGCACCGACCTAGCAGGGCTGCAATCGCCAGCACCCCGCGCTGCTAGCGATAGCAGACGTGCTAGCAGCAAATCACCGGGCCTACCAGCGGGCTAGCAGATAGCAGCCCACCAGCGGAAACACCCTCAACCCCCGCCGTGAGCCCGTTTCACACCCCCAACCGCCCTGCTAGCTAGCCCACCAACCCACACCATCCGCAAGCACTCTCCGTAACAACGATCAAGGAGCAATCCTCCCCATGGGACACATCATCAAGACCCCCGCCGGCACCTACCGCGCCAACTGGCGCGACCCCGCCGGCCGACAGAAGGCGAAGACCTTCCCCACCCGCAAGCAGGCCGCCGCGTACCTCGCCGAGACCGAAACCACGGTGACGCGCGGAACGTACGTCAACCCACACGCGGGCCGTATCCGCTTCGAGGTCTACGCCAGGAAGTGGGGCGCCGGGCGGAACGACGAGGCGATGACGACCGCTCGGGACGCGTCGGTGATGCGCGCTCGTGTGCTGCCGACGTGGGGCACGGTTCCGATTGGCCGCATCGACCATTCCGCGGTTCAGGCGTGGGCCAGCGAGTTGGGCAAGCAGCTCGCCCCGGCGACGGTTCGGGAGTGCTGTCGACTACTCAAAGCGGTGTTGACGCTGGCCGTTCGTGACCGAGTGATCGGCCAGAATCCGGCCGAGGGAATTCGGCTACCGAAGCGGCGCCGAACGGATGCAGACGAGCAGGTCATCACGCGGGAAGCGTTCGCGTCGAACCTGCTGCCCGAAATCCCCGAGCGCTATCGGGCGCTGGTCGCTCTTGCCGGCGGCACGGGCCTCCGGTGGGGTGAGTGCATCGGGCTGACGTGGGACGCCATCGACCTGGACGCGGGGACCGTACGGGTTTCCCGGGTAGCGATCGAGGTTGCCGGCAACGTGACCTTCAAGCCTTACCCGAAGTCGCGGGCCGGTCGCCGGGTGGTGCCGTTGCCTCCGTTCGTGGTCCGGCTTCTGCGGAAGCACGCGAACGCAGTGCCGCCCGGTCCCGCCGGGGAGGTCTTCACCAACGAGGCTGGCGGACCGATGCGGCGCACTGTCTTCCGTGCGTGGATCTGGCGTCCAGCGCTCGTCAGGGCGGGACTTCTCGGGAAGGTCGTACAGGTCGACGTGAAGCGCTGGCGAGCCACCTGGCGCGACCGGCAAGGCAACGAGGTCACCGAGGAGTTTCCGAACCGCAGGGTTGCTCGGGCACGGGTTTCCCGGTCGGCGCAGGGTGGCCTACGGTTCCACGACCTGCGGCACTCCTACGCGACCTGGCTGATATCCGACGGCGTGCCGCTGAACGATGTCGCCAGGGTCATGGGGCATGAGCAGATCTCCACCACGCTCGACCGGTACACGCACGCTTTCGATGCCGGCGCCGAGAAGGTACGGGAATCGTTCGCTGACTTTCCGCTGACTTTTGAGGCGGACGAGAGCGAAACCGGCGACTAAACGACCAGGATCTTCCATGTAGAAGATCGGCTATCCCAATGCAAAGGGCCAGGTGAGATGGTGTCTCACCTGGCCCTTTTACCTCTGGTCGGGGTGGCCGGATTCGAACCGACGACCTCTTCGTCCCGAACGAAGCGCGCTACCAAGCTGCGCCACACCCCGAGGCGTGCCGGGTAATAGTAGCCCACCCGTTCTGATGGTCAAACCGGGTACCCCCGGCCCCCGCGCAGGGCGGGGGCCGGAGGTCGAAAGCCAAAGGTCAGCGCGGGATCAGGGTGAGCAGCGACGCCTCCGGCCGGCAGGCGAACCGGACCGGTGCGGTCGGGTGGGTACCCACTCCGGCCGTGACGTGCAGCCAGGATTCCGAGCCGGGCCAGCGGTGCAGCCCCTTGGCCATGTGCCGGGGCAGACCGCAGTTGGTGACCAGGGCGCCGACCCCGGGTACGCAGACCTGCCCGCCGTGGGTGTGCCCGGCCAGCAGCAGGTCGAAGCCGTCGCCGGCCATCGCGTCGAGGATCCGGGGCTCGGGGGAGTGGGTCAACGCGATCGACAGGTCGGCCTGGGCGGAGACCGGTCCGGCCACGCTGGGGTAGTCGTCCTGCTCGATGTGCGGGTCGTCGACGCCGACCAGTTCGACCAGCCGCCCGCCGGCCTTGACCGAGGTGCGGGCGTTGTTCAGGTCGGCCCAGCCGGCGGTGACCAGCACCTCCCGCAGTTCCTCGAAGGGCAGCGTGGCACCCTCGGCGTACTCGCGGTCGGGCAGGAAGTAGCTGAACGGGTTCTTCCAGACCGGGCCGGTGTAGTCGTTGGAGCCGAAGACGAAGGCGCCCGGGTAGTCGAGCAGCGGCTGCAACGCCCGCAGCACCCCCGGTACCGCCCCGGGGTGGGCCATGTTGTCCCCGGTCACCACGACCAGGTCCGGGTCGGTGGCGGCCAGCGAGGCGACCCAGTCCTGCTTGCGGGTCTGCCCGGGGGTCATGTGCAGGTCCGACAGGTGCAGCACGCGCAGCGGCTCGGTGTCGGTGGCGAGCACCGGTACGTCGTACCGACGCAGGGTGAACAAATTGCGCTCGATGAGCGACGCGTACGCCAGGGCGGCCGCCCCGGCGGCGACTGTCCCTGCGGCGAGCCGGAATAGTGTGCGCTTTCGCATGCGGATCAGGGTAGTTTGACCGACCATGAGCACGCTGAAGGACCGGCTGACCGCCGACATGCGCGCCGCCCTGAAGGCCCGCGACGAGTTGACCACCTCGACCCTGCGGATGGCGCTGGCCGCCATCGGTAACGCCGAGGTCGCCGGCAAGGCCAAGCGGGACCTCTCCGACGACGAGGTACTGGCCGTGCTGACCAAGGAGGCGAAGAAGCGGCGCGAGGCGGCGACCGCTTTCGCCGACGCCGGCCGGACCGAGCAGGCGGCGAAGGAGAACGCCGAGGGCGAGGTGCTCGACCGGTACCTGCCGAAGCAGCTCGGCGACGACGAGCTGGCCGAGCTGGTCGCGGGGGCGCTGGCTGCGGGCGGGTTCACCGGCAAGGCCCAGATGGGCCCGGCCATGAAGGCGGCCCAGGCCGCGGTGGCCGGCCGGGCCGAGGGTGGTCGGGTGGCTGCCGAGGTACGCCGGCAGCTCGGCGTCTGACCGCCCAGCATCAGTGACGGCGCCGATTGCGCCGTACCGGACACAGAAGCGGGCGGGTACCTCCGGGTACCCGCCCGCTGTCGTTGTCGCTCCGGTCAGCCGTTGGGGCGGCCCGGCGGCCGGCCGGGGCCGGTGCCCGGGTTGCCACCGGTGTTACCACCCGTGTTCCCGCCGGTCGCTCCGCCGCTCAGCTCCAGGACGACCAGGCCACCCTTGACGGCCCGTCCCTCCGGGCTGGTCCGGGCCACGGTACCGGCCGGGCAGGTGGAGGGGACCTTGGTGTTGTCGACGGCGACCTCGAAGCCGGCGCCCTGGATGCGGGACCGGGCGGTCTCCACCGACTGGCACTTGACGTCCGGGATCGGCCGCTGGTCGCCGGTGATGGACTTGCCGTTCGGCGCCACGAAGTCGATCTTCTCCTTGCCCTTCATGGCGTCCCGCAGGGTCTCGTAGACCGGGGCGTTGATGCCGCCCTTCTCGTTGTGACCCATCTTCTGGTTGGTCTGCGGCCAGTCCGGGTCGGCCATGATGCCGGCCACGGAGAGCTGCTTGGTCATCGCCACCAGGGAGGCGCTCTTCTCCGAGTCGGTGGTACCGCTCTTGCCGGCCACCGGGTGTCCGACGGTGCCGCGCACGTTGGCGGCGGTCCGGCCCTTGCACTGCGAGGTCTTGGAGTTGTCACCCACCGGGCAGCGGGCGGCGTCCACCGCGGCCCGGGCCACCTCGGTCGCCACGACCTGCTTGCAACGCGGGTTGGCGATGTCGAGCTTCTTGCCGTCCTGGTCGCGGATCTCCTGCACCGGGATCGGCTCGCAGTACTTGCCGTCCGCCGCCAGGGTGGCGTATGCGTTGGCCAGCTCCATCGGGGTGGTCTGCGACACGCCCAGGGTGAATGCGCCCCACTGTTGGGCGCCCTTCTCCAGGTCGAGGTCCTCCTGGGTGCGGAAGGTGATGCCCAGCTTCTTGGCTGCGGCGACCACGTTCTCCGCGCCGACCCGCTGCTGGAGCGGGACGAAGTAGGTGTTCACCGAGGAACCGAACGCCGACCACATGTTGTGCGGGCCGGCCATGCTCTCGCTCGCGTTGGTCGGGCAGTAGAAGTGGGTGCCTGCGCAGGCCGCCTTGCTGCCCCGCTGGATGATGTACTCCGACTTGAACTGCTTCTCGGAGTTGATCGTGTACTGGAGCGGGATGCCCTTCTCCAGCGCGGCCACGATGGTGAAGATCTTGAACGTCGAGCCGGCCTGGTAGCCCTTGATGTCACCACCACCGGTGAGCAGCGGGTTGGTGGTGTTCGGGACGGTGCCCCGGAGCTTCTTGGCCCGCTTCTTCGGGTCGCTGGAGAGCTTGTTCTGCGGCTTCTCCGGGTCGTCGAGCTTGAAGACCCGGTTCACCGCCAGGGCACGGATCCGGCCGGTACCCGGCTCCACCCCGGCGACCATCGCCGCCTTGGTGCTGCTGACCGGCTGCGACCGCAGCACCGCCTTCTGAGCGCCGCGCTGCGCCTGTACGTCGAGCGTGGTCACGATGTGGTAGCCACCGCTCTTGAGCCGCCGCTCCCGGTCGTACGTGGTGGCGCCGAACGCCTCCTGCGACATCCACCAGCGGTAGAAGTAGTCGCAGAAGAAGCCCCAGTTGTCCTTCTTGTTGGTGTCGACGCAGCCGTTGGGGGCCCGCTTGCCCTTGACCACCAGCGGGGCCGCCGTCGCGGCGGCTGCCTCCTGCGCCGTGACCGTGCCGAGCTCGACCATGTTCTTGATGATGTAGTTGCGCCGGTCCAGCGCCTGCGGCTTGCCGCTCACCGTGGTCGGGTCGAAGGCGGTGGGGGCCTTCACCATGCCGGCGAGCAGGGCCGCCTCCTCCAGCTTCAGGTCCTTCGGGTGCTTGCCGAAGTAGGTCTGGCTGGCGGCGAAGATGCCGTACGCGCCGTTACCGAAGGCGGCGATGTTGAGGTAGCGCTCCAGGATCTCGTCCTTGGACAGATCCCGGTCGATCTGCATCGCGTACCGCATCTCCTTGAGCTTGCGGGCCGCGGTGTCCTCAGTGGCGGCGACCACGTCCTGGGGGTGGTCGGCCGAGTAGGAGATGGCCAGGCGTACGTACTGCATGGTCAGGGTCGAAGCACCCTGCTGGGAGGCGGCGCCCGAGCTGTTGTTGACGAACGCCCGGGCGATGCCCTTCATGTCGACGCCGTTGTGCTTGTAGAAGTCGTGGTCCTCGGCGGCGATGATGGCTTTCTGCATCAGCGGCGAGATGTCCTTGAGTTTGACGTCGCGACGGTTCTCGTCGTACATCGTCGCCAGCGGGGTCTTGCCGTCCGACGCGTACAGGTAGCTGATCTGCGGTGCCTTCTTCACCGTCAGCTCGCTGGGCAGCTTGTCGAACGTCTCCGCGCCGGCCTTCGCGGCCAGCCCGGACATCGCCACTGCGGGGAAGGCGGCCGCCGCGACCACCACGCCGGCCAGTAGGCCACACACAAGTAGCGATGCGGCGTTGGTCAGCACATTGTGGTCACGCTTCCGCATCCAGGTCACCTCGTCAGGGTACGTGAGTCGACAACGAGGAGCGCTCCGGCGTTCTTTCCCCATTTCCTGCCGGCGCTGGCCTCGTTGTGCTAAACGCACGACCCCTGGCACGGGGTTGCGTGGACCTGCCGCCGAGTCTCCCGCAGATGGCGAGGCTCCGCAGCGTTTTCACCAACCACGGTCGGGTAAGCGGCGCAAGCTTCGGTAGGAAGTCGGGAGTGTCCGGAATGATGGATTTAGCCGACAACGTTGCGTAATCGGCTGACTACGGAGCATGATGAGGGCGGCGACAAGCCGCATGTCGTCCGGTGCACCTTGGGGTAGGTGGCCCGGACGACCCGGGGGGTTACTGCCGACGGATCGGCACGGAGTCGGTAAGCGGGACTGCAAGGGGGGACGTGTACAGATGGGCATGATCACTGACTGGCCGACACTGGCGGCATGTCAGAACGGTGACCCTGATGCCTTGTTCGTACAGGGCGCGGAACAGAACGTGGCGAAGCGGATCTGCCGCAGTTGCCCGGTGCGGTACGAGTGTCTGGCCGACGCGCTCGACAACCGCATCGAGTTCGGGGTGTGGGGTGGCATGACCGAGCGGGAACGCCGGGCCCTGCTGCGCCGGCATCCCAACGTGCCGAGTTGGCGGAAGATGTTCGAGGCCGCGATGAAGAACAAGGACAAGGCCCTCGTCACGGCCGGCTGATCGCCACGCCTATCGCCCGCAGCCCGTCGACGTCATGGACGTCGGCGGGCTGTGCTGTCACCGCCACCACCGGCACCTGCGGGTACGCGTCGGTGAACGTCACCGCGACCCGCTGCTCGCGTACCGCCTGCTGGAGCAGCCCCGCGTGGGCCCGCAACGCCTCGACGGTGGCCTCGTGCCCACCCAGCGTGGTCAGCCGCTCGGCGGCGGCCAGGCTGGTCGCCGCGTCGGGCGAGTCGACCGCCGGCCGGTGCACCCGGTTGAGCACCAGCCCGGCCAGCGGCATCCGCTCCTCGCCGAGCCGACCCGCGAAGTAGGCGGCCTCCCGGACCGCGTCCGGCTCCGGCGCCGCGACCAGCAGGAACGCCGTCTCCTTCGCCTGGAGGATCCGGTACGTCTGCTCCGCGCGCTGCCGGAACCCACCGAACATCGAGTCCAGCGCGGCGACGAACCCGGACAGGTCGGTGAGCAGTTGCGCGCCGAGCACCTTCTGCACCACCCGGGAGAACATCCCGAACGACGCGGTCACCAGGCTGAACATGCTCCGACCCCCGCTCCGGGCCGGGGCCAGCAGCAGCCGCAGCATCCGGCCGTCGAGGAACCGGGACAGCCGGGCCGGGGCATCCAGGAAATCCAGCGCCGATCGGGAGGGCGGAGTGTCCACCACGATCAGGTCCCACTCGCCCCGGGCGTGCAACTGCCCGAGCTTCTCCATCGCCATGTACTCCTGCGTGCCCGCGAAGGTGGAGGACATGGCCTGGTAGAAGGGGTTGGCGAAGATCTCGGCGGCCTTCTCCGGGTCGGTGTGCGCGAGCACCACGTCGTCGAAGGTCCGCTTCATGTCCAGCATCATGGCGTGCAGTTCACCGCCGGTGGCCTCGATGTCGAGCCCCTTGACCTGGCGCGGGGTGTTGTCCAGCTCGGTCAGGCCGAGGGACTGGGCGAGCCGACGGGCCGGGTCGATGGTGAGTACCACCGTGCGTCGGCCGTGATGCTCGGCGGCGCGGAGCGCCAGCGCCGCCGCCGTTGTCGTCTTGCCCACGCCGCCCGCACCGCAGCAGACCACGATCCGTACGCCGGGATCGGCGAGGATCTGGTCGACATCGAGCCGTGGCGCGGCGCTATCCGGAGACACGAAACGAGCGTATCGGGACGGCACACTCTCCGCCGGTCGCTGGGGTGCAGGTGTGAGTGAATCGGCGCGGGCGGGCCTCATTCGACCGAGGCGAGTACCCCGGCGAGCGTGTCCAGGCCGGCCCGGTCCACCCCGTCGGGCAGCAACGGCAGCTCGATCAGGGGCCGGCCCAGCTCCAGCAGTTCCGCCCGGAGCGAGTCCTCCAGCGCGCGCCGGACAGCCGCATCCCGGGCCTCGGTGTGCAACCCGGCCACGGTGGCCCGGTCGGCGGGCAGGCCGGCGGCGACCAGCCCCCGACGCAGCTCGGCCTGCGAGACCCGGTCGGTCACCAGTGGCCCCCGGGTCGCGTTGACGATCACCCGACCGACCGGGAACCGCAGGGCGGTCAACTCCTCGATCGCGTCGACCGTCTCCTGGACCGGCATCTCCTCCAGCAGGGTGACCACGTGTACGGCGGTCATCGGCGAGCGCAGCAGCGCGGCCACACCCTCGCTCTGGCTCTTGATCGGGCCGACCTTGGCCAGCCGGGCGGTCTCCGCGGTGACGTTCAGGAAACGCCCGATCCGGCCGGTCGGCGGCGCGTCGAGCACCACCGCGTCGTACGTCCGGTTCTTGCCGCTGGTCCGGGTGGTGGCCTCCTTCACCTTGCCGGTGAGCAGCACGTCCCGCAGGCCGGGGGCGATGGTGGTGGCGAAGTCGATCGCCCCGAACTTGCGTAGCGCCCGCCCGGCCGCACCCAGCTTGTAGAACATGTCGAGGTATTCGAGGAGGGCCTCCTCGGCGTCCACCGCCAGGGCCCGTACCTCGCCACCACCGGGAGCGGTGACCAGGCGTCGTTCCTCGTACGGCAGGGGACCGGTGTCGAAGAGCTGGGCGATCCCCTGCCGTCCCTCCACCTCCACGAGGAGAGTGCGCCGACCGTCGCCGGCCAGCGCCAGCGCCAGCGCGGCGGCCACGCTGGTCTTTCCCGTGCCACCCTTACCGGTCACCACGTGGAGGCGGGCCGGCCATCCCGTACCGGCCGGGTCGGCCGGCCCCTCGTCTGCTCGCACCAGTCGAGCGTAACCAGCGGAGCCGGTCAGCCGACCTCGCAGACCCACCAGCCGCTGGACTGCACCACGGTGAACTTCAGATCCTGCCGGGAGACCTTCTCGTCACTGGTGGCCATCGTCACCTTCGTCGAGACGATCGCGCGTTCGGTGTTCTGGTCGTCCACCACCGGGTTGGACCAGGTGAAGCGGGGCGTCTTGTACGTGCCGGCGAGGTCCTTGACCTCCTTGACCCGCTTGGCGATGGCCTTGTCGTCCCGGGCCGCCGGGCAGACCAGCGCGGCTGCCCGCTTCGCGTCCTGGTCGGTGTAGACCGCGGTCAGGAAGCCGGTCACCGCCTCGGTCGGGCTGGGCGCACCCTCGCCGGTCTCCGCGTTCCGCAGCACCAGGAAGGCGGCGGTACCGCCACCACCGCAGAGCAGCAGGACCACCGCGAGCACGATCGAGGCGATGAGCAGGCCGCGCTTCTTCTTGACCGGGGCTACCGCACCGTAGGGCGGCTGACCGGGCGCGGGGAACCCGGGCTGACCGGGCGGCGGGAAGCCTGGCTGGCCGGGTGGCGGGAAGCCCTGCTGACCGGGTGCGGGAAAGCCCGGCTGGCCGGACATCGGTGGCCCGGAGGTGGGCGGCCCGGACATCGGCGGCCCCGACATCGGCGGCCCGCTGAAGGGCGCGCCGGACACGGGCGGCCCGGACATCGGGGGCGGTGGGACGGGCGTATCCGTGAACGGGGGTGGCGGCGGCGTGCCCGGCGGCGCCGGCGGCGGGACGGGCGCACCGGGTGCGGGTTGGAACGGCGGCCCGCTCGGCTGCTGATTCGGGTCGCCGTAGGGCGGCTGGGTCATTGGTTTCCCCCCAGGATGGACCTCGGTGCGTCAGTCGGTACATGCGTGTTCGACGGAGAGGTTAGCGGCCATCGCCCGATCCGTGCTGGCCCGCTCTGCCCGGGAGTGAGGATCAATCAGATTGGTGACTGATTGTCACCAAATAAGCGCGTCCAGTTGTCATTGTCGGGTTTCCTGCCTACCGTCGTCCCGGTGCGGGGGCCGGTCCGGGCAGGCGGCCCGGCCGGAACGCGGTTAGCGACGGACAGGTACAACGCCGGGAGGCACGGCATGCGCGATGCTGCGGACAACACCCCTCGTACCCAATTCACCGCCGGTGACGACGGACGTCGGGCGGTACCCGGGGCCATGCCGGTCAACGAGCGGGCGTACCGGCGGGTCACCGACCCGGCGGTCGACGGGCTGCGTACCCGGTCCCGACCCGCCCCTGCGGCCCGTGACGACGAGGAACCGGGGTACGTGATCCACCTGCCGGTCCGGGTCGACGACCTGGCCGCCGCGACCGGTCTGGCCTGCACCGTGGCCGTCTCGCTGGGCTTCATGTCCGAACTCGACCCGGGGGAGACCACCGTCTCCACCGTCGACGACCAGAACAACCGGCACCGGGTCTTCTGCGACCTGCTGCTGTCTGACCGTTCCCGTTGCCCGCAGCGGTACAACCACCGGGGGCCCTGCGGCGAGCCGCCGGCCGGGTCCGACCGTCGTCCCGCGCCCCGGCGGCCGGTCAGCCCGTAGGCTGTCGCCGACCATTCCACAGATTAGGAGCGCTCAAGCGATGCAGAAGTGGGAGTACGCCACGGTGCCGCTGCTGGTGCACGCGACCAAGCAGATCCTCGACAACTGGGGCGAGGACGGCTGGGAACTCGTCGGCGTGGTGCCCGGCCCGAACCCGGAGCAGCTCGTCGCCTACCTGAAGCGGCCCAAGGCATGAGCGGTGGTGCGCACGCGAAGCTGGCCGAGCTGGGACTGACCCTGCCCGAGGTGGTTCCGCCGGTCGCCAGCTACGTGCCGGCCGTACAGTCCGGCAAGCACGTCTACGTCTCCGGCCAGCTACCCATGGCCGAGGGCAAGCTGCTCGCCACCGGCAAGGTCGGTGCCGGGATCTCCGCCGAGCAGGCCAAGGACCTGGCCCAGCGCTGCGCCCTCAACGCCCTCGCCGCGATCGACTCGCTGGTCGGCCTGGAGAACGTGGTCAAGATCGTCAAGCTGACCGGGTTCGTCGCCTCGGCGCCGGGTTTCACCGGGCAGCCGGGCGTGATCAACGGTGCGTCGGACCTGTTCGGCGCGGTCTTCGGCGAGGCGGGCCGGCATGCCCGTAGTGCGGTCGGCGTCGCCGAACTGCCCCTGGATGCCCCGGTCGAGGTCGAGGTCATCGTCGAGGTCGGTTGACCTGGCCACCTGCCCCGCGATCTTGCACTGCTGGCCTGACATATACGCCTGAACGGCGCATAACGAGGGCCGGAACTGCAAGATCGCGGGGAGTTGCCGGCGGGGTCGTACGATCACAGCCATGGCGGGGCATGTGACGGCACCGGCGGCTGCGCTCGCCGACGGGCTCCCGGGCTGGGTGACGCTGCTGCGCGCCCCGAACCCGGGCCCGATGACGCTCGACGGCACCAACACCTGGGTACTGCGTCCCCCGGGCGGCAAGCACTCGATCGTGATCGACCCCGGGCCGGACGACGCCGGGCACCTGGCCCGGATCGCCGCGCACACCCCGGTCGGACTGGCGCTGGTCACCCACGGACACCCGGACCACACCGACGGCGTCCGTCGCCTGCACGAACTGCTCGACGGCGTACCCGTGCTCGCCGTCGACCCGGCGCACACCATTGGCGGTGCCCCCCTGACCGGCTCCTGGACGGCACCCGCCGGAGCCGGCTGCCGGATCGAGCTGGTCCCGACCCCCGGGCACACCGGCGACTCGGTCTGCTTCCTCGTCGAGTGCGCCGGTGAGCGGGTCGTGTTCACCGGGGACACCATCCTCGGTCGGGGTACCACCGTGGTCGCCCACCCCGACGGCGACCTGGGCGACTACCTGGCCAGCCTGGAGCTGCTCTCGACGTACCGGGGGATCCCGGCCCTGCCGGGACACGGCCCGGCGCTGGCCGACTGCGGTGTCGCCGCCGACTTCTACCTCGCCCACCGCCGGGCCCGGCTCGACCAGGTCCGGGCAGCGGTCGCCGGGGGCGCCAGCACCGCCCTGGAGGTGGTCGCCCGGGTCTACGCGGACGTGGACCGGGCGCTCTGGCCCGCCGCCGAGTGGTCCGTCCGCGCCCAACTCGCCTACCTGGCGCGGGAATCCGACCCCGGGGTCGGTGGGTTGGACCAGCCGTGACCTGCCCGGTGTGTGGAACCGTTGCTGTGCCCGGCGCCCGGTTCTGCCACAACTGCGGAGCCGCGCTGCCGGCCGCCGCGACCCTGCCGGCCGCCGAACGGCGGGTGGTCACCGTGCTCTTCGGCGACCTCTCCGACTTCACCTCCTGGTCCGAGGACCTCGACCCGGAACGGGTCGGCGCGGTCACCGACCGGGTGCTCGCCGCGCTGGCCGGCGCGGTGAAGACCTTCGGTGGACACGTCGACAAACTCACCGGGGACGGGATCATGGC
This sequence comes from Micromonospora sp. CPCC 206060, assembly GCF_036906895.1. Lineage (NCBI taxonomy): Bacteria > Bacillati > Actinomycetota > Actinomycetes > Micromonosporales > Micromonosporaceae > Micromonospora > Micromonospora sp. CPCC 206060. Next base: position 48,956 of record NZ_JBAKHU010000012.1, read on the forward strand.
CGTCTTCGGTGCCCCGGTCGCCCACGAGGACGACGCCGAACGCGCCGTACGGGCCGCGCTCTCCATGCAGCGGGCCGTCCGACGGGTACTCGACGACGAACGGGGCGGCGGCGCACCGCTCGGCCTGCGGGTCGGGCTGAACACCGGCGACGTCATCGCCGGCATCCAGGCCGCCATCGAGTACACCGTCATCGGTGACACCGTCAACACCGCCGCCCGGCTCGCCGACGCCGCCGCCATCGGTGCGGTCTACGCCGGTTCGCGTACCGCCGCCGCCACCCGGCACGTCGCCTCCTGGCGTGCCCTGCGACCGCTGAAACTCAAGGGCAAACGGGAGCCGGTCGAGGCGTACGAACTGCTCGGCCTGCTGGACGCGCCGGGTACCCGCTCCGGGCTCGGTGACGAGGCGCCCTTCGTCGGCCGGGAGACCGAGATCGGCCGGGTCGCCGGCCGGCTCGCCGAGGTCATCGACCGTGGTGAACCCCGGGTACTGCTGATGACCGCCGAGGCCGGCATCGGCAAGAGCCGGTTCGCCGCCGAGGCGGAACGGCTCGCGGCCGGGTACGACGTGGGCGCCGGCCGGTACGCCGCGCACACCGGTGCCCGGGTGCTCTCGGTCCGCTGCGTGGCGTTCGGCGAACGGCGGCGGCTGGCGCCCCTCGCCGACCTGGTCCGGGCCGCGGTCGGTCTGCCGGGTGACAACGCCACCGCGGTCACCCGCGCAGTGGTGGAGGAGCGGCTGCGCCGTCTCGGCCAGCGGCTGGCCCGGCTACGTCCCGACCCGCCACCGATCGCCGTCGACCAGCTCCTCGGCCTGCTCGGCTACGCCGAACTGCCGACCGGCCACGGCGGCACCGCCCCGGCCGGCGAATGGGCCTCGGCCGGGCCGACGCCCGACGCCGAGGCGCTACCCACCGCCGTGGCCGAGCTGCTCAGCGGGCTCGCCGCCGAGGCTCCGCTGGTGGTGATCGTCGACGATCTGCACGATGCCACCCCGGAGACCATCAACGCCCTCGGTGGCGCCCTCTCCAGGCTCACCGGGCCGGTGCTGGTGCTCCTCTTCGGCCGGCCCGAGCTGGTCCGTACCGCCGGCACGCTGACCCGGGTCGCCGACGCCGAGGTGCACGCTTTGCCGCCGCTGCGCGGCGCCGACGCCGCCCGGCTGCTCACCACCTATCTCAACGGCGGCAGGCTGCCCCAGGCCGACGCCGACCGGCTGCTCGCCACCGCCCAGGGCAACCCGTTCTACCTCGCCGAACTGGTCACGCTGCTGATGGAGCGGGGCGCGCTCACCCCGGTCACCGACCGGGCCGCGCTCGCCGACCGGGCCGCCCGCAGCGCCGGCGCCGACCGGGGTACCCGTGGTGCCGGCGCCGACCGGGCCGGGTCCGGGCCCAACGGGGTGGGCGCCGGGGGCACGACCCTCTGGCGCCTGGTCCCCGGGTCGCTCGGCAGCCGACTGCTCTCCCGGGACCTGGCCGCCGTGCTCGCCGCCCGGATCGACGCGCTCCCCACCGAGGCGCGGTCGGTGCTCCGGGACGCGGCGGTGGTCGGTGACACCGTGCCCGCCGGTGCCCTGGAGGCGTTGCAGGAACGCCGGTCCGGCCGGGACGGTCGGCCCGCCGCCGTGGTCGCCGTCGAACTGGACCGGGCCGTCGAGGAACTACTGCAACGCCGGATGCTGCACCGCACCCGCGCCGGTTACGCGTTCGCCACGCCGCTGATGCGGGAGGCCACCTACACCGGGATCAGCAAGGCCGACCTCGCCGAACGGCACGCCACGCTGGCCCGTTGGGCGGCCCCGCCGGCCGCCGGCACCAGCACCGGGGTGGCCCCACCGGCCGGCATGACCGAGGCGGTCCGGGACGCGTTCGTCGCCGATCACGTCGAACGGGCCACCACGCTCGCCGACGCGGTCGGGCTGCGACCGGACGCGGTGGCGCGTACGGTCGCCCCGCTGGGCGTGGCGGCACTCGGCCGGTCCGCCCGCCGGTCGCTCTCCGCCGGGGAGCCGGTCGCCGCGGTCGAGTACGCCGAACGCGCCGCCGCGCTCGCCGGGGAACTCGTCTCCGCCGCCGACCGGCTGGTGCACGCCCGCGCGCTGCTCCAGGTCGGCCGGACCGCCGAGGCCCTCGCCTACGCCGAGAAGATCGGCGCCAACGCCGGGGACGACAGCGGCACCCGGGCCAGTGCACTGCTGGTGGCCGGGCAGGCGTACCAGAGCCTCGGGGACCGGCCACGGGCCGTCGACACCTGGCAGGAGGCCCTACAGGTGGCCACCGCCGCCGGACTGCCGGGTCAGCGCGCCTCGGCGATGCGCCGGCTCGGCATGGCCGACTTCATCGGCGGCCGGCTCGGTCAGGCCAGCAGCCGCCTCGCCGCCGCGTACCAGGTCAGCCTGGCCGCGAAGGACGTACCCGGCCAGGCATGGTCGTTGCAGAGCCTGGCCTGGGTGACCACCACCCGGGGCGACTTTGCCGGTACCGACGCCGTGCTCGGCCGGGCCGCCCGACTCTTCGCCCAGCTCGGTGACCCGTACGGGCGGGCCTGGCTGCGCGGCACCACCGCGTTCGCCCGGCTGCTCGCTGGCCGGCTCGGTGAGGCGTGCCGGCTGGCCCGGGTGTTCCTGCCCTTCGGGGAGCGGGTCGGTGAGGCGTGGGCGGTCGGCACCCTGCGTGCGGTGGAGGCGTTCGCCACCGCCGAGCTGGGCGATCTCGCCGAGGCCGACCGGGAGGCACGGCGGGCGTACCGGGACTTCGCCGCCGCCTCGGACGACTGGGGTCGGGGCTTCGCGCTGGTCGTACGCGGTGTGGTGGCCCGTGGGCTCGGCGAGTCGGAACATGCCGCGGACCTGCTCACCGACGCGCTCGCGTTCGGCGGACGGACCGCGCACCCGCTGCTCACCGGGATGGCCGGCACACTGCGCGGTTTCGTCGCCCTGGACTCCGGTGACGTCGTCGCGGCGGAGCGGGACGCCCGGGCGGTACTGGCGGCGGTCGAGCCGCACAACCCGCAGGCACCGGCCCAGGTCGGGCCACGGGTGCTGCTCGCCACGGCCCGGCTCGCTGCCGGTGACGCCGGTACCGCCGTCGGGCTGCTCGCCCCGGTCGCGACCGCCGCCAACGTACCCGCCCTGCTCTTCTCCCGTCGGCAGACCCTGGCCCGGTACGCCTCCGCGCTGCTCGCCATCGGGCAGCGGGAACAGGCGCTGGACTGGGCCCGCCGGGCGGTGGCCGCACCGGCGGAGGACGTGCGCAGCCGGGTGATCGCCGCCGAGGTGCTGGCCGAGACCCTGTCCGCCAACGGCCACGACGACGACGCGCTGGCCGCCGCCGACGAGGCGGTACGACTGGCGTACGCCACCGAGCAGCGCGGCGAACGGGCCGGGGCGGACGCCCTGCGCGCCCGGCTGGCCGGGGTGTCCGCAGAGGCTGTCGGTTCCGGTGATGCCCCAGCCGGCGCGACCCGCTAGCGTGGCAGTTCCACACCGGTCCCACCACCGGTCGCAGGTGCTGTCCACAATGGTGTCGGCACCACCGTCGCCCCTCCCGGGAGGATCGCCATGTCGTTGCCCCGCTCCGTCGCGGGCTGGACGATCGCGGTCTTCGGCCTGATCGCCCTGGTGCTCGGGATCGTCGGTCTGGTCCGGCCGGAGACGTTGCTCGGTCTGCTCGGCTTCGAGGCCCTCGCGCCCGGGGAGCGGGCGTCCGGCGACCACACCCGGACGTTCATGGCGGCGTCCTCGATGGCGTCGCTCAACATGGGCGTCTACTACCTGGTCGCGGTGGCCACCGAGTGGCGTCCGTTCTACCGGTTCACGGTGCCCTTCCGCCTGCTCACCTGCACCGTGTTCCTGACCCTGGTACTGATCGGGGTGACACCCGGCCGGTTCGCGGGCGTGGCGGCCTGGGAGGGGGTCGGCGCGCTGCTCACCGGATGGGGACTCTGGTACGACAGCCGCCGTCCGCCGGGTCGCCCGTCGACCCCGCTCGTCGCGTCCATGGACGCGGGACGCTGAGCAGTCGGACCGGTTGGGTATTTTCAGAGCCGTGACCGACACCCCGCCCGGCGCGCTGCCGCTGCCCGTCGTGCCTGGATTGACGGATTTGGAGGTATTTGCCCGGGGCGGCTACGCCACCGTGTACCGGGCGACCCAGATGTCCGTCGGCCGCGAGGTGGCGGTCAAGGTGGAGAACCGCACCCTGGACAGCGAGCGGGACCAGGCCCGGTTCCTGCGGGAGGCCCGGGCGGCCGGCCGGATGTCGTCGCACCCGCACGTCGTGGACCTCTTCGATGTCGGGGTCACCCCGGACCAGCACCCGTATCTGATCATGGAGCTCTGCGACGGCTCGTACGCCGAGCGGATGCGTACCTCGCCGCTCGGCCCGGTGGAGACCCGCGACCTCGGGGTGAAGATCGCCGATGCGCTCGCCCACTCGCACGCGGCCGGGGTGCTGCACCGCGACGTCAAACCGGCCAACATCCTCTACTCGCACTTCAACCCGGCGGTCCTGGCCGACTTCGGGCTCGCCGTCCTGGCCGAGGTCCGGGATCCGACGGTCACGCTGGAGGTGCTGACCCCGGCGTACGCGCCACCGGAGATGTTCAGCCACCACGACCCGTCGCCCGCCGTCGACGTGTACGCGCTCTGCGCCACCCTCTACGCGGTCATGCACGGCCGGCCGCCCCGCTGGCAGTCGGAGCGAAACCCCAGTCTGGTCACCGTGCTGGAGATGTTCCACCAGCCGCTGCCCGGGCTGCCCGGGGTGCCGGGGGAGCTGATCGACCTGCTCCGTGCCGGGATGGCCAACGATCCGGGCGCCCGGCCGTCGGCCGTCGAGTTGCGTGACCTGCTGGCCCGTCTGCAACTCGGGCCACCGGCTCCCACCCCGCTGCCCACGCCGCCGGTCACGCCGAACTCCGGCGGCCCGACCGTCGGCTGGTACACCGGTGGGCAGCACACCCACACCACGACCGGCCGTCCCACCCCTCGGCCGCCGGTGGAGGACAGCCACCCGACGGTACCCACCCCGCCGGCCCGGCGCCGTCGACGCTGGTTCCTCGGTGGTGGCGTCGGGGTGCTGGCCCTGGCCGCCTCGGCCACCGCCGGGGCGTGGCTGGCCAGCGGCCCCGCTGAGCCGGGTCCCTCACCCAGCGTGGCCGGCAGCGTCGTCAACACGCCCTCGTACCGGGGCGGTGGTGCGCTGCCGGGCTGCCTGGTGACCCTGCCCGGCGGTGGTCGCTGCTCCACCGAACTGGAGTGTTTCGGTCCGATGGAGATCACCCGGCGGCGGGCCGAGGCGGAGCAGGTGCCCTGCCAGGGGACGCACACCTGGGAGAGCTACGCCGAGGGTGATCTGCCGCCGGGGGTGCCGGCGACCGACCACGGGCGGGTCACCGAGGACCCGACCGTACGACGGGTCTGCAACGTGGTCACCTTCCGGTTGACCACCGGACTGCTGACCACCACCGGCTGGCGGTTCGAGGTGCTCCCGCCGACCGGGTCGACGGCCGGCGACCGTACCTACCGTTGCCTGGCCGGCCGGGGGACCGACGCGCTCAGCGGACCGACGCTCACCAACGGCTGACCAGCGGCCCCGCATGGCCGGGCGTTCGACCGGTACCCGCACAGCGGACAGCATCCCCCACCATCGGCCTCATCACTGTCAGGTAGGGACGATATCGGTCGGTGACCGGTCAGGGGTGCCGCTGCAACGGCCCGGCGGGTCCGCGTCGACCCTGGTGGTCCCGGATCGGCGTGAGCGCCTCCAGCGTCGTCGCGTCGATCTGTGCGCCGGTCCGCCGGCCCGCCGGCCGTTCGACGGGCGCCGGAGCGGGCGGTTCCGGCTCGGGCGGCCGGTTTCGCGCCGCGCCGAGGGCCGCAGTGCAGACCATCGCGAGTAGTACGACGAAAAGGGACAGGGCGACCTTGGTCAGGCTGCCCTCCACCAGGACGATGGCGACCACCAGGCCGACCGAGCCGAGAGCGGCGAGGAGCGCGATGCTGCTGGCCGTACCGGGGCGCTTCACGATCCGATGATCCCCTGGTGGACGCGACTCGTCCACCCCACCTCCGCTACCATCCTGCCCAAGATCATTTGAACGGGAGGGGCGGGTCCGATGGGGCGTGCGGGGCGGAGGACCGGCGCCGTACTGGGCGCTGGGCTGTTGTTGCTGGTGACCGGCTGCGGGCCGGACACTCCCGGCACGTCGTCACCTGCGGTACCGGTGTCCGGCCAGCCGGGTGGTACGCCCTCTGGCACGCCCGGGCCGGGAGGCGGGTACCTGCCGTTCGTCGAGGCGGTCGACGCGTTCCTCGACGCCGGGAACCCCGGTGGTGACCATCGGTTCGTCGGCCGGTGCGCGGAGGTGACCCCGGTGCCCGGGGCATTCTGCGCGGTACCGGTCGGGCGGGTCGACGCCGGTGAGGTCTTCGGCATCGGGCTGTTCGAGAGCGAGATCGACGCGTACCTGCTGATGGTGCCGGGCGGTGACGACGGATGGCGGGTGGTCGACTCGTACAGCCTGCCGCCGCTGGGGGAGCGGGACGATCCGGCGAAGATCCCGGCCTGGGTCGCCGAGGTCGAGTCCGGTCGGTGACCCGGGAGCGGTCGGTGGCGCCCTCCGCTCGGCCTTTCCAAGATCATCACGGTGGGCGACGTTCCCGCAGGTCGGGCAGTCCACTGTGCCTCCGGCGGAGGTCCGTCCGGACGATCGCGCTCCGTGACGCGGGCCGCTACGCTGAGCGTTCGATTCGTCACCAGGACGAGGACGCCGATGAACAGAACACCGGCCGGTTTCCGGTCCATCGCCACCGCCCTGTCGGTCACCCTGACCCTGGCCCTCGCCGCCGGCGCCGGCTGCCAGGAGAATGAGCGCTCCATCCCGACCGTGCGGGAGAAAATGGAGAAGACCCACATCAACGGGCAGTCGAAACTGACCATCGGCATCGGGATCTCCCAACCGCTGCTCAGCGAGCAGCGCAACGGTGTCTACAGCGGGTTCGACGTGGAGATCGCCCGGTACATCGCCGAGTCGCTCGGCTACCGGGTCAACGGGGCGTTCGACGGTGTCGACGACGCGGTCACCCTGGTCCAACTCGGCACCGAGAAGCGGATCGAGGCGTTGCAGAGCGGCGATGTCGACTTCGTGGTCGCCGCCTTCTCGATGACCGAGGAGCGGGAGAAGGACGTCAGCTTCGCCGGCCCCTACCTGGTGACCACCCAGGAGGTGCTGATCCCGGTCCGGCTCCGGGACCGGATCCGCACCATCGACGACCTGAGCGGCGAAGGGGTCCGGGTCTGCGCCAGCGGTGGATCGACCAGCCAGCAGGAACTGATCAGACTCGGGATCAAGCCGGCGACGCGCGCGACCGTGCGGGAGTGCGTCGACGGCATCCTCAACAACCAGTACGACGTGGTCAGCTCGGACGAGACCATCCTCGCCGGGTTCCGCTACCAGCACCCCGGCCAGTTCGAGATCGTCGACATGCCCTTCGGCGCCACCGAGCTGCTCGGTGTCGGCGTGCCGAAGACCGATCCGCACCTGCGGGATCTGATCGCGTTCTTCCTGCACAAGAGCTACCTGGCGAGCCGCAGGGGGGAGGCCAACCCCTGGCAGGCGGCCTACAACGCCACGCTGGGCAACTACGTGAAACCGGGCCGGAAGCAGCCGCCCCCGCAGAACGTCCCGGAGCTGGTCGACTTCGACGACAAGACCCGCAGCCAATGACCGCGACGGTGGAACAACGTACCGGCCCAGCCCCGGCCGTCGACGATGCGGTGGTCCGCCGGGAACGCTCCAGTCAGTCCTTCTGGACCGTGGTGGTCGGCGTGCCGGCGGTCTTCTCGGTGCTGCGCCTCGGCGTGGAGGCCGGCGGCGAGTTGCAGACCACCCTGCTGCTGGTGGCGAACGTCGGCCCGGTGAACCTGGTCGCCGGCATGTTCACCACCGCCGCGCGGTTCGTCTCCACCGGCCTGGTGGCGGTCTTCTCCATCGGTTCGGTGCTCGCGGTCAGCGCCGCCCGTCTGGACGGCTTCCGCCGACCGCTCTTCGCCCGCTGGCTCGACATCACCCCGGCCTGGTTCATCGGCGCCAGCTTCGCCGTGGCCGTGGCCACCTGGCACATCCTCTACCTGCCGCTGCTGCTGCCGGCGCTCGCTGCGACCCTCCAACTCAGCCCGGACCGCCTGCACGAACGGCCGGTACCCCGGATCCTGCTCCTCGTCGTCCTGCTCGGCGGGTACTACTGGCTGCTGCTGCCCACCGTGCTCGACGCCTGGGTACAGGAGGAACTGGTCGCAGTGCTGCTGTTCGTCGCGCCACCGTTGCTGGCGCTCGCCATCACCGGACCGGTACCCCGGCTGGTGGTGCCGCCGCTCGCGGTGGGGACGCAGACCGCCGTCCTGGCGATGCTGGTCTGGGCGGCCATTCCGGTGATCACCTCACCGGTGCTGCCGTTGACGGTGACCACCGTCGACGACGGCACCGGCGGGACCGAGGACATCCGGGGACACGTGGTGACCACCGACGACGTCAACGTGGTGATCCTCCAGGAACGCGGCGGCGTGCGGTACGTGCCGGTGGACCGGGTCGGTGGGCAGGTGCTCTGTCCCACCGAGGCGGAACTGCCCCGCCACCGGCTCTGGGTCCGCGACTTCCACGTCGACGACTCGCTGCTGGAGGGACTGGGCCGCCGGGTCCGTCCGGTGCAGCGCCTGGACGCCGCCTGCCGCACCGCAGTACCCGGCTGAGCCCGGGCCGGGTCCACCCCTGCGGTCCGGACCTCGTGCCTGACGGCGTGGCCCCGACCTCCTGCTGACGGCGGCGACGCTGTCGAGCTGCTGGCACATCTGGAGCGCTCCATCGGTGCCAGCAGCTCGACAGTGCCGGGCTGCCCGGTGTGCAGCTCGACCTAGCCGCCCTGCTCAGTACGACTTGTCCTGGCCGAGGACGTGCTGGGCGACGAAGTTGAGGATCATTTCCCGGCTGACCGGGGCGATCCGACCGGCGCGTACCGCCCCGAGCAGGGTGGCCACGCCGTACTCGGTGGTCATGCCGGCACCACCGTGCACCTGGACGGCGGTGTCCACGGCGAGCGCGGCGGCCTCCCCGGCGGCGTACTTGGCCATGTTGGCGGAGACCCCGGCCTCCAGGTCCCGCCCCGCGTCGTAGAGGGTGGCCGCCTTGTAGATCATCAGCCGGGCCAGTTCCACCTGCACGGCCGCGTGCGCCAACGGGTGCGCCACCCCCTGGTGTGAGCCGATCGTCCGGCCACCCCACACCTTCCGGGTAGCGGTGTACTCCGAGGCGCGCTCGATGGCGTACCGGCCGGTGCCGGCGCCCATCGCGGCCACCGTGATCCGTTCCGGGTTCAGCCCGGAGAACAGTGCCGGCAGGCCGGAGTCGAGATCACCGACGAGCGCGTCGGCGGGCAGCCGTACGTCGTCCAGGTAGAGCAGGAACTGGTTCTCCGGGGAGACGATCTCCATGTCCAGCTTCGACCGGGTCAGTCCCGCCGCGTTGGTCGGTACGACGAACAGCGCCGGCTTGAGTTTCCCGGTGGTGGCGTCCTCGGTCCGGGCGACGACCAGCACGAACTGCGCCTCGTCGACGCCGGAGATGTAGCACTTACGGCCGGAGAGCAGCCAGTCGTCGCCGTCCCGGCGGGCCACCGTACCGAGCCGGTGGAAGTTGGACCCGGCCTCCGGCTCGGTGATCGCGAAGACCACCTTCAGCGAGCCGTCGGCGAACCCGGGCAGGAACTGCCGCCGCTGCTCCCCGGTGCCGTGCCGGGCGATCACCGTGGCGGCGATGGCGGGGGAGACCACCAGCAGCAGCAGCGGGCAGCCGGCCGCCGCCAGTTCCTCGCAGACGATGGCCAGTTCGATGATCCCGCCGCCGCCACCGCCGTACTCGGTGGGGATGTTGACCCCGAGGTAGCCGAGCCGGCCGGCCTCGTCCCACAGCTCGGTGGTGTGTTCGCCGGCCCTGGCCTTGGCCACGAAGTATCCGTGGCCGTACCGCCGGCCCAACGCCCGTACGGCGTCGCGGAGCTGGTCCTGTTCGTCGGTGAGGTCGAAGTTCATCGGGCACTCCCAGAGGTGTCTACTCGGACGAGACGACGGCGAGCACGGTGCCGGTGTCGACCTGGCCGCCCACCGGCACCGGCAGTTCGGCGACCACCCCGCCAGCGGGGGCGAGCACGGGATGCTCCAGCTTCATCGCCTCCAGGGTCAGCAGCAGTTCACCGGCGGCGACCCGCTGACCCGGCTCGACGTGCACCCGGCTGACCGTGCCGGGCAGCGGGGCGACCAGCGAACCCTCAGCCAGCTCGGCGGTCGGCTCGGGGAAGCGCGGCAGTTCGGTGAGGGTGACCGTCCCCTCCGCGTCAGCCACCAGGTGGTCGGCGCCCACCCGGTGCACCGTGCAGGGGCGGCGCACCCCGTCCACGTCCAACAGCACCCGCTCCGGGGACGCCGACACCAGCACCACCTCCGGCTCCGGGGACGCCGACACCGGCACCACCACCGGCTCCGGCGGAGCTGCCGGCCCGGTCGGCCGCGCCGGGAGGGACGGTCCGGGGCAGTCCGCCGACCAGCCGGCCAGCGCCCCGGAGCGGTCCAGCCGGTAGGTCACCTCCACCTCGCCGTCCGGGCCGGCGAACCGGCAGTGCTGCGGCACCGACGGCACGTTGCGCCAGCCGGACGGCAGCCCGGCCAGCACGGGTACGTCCGCCCGGCGGGCTGCGGCCCCGGCGAGCGCGGCGGCCAGCGCGGCGAGGCGTACGCCCCCGGCGGGCAGCAGCGGGGTGAACACCCCGGGATGCCGGTCGAGGAACCCGGTGTCGATCTCGGCGGCCCGGAATTCGTCGCTGTCCAGTACCCGGACCAGCAGGTCCCGGTTCGTGGTCACCCCGTGCAACTCGGCCCGGGTCAGGGCGCCGGCCAGCAGCCGGGCCGCCTCGGCCCGGGTCGGCGCCCAGGCGACCAGCTTCGCCAGCATCGAGTCGTAGTGCACGCCCACCACCGAGCCGTCGCGTACCCCGGAGTCGAGCCGCAGACCCGGTGCGGCCAGCGGGGTGAACTTGGCAGCCACCTGCGGCACGGCGAACCGGTGCAGGGTGCCGGTGGCCGGTAGGAAACCGGCGGCCGGATCCTCGGCGCAGAGCCGTACCTCGATCGCGTGGCCGATGGTCGGCGGCGCGTCGGTGACCGGCAGCGGTCCGCCCTCGGCGACCAGCAGTTGCAGCCGGACCAGGTCCAGCCCGGTGACACACTCGGTGACCGGGTGCTCGACCTGGAGCCGGGTGTTCATCTCCAGGAAGTAGAACTCCCCGTCCGGGGCGAGCAGGAACTCGACCGTGCCGGCGCCCACGTAGCCGACCGCCCGGCCGGCGGCGACCGCCGCGTCGGCGAGCCGTTGCCGCAGTTCGGGCGGGATGACCGCCGGTGCCTCCTCGACGATCTTCTGGTGCCGGCGCTGGATCGAGCACTCGCGTTCACCGAGGCTGACCACCGTGCCGTAAGTGTCGCCGAAGATCTGTACCTCGACGTGGCGGGACCGTTCGACGTACCGCTCGATGAAGACCGTGCCGTCGCCGAACGCGCCGGCCGCCTCCCGGCGGGCCGACGCCACCGCGTCGGCGAGTTCCGCCGGCTCGCGGACGATGCGCATGCCGCGCCCGCCGCCCCCGGCGGACGCCTTCACCAGCACCGGGAACCCGGTGATCTGGTCCGGATCGGTGAAGGTCGGCAGCATCGGTACCCCGGCCTCGGCCAGCAGTGCCTTCGCGGCCATCTTGTCGCCCATCGCGGCGATCGCCTTCGCGGGCGGCCCCACCCAGGTCAGTCCGGCGTCGACCACGGCGGCGGCGAAGTCGGCGTTCTCGGCGAGGAAGCCGTACCCGGGGTGCACGGCGTCCGCACCGGACCGCCGGGCCGCGTCGATGACCAGGTCCGCCCGCAGGTACGTGTCGGTTGGTGCGTTCCCGGGCAGCCGGACCGCCAGGTCCGCGTCCGCGACGTGCGGGGCGTCCGCGTCGGCGTCGGAGTGCACCGCGACCGTGCCGATGCCCAGGGTGCGGCAGGTGGCGAAGACCCGGCGGGCGATCTCGCCCCGGTTCGCGACGAGGAGTTTCCTGATCATGTTTGCTGCTCCTCACATCCGGAAGACGCCGAAGTTGTCGGCGCCCCGCACCGGTCCACTGTGGATGGCAGAGAGGCAGAGTCCGAGGACGGTACGGGTGTCCCGGGGATCGATCACGCCGTCGTCGTAGAGCCGGCCGGAGAGGAACAGCGCCCCGGACTGCGACTCGATCTGCTGCTCGACCATCAGCCGCATGGCCGCGTCGGAGTCCTCGTCGTACGGCCGGCCCTTCGCCTCGGCGGCCTGCCGGGCCACGATCGACAGCACCCCGGCGAGCTGTGCCGGCCCCATCACCGCCGACTTCGCGTTCGGCCAGGTGAACAGGAACCGTGGCTCGTACGCCCGACCGCACATGCCGTAGTTGCCCGCCCCGTACGAGGCACCGAGGTTCACCGTCAGGTGCGGCACCGTCGAGTTGGACACCGCGTTGATCATCAGTGCGCCATGCTTGATGATGCCGCGCTGCTCGTACTCGGTGCCGACCATGTAGCCGGTGGTGTTCTGGAGGAAGACCAGCGGGGTGTCGGCGGCGTTGGCGAGCTGGATGAACTGCGCCGCCTTCTGCGCCTCCGCGCTGAACAGCACCCCCCGGGCGTTGGCCAGTACGCCGACCGGATAGCCGTGCAGCTCGCCCCAGCCGGTCACCAGGGCGCTGCCGTACCCGGGTTTGAACTCGTCGAACTCGCTGCCGTCCAGCAGCCGGGCCAGTACCTCGCGCGGGTCGAACGGCACCTTCAGGTCGGCGCTGGCGATGCCGAGCAGCTCCTCCGGGTCGTACCTCGGTGCGGCGGGCCGCAGGGTGCGCGGCGGCGGGCCCTGCTTGCGCCAGTTGAGCCGGCGGACGCACTGCCGGGCCAGCCGGATACCGTCCCGTTCGTCCTCGGCGAGGAAGTCGGCGAGCCCGGAGGTGGTGGCGTGCATCGCCGCCCCGCCCAGCGACTCGTCGTCGGTCACCTCACCGGTCGCCATCTTCACCAATGGTGGACCGGCCAGGAAGACCTTCGCCCGGTCCCGCACCATGATCGTGTGGTCGCACATGCCCGGCACGTACGCGCCACCGGCGGTGGCGTTGCCGAAGACCACCGCGATGGTGGGGATCCGGGCGGCGGAGAGCCGGGTCAGATCCCGGAACACCCGGCCACCGGGAATGAAGATCTCCGCCTGACTGGGCAGGTCCGCCCCGGCCGACTCCACCAGGTTGACCATCGGCAGCCGGTTGGCCAGCGCGATCTCCCCGGCCCGCTGGGTCTTCCTCAACGACCACGGGTTCACCGCGCCGCCGCGTACCGTCGGGTCGTTCGCGACGACCAGGCACTCCACGCCCTCGACCACGCCGATGCCGGTCACCACGCTCGCCCCGACCGGGAAGTCGGTCTCGTACCCGGCGACCGGCGACAGCTCCAGGAACGGGCTGTCCCGGTCCAGCAGCAGCTCGATCCGCTCCCGGGGGCGCAGCTTGCCCCGGGCGTGGTGCCGGGCGACGTACTTCTCGCCACCTCCGGCGCGGGCCAGATCCAGCGCCGCCTCCAGCTCCCCGAGCCGCGCCAGCATCGCCGCCCGGTTCGCCTGGTACGCCGTACCGCGCGGGTCCACCGCGCTGGTCAGGACGGTCATCGCGGCATCCCCGGACCATCGGGTACGTTCACAGGCCCATTCCCTTCGCGATGATCTCGTTCATGATCTCGGTGGTGCCGCCACCGATGGAGAGGATCCGGGCGTCCCGGTAGTGCCGCTCCACCTCGGCGTCCCGCAGGTAGCCGAAGCCGCCGTGCAGTTGCACGGCCTGGTCGACCACGAAGTCGCAGGCGGCCACGGCGATGTTCTTCGCCATCGCCACCTCGGTCACCAGCGGTTCACCGGCCACGACCCGGGTCGCCGCCTCGTGCACGTACGTCCGGGCGGCGGCGATCCGGGTGGCCATCTCGGCGAGCCGGTGCCGGACAAGCTGCCGGCCGGCCAGCGGGCGACCGAACGTCTCCCGCTCCCGACACCACGACACGGTAAGGTCCAGGCAGCGCCGCGCGGTCGCGTACGCCTGGGTGGCCAGGGAGAGCCGCTCGGTGGCGAAGTGCCGCATCAGGGCGAGGAAACCCCCGCTCTCGTCACCGACCAGGTTGCCGGTTGGCACCCGGACGTCGGAGAAGAACAGCTCGGCGGTGTCCGAGCAGTGCCAGCCCAACTTCTCCAGCCGCCGCCCGACGGTGAACCCCGGCGTGTTCCGGTCGATCACCAGCAACGCCAACGGCCCGGCGCTCGGATGGCCGGTACAGACCGCGGTGGTGACGAAGTCCGCGCGTATCCCGCTGGTGATGTACGTCTTCCCGCCGTTGACCACCCAGTGGTCGCCGTCCCGGTGGGCGGTGGTGCGTACCCCCATCACGTCGGAGCCGCCGCCGGGCTCGGTGACCGCCAGCGCGCCGATCAGCTCGCCGGCCAGGGTCGGACGCACGTACCGGTCGATCAGGTCGGGGTTGCCGTGCGCAACGATGTGCGGCAGCGCGATGCCGTGCGTGAAGAGCGCCGCGACCAGCCCGGACGAGCCGCCCGACTGGATCAGCTCCTCGGTGACCACGATCAGGTCGAGCAGGTCACCGCCACTGCCGCCGACGGACTCCGGGAAGCCGATGCCGAGCAGGCCCAGGCCGGCGGCGCGGGTGTGCAGCTCCCGGGGTATCTCGCCGGCCCGTTCCCAGGAGTCCAGGTGCGGTAGCACCTCCTGCTGCACGAACCGCCGGGTCAGCTCCCGTAGCTGCCGCCGCTCCGGGGTGTCCACGATGGTCACCCCCCGGTCCCCGTCCCGTCGGTGGCGTCGCCCGGGGCGAGGACCGCCGGCAGGTCGACGATCCGGGCCCGGAGCAGCTCGCCGAGCGCCTTGGCCTGCGGGTCGAACCGGGTGGACGCGGCCACCCCCTGCCCGAGCAGGCCCCGGATGACGAAGTTGACCGCGCGCAGGTTCGGCAGGTCGTACCGCTCGACGGGCAGCCCGGCGGTCTCCGGCAGCAACTCCCGTAGCCGGTCGACGGTGAGCCAGCCGCGCAGCCAGGCGTACGCCGGGTCGGTGCGGGCCCAGACGCCGAGGTTGGCGTCCCCACCCTTGTCGCCGGACCGGGCGCCGACCAACTCGCCCAGCGGCCCGCGCCGCCGGCTGAAGTGTTGGGAAAGGCCCCCGCTTATCGGATCCGGTATAGGAAGGGGCCCTTCCCAACACTCCTGAGGGGGTGGGATGGTGACCCGTTCGCCGGACGGGAGCACGGCGACGTGCGGGACCGCCGGCTGTGGTACGGAGTCGGCGGTGAAGACGCCGTACGGGGTGGCGTCGCCGGGGAGCGTGGTCAGCGTGCAGCCGGGATAGGAGGCCAGGGCCAGCTCCACCGCCGCCGCCGAAAAGGCCCGACCGGCCCGCGCCTTGTCGCCGTCGCGCAGGTGTACGTGCAGCAGCGCGCTCGCCGTCTCGGTGACCGACGAGTCGGGGTGGTCGGTGCGGGCCAGGACGAACTCCAGCCCGACCGGGCCCACCGCGTCCTCGATCTGTGCCCGGACCAGGGCCGCCTTGGCTTCGATCTCCAGTCCGCAGAGGACGAACGTCATCGAGTTGCGGAACCCGCCGAGGTTGTTCACCCCCAACTTGAGCGTGGCCGGCGGCGGGAGTCCCCGGGTGCCGCGCAGCCGTACCCGGTCCGGGCCGTCCGGGGCGAGGGCCACCGTGTCCAGCCGGGTCACCACGTCCGGCCCCAGGTAGTACGGCGTGTCGATCTCGTAGAGCAGTTGCGCGGTGACCGTCTCCACGGTCACCGCACCACCCGTCCCGGGGTGCTTGGTGATCACCGCCGACCCGTCGGCGTACAGCTCGGCGATCGGGAATCCGGGCCGCCGGCCACCGTCGGGCAGCTCGGTGAAGAAGCTGAAGTTGCCGCCGGTCACCTGCGCGCCGCACTCGATCAGGTGCCCGGCCACGGTCGCCCCGGCCAGGGCGTCCAGGTCGTCCCGGCCCCAGCCGAAGTGTGCGATCGCCGGCCCGACCACCAGGGACGCGTCGGTGACCCGACCGGTGACCACGATGTCCGCCCCGTCGGCCAGGCAGGCGGCGATGCCGAAGGCACCCAGGTAGGCGTTGGCGGTCAGCGCGTCCGGCCGGGGCAGGGCGTCGCCTTCGACGTACCCGATCCGGGCGGTCAGCCCGAGCTTCGCGCAGAGCGACTCCAGCGCGGCGGCCAGCCCGGCCGGATTGAGCCCTCCGGCGTTGGTGACCAGCCTGACCCCGCGTTCCAGTGCGGCGCCGAGGCACGACTCGGCCTGCCGCAGGAACGTCCGTGCGTAACCGAGATCCGGATCGCGTAGCCGGTCCCGGCCGAGGATCAGCATGGTCAGCTCGGCGAGGTAGTCGCCGGTCAGCACGTCCAGTTCGCCGCCGTCGAGCATCTCCCGCCAGGCGGAGAACCGGTCGCCGTGGAAGCCGGAGGCGTTGCCGATGCGGATCATGTCGCCGTCCCACGGGGGACGGACCCGGCGGCTGGTTCGCGGCCGGCACCCGGTGGGCCGGCGAACGCCTGGGCCACGTTCAGCCACTCGTCGGCGACCGGGCCGGTGGCGAGCAGGGCCAGGTCCGCCCGGTGCCGGCGCTGGGTGACCAGGAGGCAGAAGTCCAGGGCCGGCCCGGTCACCCGGTCCACCACGTCCGCCGGCCCGTAGCTCCAGGTCGCGCCGTCGGGCGCGACGAGGTCGACCCGGACCGGCGCCGTCGGTTCGGCACGGCCGTGGGTGGCGAAACCGTGTCCGAGGGTACGGAAGCCGAGGTGCGCGACGTTCCGTAGGCGCGCGGTGGGGGTACGGGCGACACCGAGTGCGTCGGCCACGTCCTGGCCGTGCGCCCAGGTCTCCATGATCCGGGCGGTGGCCATCGAGGTGGCCGACATCCGGGTGCCGTACCAGGGCAGTTTCTCCCCGGCCGGGACCTGGCGCAGCGCTGTGGCCAGCCCTTCCCGGACCGCACGCCAGCGGGACAACAGCTCGGCCGGCGGGGCGAGGAACTCCTCGGCGCCCCGGTCGACGAACGTGTCCGGTTCCTCGGCCAGGGCGGCAGCCGTGCGGTAGAACGCGTCCGGGTCGGTGGCAGCGAGTAGGGACACCTGATCGGTCCAGGCCAGGTGGGCGATCTGGTGGGCGACCGTCCAGCCCGGTGCCGGGGTGGGACGGGCCCAGTCGGCCACCGGTAGCGGGGCCACCAGCGCGTCCAGTTCGGCCGACTCGTCGGCGAGATCCACGAGCAGCGTTTCCAGGTCCACCATCGGGCCTCCGGTTCGGGGCGTGCGGATCGCGTGGTTCGGGGCGTGCGGATCGCGTGGTTCGGGGCGTGCGGATCGCGTGGTGCAGGACGTGCGGGGTGTGCTGAGCGGTCGGTCAGGGTGTGAGGATCGCGGCGAGCTGGTGCTTCCAGGTGCACAGCAGTGCGGTACGGCGGGCCGAGTCGTCGGAGAGCAGGTTGGCCACCCCGAGCCCGCGCAGCAGGTCGAGGGTGGCCTGCACCGATTCGCGTACGCCGGGCAGCCGCTCGTCCGCCCCGAGCAGGTCGACGGTGAGCCGGTGCATCTCCCGGCCGACCCGCGCCTCCAGCGGGACGAGTGCCGCACGCAGTTCCGGGTCGGTACGCGCGGCCACCCACAGCTCCAGGGCGGCGACGAACAGCGGCCCGGTGAACGCGGCGGCCAGCATGTCGACCACCCGGTCCAGCCGCTGCGGGCCGGTGGGCAGGGTGCTCGCCTCGGCCCGCAGCTCCTCGGCCCGCCGCTCGGTCAGGTGCACGACCGCAGCGGTCACCAGCGCCGCGCGGGTGGGGTAGTGGTGCAACTGGGCACCCCGGGAAACACCGGCCCGGGCGGCGACGACGGTCGTGGTGGTGCCGGACCAGCCGTGCTCCACCAGGCAGTCGACGGTCGCCTCCAGCAGCCGGGCCCGGGTGGCACGGCTGCGCTCCTGCTGCGGTATCCGCTCCGGGGGAGGGACGCGGGTCGATGTGGACGGCACCGGGACAGCGTGCGCCGGAAAAAACAAACAGTCAAGCTTGACTTTTTCTCTCTGCCCGACGGGGCAGAGCGCGGAGGAGGACGGGCAACGGCTGTCGATTTTCAACCTGCGACCGGCCCAGGTTCCACTCTGCGGCCCTCGGCCCGCAGAAGGTCATACCCGGGTACTGTGACTGATGGAGCAGGCCGTGGCGGTCGGCGAGGCGAGCCCACCCACCTTGCGTTCCTGTCCTCTCCGGGCCCGGGTCAGCGGCCGTCGCGGGGGCCGAAGGCCCGTAGCGCGTCGACGTCCGAGGCGCGGGAGTGCAGGAAGTAGTCGGCCCACTCGGCGGCTGCGGGATAGCCGGAGTCGGCGGCCACCCGGGCACACGCCGCCTCGACATCGAACCCGGTGACCCGTAGCTGCACCCCCGGCCCCAGCAGCGCCCAGTTTGCACCCACCCGGCCGTACGGCATTCCGATGCTGCCCGGGTTGACGATCACCCGCCGGTCGACGAGCCGGGTGAACGGCATGTGGGTGTGCCCGCAGACGATCGTCCGGATCTGCTCCGGCACGCCCGCCAGCACCTCCGCCCAGCGTTCCAGCCGCGAGTCGACCAGCACCACCTCCTCGTCGTCGCGGGGCGTGGCGTGGCAGAAGAGCACGTCGCCGAGGCCGGCCACCGGCAGGGTGACGGTGAGCGGGAGAGCGGCCAACAGGGCGAGCTGCCCGCCGGTGAGCTGGCCGGCGGCCCATGGTGCGATCGGGTCCGGGATCGTGCACCCGCCACCCTGCCGGATCGCCACCAGTTCCCGGTCGGCGTTACCGCGTACCCAGACCACCCGGTCGCCCAACCCGGTCAGCAAATCGAGCACCGCCCCCGGCTGCGGGCCGGCGGCGATGTCGCCGGTCACCACGATCCGGTCGGCGGCGACGACATCCGGCTCGGCGAGTACCGCCTCCAGAGCCGGCAGCACCCCGTGGATGTCGGAGAGGACAGCTACGCGGTCGAACATTGGCCCAGACTGCCGGAGTGCCGACCGAGTGTCGAGAATGTCTGCTTCCAGCAGAACCGATCATGCGAAGTGGGGGCCGCCGGAAGGCGACCCCCACTGGCACTGATCAGGTCAGACGCGGGCGCGACGGGCCAGGCGCTCCGGGTCGAGGATGATGATGCTCTTGCCGTCCAGCCGCAGCCAGCCGCGCGAGGCGAAGTCGGCCAGTGCCTTGTTGACGGTCTCCCGGGAGGCGCCGACGAGCTGGGCGATCTCCTCCTGGGTCAGGTCGTGGGTCACCCGCAGCACGCCGCCGTCCCGGGTACCGAACCGGCCGGCCATCTGGAGCAGGTTCTTTGCCACCCGACCCGGCACGTCCGTGAAGATCAGGTCGGCGAGCGAGTCGTTGGTCCGCCGCAGCCGGCGGGCCAGCACCCGCAGCAACTGCTCGGCGATCTCCGGGCGGTTGTTCAGCCACGGACGGAGGGCCTGCTTGCGCAGCCGGACCAGGCGGGTGTCGGTCACCGCCGTGGCGGTCGCCGTACGCGGCCCGGGATCGAAGAGCGACAGCTCACCGACCATGTCCGAGGGCCCCATCACGGCGATCAGGTTCTGCCGCCCGTCGGCGGCCCGCCGACCCACCTTGATCTTCCCGGACAGGAGGATATAGAGACTGTCACCGGGCTCGCCCTCGTTGAAGACGACCTCGCCCTTGCGGACCTCGATCGTCTCCATCTCCTTCGCGAGCGCCTCGGCAGCCTCCGGGTCGACTCCCTGGAAGATCCCGCTGCGGGCCAGTACCTCGTCCATCGCGCACCTCCGCCTACGCGTGCCGTCCATCGGCCGGGTCCGCCGGTCGCTGATCCGTCGCGCGCCGCCAGTCTAGGCGCACGTGAGCAGCAATCAGAGCCGCACCCCTGGGAATCTTGATCCGGGGGCAACCGTCCTGACCTCGTCGCCCGTTATCATTGCCCACCTCCGCCCGGTCCGCACCACCCGGGTACGTCCGCAGGTCGTAGGGTCGCCGGGTGCTGACCGAGCCCTTCCTGACCACCCGGGTCGAGAACGATCGTGACATCCCCCTGCTCTGCTGGCGGGCCGAACGCCCCCTTCTGATGATCAGTTCCGGTCCGTTGGGTGGTGGCATCGGCCCCCGGAACTGGTTGATCAACGCGACCGTGCCGATGTCGTACCACCGCGACGACCCCGACGCCCATCTCGCCGAACTCGCCGACCGCCTGGGCCTCGCCGGTCCCGGGGTGGGTCTGCTGACCGGGGTCGACGTGGCCGAGGTCGTCCGTCGCGTCGACGCGGGTGTGCGGGTCTGGGCCACGGTGGGGCTGGGTACCCCGATCCGGGCCGCCGAACCGTCCCTCGACGCCGAGGTTCCCGGATTGTCGCCGGCCGGGCCGGCGCCCGAGCGGGTCGGTACCGTCAACATCGTTGCCTTCGTGCCCGCCCGGCTCAGCGACGCGGCCCTGGTCAACGCGGTCGCCACGGCGACCGAGGCAAAGGCGCAGGCGCTCGCGGACCTCGGCCTCGATGCCACCGGTACCCCGACCGACTCGGTCACCATCTGTTGCCCGGCCGACGGGCCGGTGTCGGCGTACGGCGGCCCCCGGTCCCGGTGGGGGGCGCCGCTGGCCCGCGCCGTACACGCCGCCGTCCTGGCCGGCGGCGCCGCCCCCGTCGTCCCGTGGTCCGAGCGGCGAGAACCGTGAACCGGTGGTCCGAGCGGTAAGGCCGGTGAACCGGTGGTCCGAGCGGGCGGCCGGTGAACCGGTCGGCGGGCGGCTGACAGATGTCCGTCTCGGCCGTTCGGCGGTCGTCGCGGATGGCGGGTGCCCGGTAGGGTCGCGGTCGATGTACGCCTCGTCCCGCTCCCGTGGCCCCCTCGCGCTCGCGCTCGGCGCGCTGCTCGCCGTGCTGGTCGGCTGCTCACCGGCCACCGACGACCCGAGCTGGCAGCCGGGTGGCTCCACCGCCGCACCCGCGCCCGCCTCCGGGGCACCCTCGGGCACGCCGAGCGGACCGGGCACCACGGCACCGGGCGGCCGGGCGATCTCGATGTCCGCCACCGGGGACATCATCATGGGCAACGCCCCCGGTCGGCTGCCGCCCAACGGCGGTAAGGGCTTCTTCGACTCGGTGAAGGAGGCGCTCGCCGCCGACCTGGTGATGGGCAACCTCGAAGAGCCGCTCACCGACGACACCGGTACCGGCAAGTGCGGTGCCAACTCCACCCGGTGCTTCCAGTTCCGCGCCCCGCCGTCGTACGCCGCGCACCTGCGCGACGCCGGGTTCGAGCTGCTCAACCAGGCCAACAACCACGGGTACGACTACGGGCCGGTCGGTTACAAGAACACCCAGAAGGCGCTGGAGAAGTACGGACTCAAGCACACCGGCGCCCCGGACCAGATCACCGTAATCGACGTCGAGGGCGTGAAGGTGGCGGTGGCCGGTTTCTCCTCGTACGTCTGGTCCAACAGCCTGACCGACATCGCTGAGGCCGAGCAGGTGGTGGCGAAGGCCGCGACCATGGCCGACCTGGTTGTCGTGCAGGTGCACATGGGCGGCGAGGGGTCGGAGAAGACCCGGGTCAAACCGGGCACCGAGATGTTCCTCGGCGAGAACCGGGGTGACCCGATGAAGTTCTCCCGGGCGATGATCGACGCCGGCGCCGACCTGATCGTCGGGCACGGCCCGCACGTCCTGCGCGGCTTCGAGTTCTACCAGGGCCGGCTGATCGCCTACAGCCTCGGCAACTTCGCCGGTGGCGGCAACTCGCTCAGCAACACCGGCCGGCTGGGCTGGGGTGGCGTGCTCAAGGTGTCCCTCAACCCGGACGGTAGCTGGGCCGGTGGGGAGTTCATCTCCACGTACATGAACGGGATCGGCAAGCCGACCATGGACCCGGACAACCGCGGCCTCGGCCTGGCCCGGCAGTTGACCAAATCCGACTTCCCGAAGACCGGCGCGGTCTTCACCGGCGACGGGAAAATCTCCCCGCCCGACGCGGGCTGATCCGGGCTTCCGGCCGTACCGTCGAACGGACCCCGCCCCGGGCGGACACGGACGGTCGGGCGGTCGGCCGGCGTCGTTGGAACGTCACCGGACCGACGTAGGCTGGCCGGCGTGACCGCTACCTCCCTCCGCCCCTCCGAGACCGAGCTTGGTCGCAAGCGGCGGGCCCGCCGCATCGGCCGACTGCTCACCGAGACACACCCCGACGCGCACTGCGAGCTGGACCACGCCAACCCGCTGGAACTCGCGGTCGCCACCATCCTGTCCGCCCAGTGCACGGACAAGAGGGTCAACGAGGTCACGCCGAAGCTCTTCGCCCGCTATCCGACCGCCGCCGACTACGCCGGGGCGGACCGGACCGAGTTGGAGGAGCTGATCCGGCCGACCGGGTTCTTCCGTAACAAGACCGACTCGTTGATCAAGCTGGGGCGGGCCCTGGTCGAGCGGTACGACGGCCAGGTCCCCGGCCGGCTCGCGGACCTGGTCACCCTGCCCGGCATCGGTCGCAAGACGGCGAACGTGATCCTCGGCAACGCTTTCGACGTCCCGGGCATCACCGTCGACACCCACTTCCAGCGACTCGTCCGCCGGTGGGGCTGGACCACCGAGACCGACCCCGTCAAGATCGAGCACGCGATCGGCGCGCTCTTCGAGAAGCGCGACTGGACGATGCTGTCACATCGGATCATCTTCCACGGGCGGCGCGTCTGCCACGCCCGCAAGCCCGCCTGTGGCGCCTGCACCCTGGCGGCACTCTGCCCGTCGTACGGCACCGGACCGACCGAACCGGCGGTGGCGGTCAAGCTACTCAAGGGCCCCCGGGCGCGGGACCTGGCCGCGGCGGCCGGCGTCGACCCCGGGCTGGTACCCACCCAGGCGGTCGTTGCGGAGGTGCCATGACCCGCCGGTTCCTCGCCCTGCTCCTGCCGCTGCTGCTGGCCACCGCCGCCTGCACCACGGATGACCCGCAGTCGGAGCCGTCCGGCCCGCCGCCCTTCGCCGACTGTGCCGCGCTGACCGCCGCCCCGGCCACCGGGGTACCGGTCGACCCCACCGGAAACCCGCCGCCCGGGGTGCCCGCCACCCTGCCGGACCTGGCCCTGCCCTGCTTCACCGACGGCGCAGCCGTCGCCCTGGACGGGCTGTCCGGTCCGGCGGTGGTCAACCTCTGGGCCTCCTGGTGCGCACCCTGCCGTAGGGAGCTGCCCGCCTTCCAGCGGCTGGCCGAGCGCTCCGCCGGGACACTGCACGTGGTCGGGGTCAACAGCCGGGACGGCCGCGAGGCGGCCCGGTCGATCGGGCTGGACTTCGGGCTGACCTTCCCGACCCTTGCCGATCCAGAGGAACAGCTTTCCCGGCAGCTCGGCCGCAACGCCCTCCCGTTGACTCTGTTCGTCGACGGGCAGGGCCGGCTCAGACACCTCGACAGCTCGGGCGCACTGGACGACGCCACGCTCACCGGCCTGGTCCGGCAGCATCTCGGGGTGGTGCCCGGGTGACCGATCAACGACCGCCGCAGTGGTTCCAGCCGCTGCTCACCCGGGTGGGCTCCGCCCGCGCCGAGGACTTCACCCGGCTGACCACCCCGACCAGCGGTGGCCGGGAGAGCGCTGTGCTGGTCCTGCTCGGCGAGCAGGACGGTACCGGCCCGGACGTGCTCATGCTCCAGCGGGCCGCCACCCTGCGTAACCACGCCGGCCAGCCGGCCTTTCCCGGCGGTGCGGCCGACCCGACCGACGTGGATGCCGCAGCCACCGCGTTGCGAGAGGCCAACGAGGAGGTGGACCTGGACCCGTCCACCGTCACCGTCCTTGCCGAACTGCCGAAGCTCTGGATCCCGGTGAGCGACTTCGTGGTCACCCCGGTGCTCGGCTGGTGGCACCGGCCGCACCCGGTCCACCCGAGGGAACCGGCCGAGGTGGCCCACGTGGCCCGGCTGCCGATCGCCGAACTGGTCGACCCGGAGAACCGGATGCGGGTACGGCATCCCAGTGGCTGGATCGGGCCGGCGTTCTCCGCCCGGGGGATGCTGGTCTGGGGCTTCACCGCCGGGGTGCTCGCCGCCCTGCTGGAGATGGGCGACTGGGCCCGGCCCTGGCCGCGTGACCGGGTGATCGACCTGCCGCCGCCCGGTGCCGCCCCGGCCCCGTCGGCCGGCACCGATCCGGCCGACGAGATGACCGGCCCCCTACCCTGAACGTCACCTGCCGGGAACCGGGAGCCGGCCGGAACCGGGAGCCGGCCGGAACCGACGGCCGGCCGCCCTCGGGTCGGCGCGGCCCCGACCGGGCCGGCTCCCCGTAGGCTGGACAGGTGTCCGCGGTGGATGTCATTCTGCTCCTGCTCATGCTGGTGTTCGCGATCAGCGGCTACCGGCAGGGCTTCGTCATCGGGGTGCTGTCGTTCACCGGGTTCTTTCTCGGCGCGCTGATCGGCCTGCAACTCGGTCCGCTGCTCGCCGAGCAGTTCAGCAGCGGCGCGATGCGAGTGGTCGTCGCACTCATCGCCATCTTCGGACTGGCGGTGCTCGGCCAGGCGCTCGCCGGCTGGGTCGGCTCCCATCTGCGGCACGCGATCACCAGTCGCGCCGCCCGTAAGGCCGACGACATCGGTGGCGCCTTCGTCTCCCTCTTCGCCGTGCTGCTCGTCGCCTGGCTGGTGGCCGTACCGCTCGGCTCGTCCTCACTGCCCTGGCTGGCGAGTTCGGTCCGGAACAGCGCACTGCTCACCGTCGTCGACCGGGTGCTGCCGGACCAGGCCCAGCAGCTCTCCACGGCACTGCGCGACGCCGTGGACACCAACGGCTTCCCGGACGTGTTCGGCGACCTCGCCCCGACCCGGGCCCGCCAGGTCGAGCCGCCCGACCCGGCACTCGCCGGCTCGCCGGTGGTCGCCAACGGGCAGCGGTCCGTGGTCAAGGTGCTCGGCTCCGCGCCGAGCTGCTCGCGCCGGATCGAGGGCTCCGGGTTCGTGTACGCCGACGACCGGGTGATGACCAACGCCCACGTGGTGGCAGGTACCCGGAGCGTGTCGGTGGAGCTGGACGGCGAGCGGTACGACGGTCGGGTGGTGGTCTACGACCCGGACCGCGACCTGGCCGTGCTCCACGTACCAGACCTGCCGGGGCCGTCGATGCGGTTCGCGGCCGGGCCGGCGCCGACCGGGGCGGACGCCATCGTCCTCGGCTTCCCGCTGGACGGGCCGTACAACGCCCAGTCGGCCCGGATCCGGGACGTGGACCGGATCACCGGGCCGGACATCTACGAGGCGGGCGACGTGACCCGCGAGGTCTACACCATCCGGGCCTGGGTGCGCAGCGGCAACAGCGGCGGTCCGCTGGTCGCCCCGAACGGGCTGGTGCTCGGCGTGATCTTCGCAGCGGCGGCCGACGACCCGAACACCGGCTTCGCGGTGACCGCCGCCGAGGCGCGACCGGTCGCGATGGCCGGCGTGGAACGCACCCGCGCCGTCGGTACCGGCAACTGCACCTGACCCGCGAGCCCGCCCCCTGGTTTTGGTACCCGTACCTCCCCGCCCACCTGTGTCGTGGGAGCCGGCTTCGCCGGTGTCAACGCTGTCCGGGAACTACGGGCCCGGGGGTGTCCCTATGGGTTTCGTCAAGCGGTGATCGGTGCGGTGGGGCGGTCCGTGGCGGGGGACGATCCGGTATCGCCCGGTCGACAGCCGCAGCAGACCTCTGACTTGCCGCCTGTCGAGCTGCACCGTCTGCGCCAGCACACGAGGGTCGACTGTCCCGCCGACATGACACCGGACACACCCGCTTCGGCCCTGATCGGCCTCGACCACCGCTCTATGATCCACTCGATTTCCTGGTAGCCGCGGTGTCAGCCCCGATCCGATAGCCCGATTTCCTGAGAACGGAGTGGATCGAGGGGGTCGTGGTCTGCGATCCGGCCAGGTGAAGCGGCTGGATCGGCTGCATCGACGGCGCTGCCGAGTCGGGGATGCGAGCCGCCCGGCAGGCGCCGGCCCTGAGCTGAGCGGACCCGGTGAGCGGTGCTCCCCGACCGAGCGGACCCGCAGACGGCGCGGCCGGTCCGGTCCTGGTGGGGCGGACCGTCACGGTCGCATGTCGGCCGGAAGTGACCTGCCGTTGCCCAGCGTCGGCCGGGTCGCCGGCCGGGTGCCGGTACCCGGGGACGCCGGGCCGGTGGAGTCCGGCAGGTCCGGCCGTGCGGAGGTGTCCGCAGCCGGTACCTTGCCCGCCACCTTCGGCGCGGAGCCGAAACCCGCCACCCCGGGCGAGCTCTGGTCGTCGAGGGGATTGCGCCCGATCTGGGACACCTCGCCGTTGAGCGCGGCGACCGGATCGACCAGGCCGTAGCCGAACCGGTTGTCCCGGCCGGCCGGACCGAGGTCACGGGCCGTGGTCAGGAGCCGGTTCACCACGTCACCGGCCGGCATCTGCGGCCAGCGGGCCCGTACCAGCGCGGCGGAGGCCGCCACCAGGGGCGCCGCGAAGCTGGTGCCCTGTACCCGCCAGAAGCCGCCGGGGCGGGCACTGACCAACCCGGTCGCCGGTGCCGTGAGGACGGTCTGCGGACCGGTGACCGATCCCGTCCAGAGCGCGTCGCTCTCCCGTTCCAGGCCGGCCACCGCGATCACCCCCGGCTCCCGGGCCGGGTACCAGACCTCGGTGCCCATCGAAGCAGCGACGTTGCCGGTGCAGGCGACCACCACGACGTCCCGGGCGAACGCGTAGTCGAGTGCCGCCGCCAGGGCCGGGCTGTCGCCGTTGCCGCCCAGGGAGAGGTTGATGACCCGGGCTCCGTTGTCGACCGCCCACCGCACCCCCCTGGCGACGATGAGCGCGTCGTCGTACCGGTTCTCCGCGTCGAGGACCCGGACCGGCAGGATCCGGGCGTCCGGTGCGAGCCCCACCGCGCCGTTCGGGTCGTCGCGGTGCCCGGCGATCAGGGTGGCCACCGTCGTGCCGTGCCCGACCGGGTCGTGCTGCCCGTTACCGCTGCCGGCGACCAGGTCGAGGCCGGGGAGCACCTGCCCGGCGAGATCGGGGTGACTCGCGTCCACCCCGGAATCGATCACCGCGACCGTCACGCCACGACCGGTGGAGACCTGCCAGGCGGCTTCGGCCCGGAGTTCGCGCAACTGCCACTGCTCGTCCCGGATCGCGTCGGCCCGGACCGGGAGGTCGAGTGGACGACCCGCCGGCTGGCCCGGCGAGGCGGACGCGCCGCCCTCTGGCCGGTCGACGGTGGGCACAGCAGCGTGCGGGCTGCCGGGGACGGCACCGGAAAAGTCCGGTGTGGTCCCGGTCGTCGCCACCGCCACCCCGCCGGTCACGACCACGACGAACGCCGTCGTGGCGGCGAACCGCCGGACGACGCGACGCCCCAGCCGTAGCCCAGTCACACCTTCAGCCATTCACCCGGGCGGACACATGACGATCGGAGGTTACCCGTTTTCCGGTCCGCTTCGGAGTGTTCCTTGGATACTCGTTCAGCGAGGTTTCCCACCGGTCCGACCTGGTGACGCCTCATGACGGCGGCAGGTACGCCAGCTGCACGAGGCGTACCCCCTCGGCGCGGGTGACCAACCGGCCCCGGCCCGGCGGCAGCGGACCCGGTCGGACCGGTCCCACCAGCGGCCCCTCCTCGGGCTTGCCGGCCATCACCAGCCCGGCCGTGGAGAGTTCGTGCAAGCGTTGCATGACCGGTTCGAACAGCCCCCGGGCGGCGCCGCCGGCCCGCCGGACCAGCACCAGGTGCAGCCCCACGTCCCGGGCCTGCGGCAGGTACTCCTCCAGCGGTCGCAGCGGGTTGGTCGGTCCGGTGGCCACCAGGTCGTAGTCGTCCACCAGGATGAACAGTTCCGGCCCGGTCCACCATGACCGGTCCCGCAACTGCTGGGGCGTGACATCAGGACCGGCGATCCGCCGTTGCAGGTAGCCCGCGGCGCTCTCGATCAGGTCGGCGGTCGCGCTGGCCGCCGTACCGTAGCCGATCAGGTGTTCGCTCTGGATCGCCCCGAGCAGGCTGCGCCGGTAGTCGACCAGGATCACCCGGGCCTGCTCCGGCGCGAACCGCTGGCCGATCGTGGTGGCGAGGGCACGCAGGAACGACGACTTGCCGCACTCGGCGTCACCGAAGAGCACGAAGTGCGGCTCGGTGGCGAAGTCGAGGACCACCGGCCGCAGGTCCGACTCGGCGATGCCGACCGGCAGCCGCAGGCCGGTGCTCCCCGAGCGGTCCAGGTCGGCGTACGCGAGCACCGGCGGGAGCAGCCGCACCCGAGGAGCGGGCGGTCCCGACCAGGCCCCGGCGACCGCCTTGACCAGATCCGCCGGTTCGCCACCCGCCAGCCGGGGCTGTGCGGTCAGGAAATGCAGACTCTCCCCGGTGACGCCCCGCCCGGGGGTCTTGTCCGGCACGTTCGCCGCCGCCCGGCGGGACACCACCGAGTCGGTGGGGTCGCCGAGCCGCAGCTCTACCCGGGAGCCGAACAGGTCCCGGATCGCCGGCCGGAAGTCCATCCACCGGGTGGCCGCAGCCACCACGTGCACGCCGTAGGACAGGCCCCGGGTGGCCAGATCGGTGATCGCCGGTTCCAGGTCGTCGTACTCGCCGCGCAGCGTCGACCAGCCGTCCACCACGAGGAACACGTCGCCGAACGGGTCGCCGGAGGGCTGGCCGGTGGCCAGCGCCGAGGCCCGCCGGCGCCGGTAGTCGGCCATCGACTCGACGCCCGCCCCGGCGAACCGGCGCTCCCGGTCGGCGAGCAGGGCGGTCAGTTCCCCGACGGTACGGCGTACCGCGGTGGTGTCGGCCCGGCCGGCGACCCCACCGACATGCGGCAGATCGCGCAGCCCGGTCAACGAGCCGCCACCGAAGTCGAGGCAGTAGACCTGTACCTCGGCCGGGGTGTGGGTGAGCGCCAGGGCACAGATCAGGGTGCGCAGCAGACCCGACTTCCCGCTCTGCGGCCCACCGACCACCGCCACGTGTCCGGCCGCGCCGTCCAGGGCCAGCCAGAGCAGGTCCCGCCGCTGCTCGAAGGGCTTGTCGACCAGGGCGACCGGCACCTGCAACGCGCCGTGCAACTCGGGGTTGCCGACCCCGAGCCCCCGCACCGGGTCGGCGCCGACCGGCCCGAGCAGGTCGTCCAGGGCTGGTGGATCACCCAGCGGTGGCAGCCACACCCGGTGCGCGGGCGGCCCCTGCCCGGCGATCCGGTCCACCAGCACGTCGAGCAGCGACCCGGCGGCCGGCTCGTCCGCGGCGGTCGCCTCCACCGGCTGCGGTGCCTCTGGTACCGGCACGAAGTGCGTGGAGAAGGCGAGCAGTCGGGGCGTACCCGGGGCCGGGCCGTCCGGGCCGGAGCGGCCGTGCCGGCGGACCGGCCCGGAGACGTACGCCGCCTTGAACCGGACCAGTGGCTCGTTGCCGAACCGCAGGTAACCGTGCCCGGGGGAGCGGGGCAGTTCGTAGGCGTCCGGCACGCCGAGCACCGCCCGGGACTCCAGGGCGGAGAAGGTGCGCAGACCGACCCGGTACGACAGGTGGGTGTCCAGGCCCCGCAGCCGGCCCTCCTCCAGCCGCTGGGAGGCCAGCAGCAGGTGTACCCCGAGGGACCGGCCGAGCCGGCCGATCTGCACGAAGAGCTCGATGAAGTCCGGCTTGGCGGCGAGCAGTTCGGAGAACTCGTCGCAGACGATCAGCAGGGACGGCAGCGGGGCGAGGGCCACCCCACCGGCCCGGGCCCGCGCGTAGTCCCGGAGGCTGGCGAAGTTGCCCGAGCGGCGGAGCAGCTCCTGCCGGCGGACCAGTTCCCCGTTGATCGCGTCGACCATCCGGTCGACCAGCGGCAGCTCGTTGGCCAGGTTGGTGATCATCGCGGCGGTGTGCGGCAGCCGGTCCAGGGTGGCGAACGTCGCCCCGCCCTTGTAGTCGACCAGGACGAAGTTGAGCGCCGCCGAGCTGTGCGTCGCGGCGAGCCCGAGGACCAGCGTACGCAGCAGTTCGGACTTGCCGGACCCGGTCGCGCCGATGAGCAGCCCGTGCGGACCCATGCCGTCCTGCGCCGACTCCTTGAGGTCCAGCTCGATGGCGCCCCCGTCGACCCCGACCCCGATGGGTACCCGCAGCCGGTCCCGGTCCGGTCGGGGCGCCCAGCCCTGCTCGGTGCCCCAGTTCTCCGGGTCGCCGAAGCCGAGCAGCTCCGGTAGCCCCGGCTCGGCCCGGAGCGGCGTATCCGGCCCCTGGCCGGTGGCGGCGAGCCGCAGCGGCGCCAGTCGGCGGGCCACCGCCTCTGCCTCGGTGACGTCGAGCCGGTCCGCCGTTCCCACCTCCGCGCGGCCGTCGGCGGTCGTGCTGACCAGCCGGCCGGCGTGCAGCTCCAACAGCAGGGTGGCCCGGTCGGGTGATCGGGGCGGCGGACTGTCCAGGTCGATGACGGTGACCGCATCGATGCCGCCCTCACCGCCCAGCGTGGTCGAGCCGGTCAGGTCGCCGCCGTCCAGGACCACCACCAGGTGCGGGCCGTCGGTGGCCGGGCCGGCCGGACTGAACCGGGACCGGCTGGCCAGGACGTCGTCGAGCAGCCGTTCCAGCTCCACGGCGGAGCTGGCGACCAGCCGGGCCGGGCCGAGCGCGTCGGTCCGGGTGGGATGCTGGGCGTGCGGCAGCCACTTGACCCACTCCCAGACCGCCCGGCGCTCCGGGCCGGCGCAGACCGCGATCAGCAGCTCCTCCGGGGCGTGGAAGACGGCCAGCTGGGTCAGCGCCGCGCGGGCCAGCGCCTGCGCCTCTGCGGGCCCGGTCGTTGCCGTGACCGGTCCGGCGGTCGTGGTCACCATGACCGGTCCGGCCGTCGTTGCCATCGGCGCGCCGCCCGGGTCGCCGACCGGCACCGATCGGACGAAGACCCGGGCGAAGCTGCGCAGCGACAGGGCCACCGGCAGGTCCGGCACCACCGCGTACGCGTCCAGGAAGCGCCGGAGCGCACCGGCGGTCATCGGCTCCAGGTCCTCCAGCGGTCGGGTGACCGGCGGAACCAGCGGGGTGGCCAGGGTCTGCGGACCGAGCCCGACCCGGACCACCGCGAAGTCCGGATCGCGGGGACGGCGTTCCCAGACCCGGTGGCTGTCCACGGTCGACCAGAGCCGGGCCGGGTCGGGGTGCCGGTAGAAGAGCGCGGCCCGTTGCCGGTCGGCGGTGGTGCGTACCCGCCGACGCAGGGTGGCCAGGTGCCGGAGGTACTCACGCCGGGCGGCCATCAGCTCCGACTTGTTCGGCGAACCGGAGGCACTGCCCCAGGAGGTGACCAGCATGGCCAGCGAGGAGAGCCCGAACATGGCACCGACCACGTAGGAGTAGGCCCCGCCGCCCCGGCCGAACATCATCGCCATCGCCACCGAGCCACCGAGCATCGGCAGCAACATCAGTGCCTGCTGCCACCGGCCCCCGGTCACCGCCGGGATCTCCGGGGGCGGCTCGACCGGCACCTCTCCGACCGGGATCTCCGGTGCCGGTCGGCGTGGTGGTCGCTTGATGACGACGGTACCCAAGAGTCCTCCCAGTGCGCTCGGTAACCCGAGCCTGGCTCATGGTAGGTAAAGTTTCGTCGTCCGCGCAGCCGCCACTGATATAGAGCGACCTATTGCCGGTCGCTCTGAGGGAGAGTCGATGGGTACGGGGCTCGCCCGGGTCACGATCAGCGCACCGCACCGCCGGGTCGACGTCGCCCTGCCCGAGCAGACACCCCTCGCCGAACTCCTCCCCGAGGTGCTACGGCACGCCGGCGACGGGCTGGCCGACGACGGGGAACAGCACGGCGGCTGGGTGCTGCGGCGTACCGACGGTGTGGTGCTCTCCACCGCACAGGCCCTGCTCACCCAGGGCGTCCGGGACGGTGAGGTGCTGCATCTCGTACCGGCCCGGGCCCAGTGGCCGGAACTGGAGTACGACGACGTGGTCGAGGCGATCGCCGACGGCGCCCGGCGCCGGGGCGGCGCCTGGTCCGGCCCGGCCACCCGGATGGCCACCCTGGTCGGCGCGGGGGTGCTGCTGGCCGTCGGACTGGTCGCCGTACTGGCCGGCGGACCGGGTCAGCGGGGTGGTGGACTGCCCGCCCTCGCGGTGGCCGGGATGCTCGCCGTCGCCGGTGCCCTCGCCTCCCGCGCCTACGGCGACGCCCTGGCCGGGGCCACGCTCGCCGGGTACGCCCTGCCGTACGCCTTCGTCGGCGGGGCGCTGCTGGTCGGCACCGGCGACCCGGTCGGCCTGCCGGGGCCGCTGCGCTGGATCGGTGCGCCCGAACTGCTCGCCGGATCCGTGGCACTGCTGCTGGTCGGCGTCTTCGCCCTGGCTGCGGTGGCGTCCCGGGTACGCATCCTGGTCGCCGGTGCGACCACCGGTCTGCTCGGTGCGGTGGCGGCGCTCGGCGGGCTGGTCCTGCCGCCGGCCGGTGCGGCAGCAGTGCTGCTCTGTGCCCTGGTCCTGCTGGTCGCCGCGGTTCCGTTGCTGGCGATCCGGCTGGGCCGGGTACCGATGCCACCGATCGCGCTGCCGACGACGACATCCGACATCGGGTCCGACGGCGCCCGGGAACTACCCGACCGGGCCCGGGTCTTCACCGCCGTGGCGCGCAGCGAGGAGATGCTCAGCGGCCTGCTGACCGCGCACGCGGTCCTCGCGGTGGGCGCCATGGCCGTACTCGTCACGACGGGCGGCACCGCCGGCCGACTGCTGGTGGCGGTCTGCGCCGCCACGCTGCTGCTGCGTTCCCGGCTCTTCGTCGCGCTCCGGCACCGGGTGCCGCTGCTGGTCGCCGGGCTGGGCGGGGTGGTGCTGCTCGGCGCCGTCCTGGCCGGCGGTACCGGGCCGACCGGTCGGCTGGTGCTGATCGGGGCCGCGCTGCTGACCGCCCTGCTCACGACAGCGGCCGGTGCGACGTACGCGCACCGGCCGGCCTCGCCGTATCTGGCCCGCGCGGCGGACCTCACCGAGACCGCCCTGGTGGTCTCGGTGGTCCCCGTCGCCTGCGCGGTCCTCGGTCTCTACGCCCGGGCCCGGGGCCTGCTCGGCTGACCGGGCCGGGGCGTGCCGCGCCACGGGAGGAACGTCAGTGGTGCAAGCCCTCACCGGAGGCCTGGGACTCCTGGTGGCGCCGGTACGACGCCCGGATCTCGGCCTCGGCCTCGGTCCGACCGACCCAGGTGGCGCCCTCCACGGACTTGCCCGGCTCCAGGTCCTTGTAGACCTCGAAGAAGTGCTGGATCTCCAGCCGGTCGAACTCGCCCAGGTGGTGGATGTCGCGCAGGTGCTCCTGACGCGGGTCCTCGTAGGGCACGCAGAGGACCTTGTCGTCGCCACCCTTCTCGTCGGTCATCCGGAACATGCCGATCGTGCGGCACCGGATCAGGCAGCCGGGGAAGGTCGGCTCGGGTACCAGCACGAGCGCGTCCAGCGGGTCGCCGTCCTCGCCCAGGGTGCCCTCGATGAAGCCGTAGTCCGCCGGGTACTGGGTGGAGGTGAAGAGGGTGCGGTCCAGCCGGATCCGGCCGGTCACGTGGTCCACCTCGTACTTGTTCCGGTGACCCTTCGGGATCTCAACCGTAACGTCGAAATCCATCTCACGCTCCCTCGTTTGCCCACGCTGGCTGACGGAACCTGTGTCGGAACCGGACGGGCGAATGCTCTCCACCGGCTCCGGGCGCCACATAGTGTTCGGACCGAAGTAGTGTCACCTAGCCGGATTTTCGGATGGTGAGGAGGGGCCGGTGGGGAGGGAAGATTCACACTACCGCCCGCAGGACGGTGCGGGACCGGAGAATGGCCGGTCCGGTCCGTGGCAACAGCCGGGCGGCCCGTACCCGCTGCCACCACCCGCCGCCGGGGCCAACCAGCAGCCGGGGCCGGGGCCGGCCGCGCGACCGGCCGGGCCGCAGCAGCCGGTTCCGGCGTCTCCCGGTCGGGTCTACTCGGCCCGGGCCGCCGTTCCACCCGGCCCGCCTCCTGGTTCCGTTCCGCCCAGCCCACCGGCCGGTTCCGTTCCACCCGACCCGACTCCTGGCTCCGTTCCGCCTGGCCCGCCGGCCCGTTCCGTTCCGCCGGCTGAGCCGCCCGGCCCGGCGCCCCGGCGTCGCGGTCGCCTGCTGGCCGTGCTGGCGACGGTACTGCTGCTCGCGGTCGCGGCGGTCGGCCTGGTGGTGGTCCGGCCCGGTCCGGTGGACGGCTGGCTGGGCGGGTCGGCCGCCGGACCGGAGCCGACCGCGCCGCCGGTCGAGCCGAGCCCGTCGCCGGTGCTCGGCGAGCCGGTGGCGGCCGCCCCGTCGCCCACCCCGGAAGGGGTACGCGCAGTGCTGGACCCGCTGGTCCGGGCCGCCGCGCTCGGCGACCGGGTGCACATCTCGGTGGTCGACGTACCGTCCGGTGCCTCGCTCTACGACAACGGCGGCGACGCGCCCACCGTGCCGGCCTCGGTGACCAAGCTGGTGACCGGGGTGACCGCGCTTGCGGCTCGGGGCCCCGGTTACCGCATCCCGACCCGGGTGGTGGCCGGGCAGAACCCGGGTGAGGTGGTGATCGTCGGCGGCGGTGACCCGACCCTGGCGATCAACGCCACCGGCTTCTACCCCGGGGCCGCCCGACTGGACAAGCTGGCCGAACAGGTCAAGCAGGCGCTGGGCGGTACCGCGCCGACGGCGGTCGTGGTCGACTCCACGCTCTTCCCCGGTCCGGTGTACGGCCCCGGCTGGGACGCCGACATCCCCACCGGTGGCTTCGGCGGTGCGGTGACCGCCCTGATGACCGACGGTGCCCGCCGGGATCCGAAGGCCGGGCCGAAGTACGCCGAACGGTTCCCCGATCCCGACCTCGCCGCCGGTCAGGCGTTCGCCCGGTTGCTCGGTCTCTCCGGTGCCGCCGCCAAGGTCAGGAAGGGTGGGGCGCCGGACGCCCCGGCCGGTTCACCCGCCGCCGGCACCGCCCCGGCCCCCGGCACCGAACTGGGCCGGGTCGAGTCCCCGCCGCTGGTCCGCCTGGTCGACATCATGATCAGCAGCAGCGACAACATCATCGCCGAGGCGCTGGCCCGGCAGGTCGCGCTCGCCCGCAACCAGCCCGGGTCGTACGCCGGGGCAGCCGCCGCGATGGACGCCGTGGTCGCCGAACTCGGCCTGCCCGCCGACGAGCTCACCCTCTCCGACGGCAGCGGGCTGTCCCGCCGGAACCGGATCAGCCCCTCGCTCCTCACCGACCTGCTGGTGCTGGCCGGCAACGGGAGCCGCTCCGAACTGGCCGGCGTCTTCAGCGGCCTGCCGGTGGGCGGCTGGTCGGGCACCCTCGCCGGCCGGTACGACACGGCGGCCGGCACCACCGCCGGGGCCGGGGTGGTCCGGGCCAAGACCGGTACCCTCACCGGCGTACACGCCATCTCGGGGCTGGTCACCACGGCCGACGGGCGGCTGCTCGCGTTCGCGGTCCTGACCGACAGGGTGCCCGGCGGATCGGAGACCGCCCAGCCGGCCCTGGACCGGATCGGCGCTGCCCTCGCCGGCTGCGGGTGCCGTTGACCGCGCCTGCGGCCCGCCAGTGAGCGGTCCAGCGGGTGCCGTTGACCGCTCCTGTGCTGCCCCGACCGGTTCTGCGGCGCTGCTGACCGACCTTTCGGGTGGGTACGTCCCCACCTGAGCGGGGTTGGGGCTGTTCCGGCCCGGGTACGGTGGGGTGCATGGCGCAGTTCGTGGACTGGGATCTGGCCGCCGCCACCGCGGGGGCACTGGGCAAGTCGGGGCCCCGGGTCTCGTTCGCCGAAGCGACCGAGGTGGTGGCCGACCTGCGACGGTTGACCGACGAGGCGGCCGGGCACGTGACGACGTACACCGGGCTGCGATCCCAGGTGGAGCATCCGCCCGTCCGGGTGGTCGACCGGCGGGACTGGGCGGCGAACAACATCGCCGGCCTGCGTGAGGTGATCAACCCGCTGGTCTCCCGGCTCTCCGGCGACAAGCAGCCCGGCGCGTTGACCGAGGCGGTCGGATCCCGGCTGACCGGCGTGCAGGCCGGCACGATCCTCGCCTACCTCTCCGGCCGGGTGCTCGGGCAGTACGAGGTCTTCTCCTCCGATCCGGGTCAGTTGCTGCTGGTCGCACCGAACATCGTCGAGGTGGAACGGAAGCTCGGCGCCGACCCACGTGACTTCCGGCTCTGGGTCTGCCTGCACGAGGTCACCCACCGCACCCAGTTCACCGCCGTGCCGTGGATGCGTGGCCACTTCCTCGGCGAGGTGCAGGCGTTCGTCGACGCCTCGCAGACCGGCGGCGAGAACTTCCTCGACCGGCTCCGGCGGGGCATCGGTACCCTCTCCGACGCGGTCCGGGACCCGGAGAGCCGCACCAGCGTGCTGGACCTCGTGCAGACCCCCGGGCAGCGGGCCGTACTGGATCGGCTCACCGCCCTGATGACCCTGCTGGAGGGGCACGCCGAGTTCGTGATGGACGGCGTCGGACCGGAGGTCATCCCGAGCGTCGAGCGGATCCGGGCCGGCTTCAACCGGCGCCGCGAGTCGGGCAACCCGCTGGAGAAGGCGATCCGCAAGCTGCTCGGCGTCGAGGTCAAGATGCGCCAGTACGCCGAGGGGCGCAAGTTCGTGCACGGCGTCGTCGAACGGGTCGGCATGGCCGGCTTCAACCGGATCTTCAGCTCGCCGCTGACCCTGCCCCGGCTGGACGAACTGGGCGACCCGGATGCCTGGGTCGCCCGGGTGCACGGCCCGGTCCCCCCGTCGCCGCCGGCCGCCGACGGTCCGGTCGTCGCCTGACCCGGCCGCTGTGGCCGCGCTCGCCCCACCGGTCGCCGCGATCCGCGTCGCCGTCCGGCGGGCCCTGACCGGCGTACCCGGTCCAGGGCCGGTCCTGGTCGCCTGCTCCGGCGGAGCAGACTCACTCGCTCTCGCCGCCGCCACGGCGTTCGTGGCACCCCGGCTCGGCCGACCGGCCGGGCTGGTCACCGTCGACCACGCCCTTCAGCCCGGCTCGGCCGAGCGTGCCGGCGCCGTCGTCGAATGGGCCCGGGCGACCGGCCTCGACCCGGCCGAGCAGGTCCGGGTGGAGGTGGCCGGCCGACCGGGCGGCCCCGAGGCAGCCGCCCGGCAGGCGCGCTACGAGGCACTGGTGGCCGTCGCCCGTCGGCACCGGGCGGCAGCCGTCCTGCTCGGCCATACCCGGGACGACCAGGCCGAGACGGTGCTGCTGGCGCTCGCCCGGGGCGCCGGCCCACGGGGGCTGGCCGGGATGCCGACGGTGCGGGACCTCGACGGGGTGACCCTGCTCCGGCCACTGCTCGACATCAGCCGCGCGGAGACCCGCAGGGCGTGCAGTGTGCTCGGACTCACACCCTGGGAGGACCCGCACAACGTCGACCCGTCGTACGCCCGCGCCCGGGTACGCGCCGACGTGCTGCCGGTGCTCGTGCGGGCACTCGGCCCGGCGGTGCTGGACAACCTCGCCCGTACCGCCCGGCTCGTCGCCGCCGACACCGCCGCGCTCGACGATCTCGCCGAGGCCGCCCTGGACCGGGTGCGCAGTGCCGACGGCGGGCTGGACGTGGCCGGGCTGGCCGGGCTGGTACCGGCGGTCCGTACCCGGGTACTGCACTCCTGGGCCCGGGAACTCGGCGCCCCACCGGCTGCCCTTTCCCACCGGCACGTCGCAGCCCTGGACGCCCTCGTCACCGCGTGGCACGGCCAGGGGCCGGTGCACCTGCCCGGAGCGCTCACGGTCACCCGGCGGGACGGTCGGCTCACCGGCGGATAGCCTGCCCCCCAGGGAGGGTCTCGCCCCTCGGGGAGGATGGAGCCGTCCGCCGGTGCCGGGTAGACATGGTGGATGCCGTACCCCCGTCATCCGCTGTACGCCCCGCACGGCGCCGTCGCCACCAGCCACCCGCTCGCCGCGGCAGCCGGCCTCGCGGTGCTGCGGTGCGGCGGTAACGCCGTCGACGCCGCGCTCGCCACCGCGATCGCCCTCACCGTGGTCCAGCCGGGCAGCAACGGCATCGGGGGTGACCTGTTCGCGATCGTGTGGCACGACGGGCGGCCGTACGGGCTGAACGCCTCCGGCCGGTCCCCGGCGGCGCTGACCCGGGAGGCGGTGCTCGCCGCCACCGGTGGCCGGGGCGTACCACCGGTCGATGCGCTCGGCGGCGCCCAGTCGGTCGGACCGGCGGTCCCGGCCCGGGGCTGGCTCCCGGTCACCGTCCCCGGGGTCCCGGCCGGCTGGCGGGACCTGCACGACCGGTTCGGCGTGCTGCCCTTCGCCGACCTCTTCACCGACGCCATCGGCTACGCCGAACACGGGCACCCGGTCTCCACCGGCGCGGCGCAGGCCTGGAGCCGGGCGGCCGACGAACACGCCCGGTTGACCGGACCCGAGTTCGCGGAGTGGAGCCGGGTGTTCACCATCACCGGCCGGGCACCCCGACCCGGACAGCGGTGGCGGAACCCGGACCTCGCCGCCACCCTGCGCCGGATCGCGTCGACCGGTGCCGCCGACTTCTACACCGGCGCGACCGCCGAGGCCCTCGGCGCGTATGCCGCCCGGACCGGTGGCCTGCTCACCGCAGCGGACCTGGCCGCCCACCACTCCACCTGGGTCGACCCGGTGAGCGTCGACTACCGGGGGCACCAGGTGTGGGAGTTGCCGCCGAACGGGCAGGGCGTCGCCGCGCTACTCGCCCTCGGCATCCTCGACGGGACGGACCCGGCCGGACTGCCAGCCGAGGAGCGGGTGCACCGGCAGATCGAGGCGACCAAGCTCGGGTTCGCCGACGCGCACGCGTACGTCGCCGACCCGGACCGGGTGGACGTGCCGCTGGCCGGTCTGCTCGACCCGGGTACCTGGCCGCCCGGCGGGCGCTGGTCGGCGACCGGGCCGGCGAACCGGACGCCGGGGAACCCGAACGGGGTGGGACGGTCTACCTCTGCACCGCCGATGCCGACGGCATGATGGTCAGCCTGATCCAGTCCACCTACCTGGGTTTCGGGTCGCACGTGGTACTGCCCGGCCACGGGTTCGGGTTGCAGAACCGGGGCACCGGTTTCCGCCTCGACCCGGACCACCCGAACGTGGTCGGGCCGGCGAAACGCCCCTTCCACACCATCATCCCCGGTTTCCTCAGCCGGGAGGGTGCGGCGGTGGGTCCGTTCGGGGTGATGGGCGGGCACATGCAACCCCAGGGGCACGCCCAGCTCGTCTCGGCCACCCTCGACCAGGGGCTCGACCCGCAGGCCGCGCTGGCCGCACCCCGGTGGTACTGGCACGCCGGCCGGACCGTGCTCGTCGAGCGGGAACTGCGGGACGACGCCGGCGGCGCCGAACTCGTCAGCCGGCTCCGGGCCCGGGGACACCAGGTAGCCGTCGTGGACTCGCCGGCCACCTTCGGGTACGGCCAGGCGATCTGGCGCCTCCCCGGGGGCGGGTACGTCGCCGGCTCCGAGCCCCGGGTGGACGGCTGCGCCCTCGGCTGGTGACCGGGCCGGAGGCCCGGCACGACCGTTGGACCGCGCCGACCAGGCGTCCCGACCGGTTGCGGCGGCGACGGTCGGTGCCGGAGGTGTGACGTGCCGGCAAAGGGGGCGCCCCGGCGACGACGGCCGACCGGCGTACGGCAGGCTTAGTCACATGGCTGACGGCTCCTGGTACGACGCCGACATCGACCACGTGATCATTTCGGAGGCGCAGATCCGCGACAAGACCGCGGAGCTGGCCAAACAGGTATCGGCGGACTACGCCCACGTGCAGGACGGTCTCCTGCTCGTCTGCGTGCTCAAGGGCGCGGTCATGTTCATGGCCGACTTCGCCCGCGCCCTGGGTCGGCAGGGGCCCCCGGCCGAGCTGGAGTTCATGGCCGTCTCCTCGTACGGTCAGGGCACCACCTCCTCCGGGGTGGTCCGCATCCTCAAGGACCTCGACCGGGACATCGCCGGCCGGCACGTGGTGGTGGTCGAGGACATCGTCGACTCCGGTCTGACCCTCTCCTGGCTGCTGCGCTACCTGGAGTCGCGCTCTGCGGCGAGCGTCGAGGTGGTCGCCCTGTTCCGGAAGCCGGACGCGGTCAAGGTGCCCGTCCCGGTGAAGTACGTGGGCTTCGACATCCCCAGCGAGTTCGTGGTCGGCTACGGTCTCGACTTCGGCGAGCGGTACCGCGAGGTGCCCTACGTCGGCGTCCTGAAGCCCGAGGTGTACGCCCGCGCCTGAGCGGGGGCCGTGCCATCCTCACCCGGAGCTGCACCGAGCTGACGTACAGCGCGCTTTCAGAAATCCGGGCTACCGTATGGGGTGGTGGCGCGGAGGTTACTCCGCGCCGGGCCGCACCGCCGGTGTGACCGGATCGGCGGGGTGACCTGGTACGGATCCGTCGCCACGCCGGCACGACGGGTGCAACCACCGGTTGCGCGAATCGCAGGACCGCTCCTCGCGCTCACGGTGATCATCGGGTTCGCGACTGCGGGGCTCGCAAGCTCACTCCTCGCGCTCACGGTGATCATCGGGTTCGCGACTGCGGGGCTCGCAAGCTCACTCCTCGCGCTCACGGTGTACCGTCGAATGACCGCGGCGCGGCATTTCGCGCGCCTCGGGGTCGAAGCCGGCCCGTACGGCGGCTCCGGCGCCGCTACCGGCGGCGAACCCATCAGACGGTCAGGACGTCGATCAGGAGGGTCCGGGCGCTCGGCGCTCGACAACAGCATGGAACGTACGCGTTTCTTCCGCCGCCCGGTGGTCTGGATCATCCTGGTGATCGCCGGCGCGATTCTGCTCAGTCAGTTGTTCACCGGTGGTCCGAGCTACCACAAGGTGGACACCTCCATTGCGCTCGATCAGCTCAACACCGGCCAGATCGAGAAGGCCGTCTTCCAGGACAAGGAGCAGACGCTCCAGCTCGACCTGAAGGACAAGGCCAAGTTCGGTGACACCACCACCGACAAGATCCAGGCCCAGTTCCCGTACGAGGTGGGCGACGAGGTCTGGAACCAGGTCCTCGCCGCCAAGGCCGCCAACCGGATCACCGGTCCGGCGAACACCGAGGTCTCCAGCGACAGCATCCTGGTGAGCCTGCTGGTCAACCTGCTGCCGATCGCGCTGCTCGTCATCCTGCTGCTGTTCTTCATGTCGCAGATGCAGGGCGGCGGCTCCCGGGTGCTCAACTTCGGCAAGTCCAAGGCGAAGATGATCACCAAGGACACGCCGAAGACCACCTTCGCCGACGTGGCCGGTGCCGAGGAGGCCGTCGAGGAGCTGCACGAGATCAAGGACTTCCTGCAGAACCCGGCGAAGTACCAGGCCCTCGGCGCCAAGATCCCCAAGGGTGTGCTGCTGTTCGGCCCGCCCGGTACCGGTAAGACGCTGCTGGCCCGTGCGGTCGCCGGCGAGGCCGGGGTGCCGTTCTACTCGATCTCCGGTTCCGACTTCGTGGAGATGTTCGTCGGTGTCGGCGCCAGCCGGGTCCGTGACCTCTTCGAGCAGGCCAAGGCGAACGCCCCGGCCATCGTCTTCGTCGACGAGATCGACGCGGTCGGCCGGCACCGGGGCGCCGGCATGGGTGGCGGCCACGACGAGCGGGAGCAGACCCTCAACCAGCTCCTCGTCGAGATGGACGGCTTCGACACCAAGGGCGGGGTCATCCTGATCGCCGCCACCAACCGCCCGGACATCCTCGACCCGGCCCTGCTGCGCCCCGGCCGGTTCGACCGGCAGATCCCGGTCGACCAGCCGGACATGGAGGGCCGCAAGGCGATCCTCCGGGTACACGCCAAGGGCAAGCCGTTCACGCCCGACGTCGACCTCGACGCGGTGGCCCGGCGTACCCCCGGCTTCAGCGGCGCCGACCTGGCCAACGTGATCAACGAATCTGCACTGCTGACCGCCCGTCGGGACGAGCGGGCGATCACCAACGACGCCCTTGAGGAGTCGATCGACCGGGTCATCGCCGGCCCGCAGCGGCGGACCCGGGTGATGGGCGACCAGGAGAAGAAGATCACCGCGTACCACGAGGGTGGCCACGCGCTGGTCGCCTGGGCGCTGCCGCACGCCGCGCCGGTGCACAAGGTGACGATCCTGTCCCGGGGCCGCTCGCTGGGCCACACCCTGGTGCTGCCCACCGAGGACAAGTACACCCAGACCCGGGCCGAGATGGTCGACACCCTGGCCTACGCGCTGGGTGGCCGGGCCGCCGAGGAACTCGTCTTCCACGAGCCCACCACCGGTGCCGGCAACGACATCGAGAAGGCAACCCAGCTGGCCCGTGCCATGATCACCCAGTACGGCATGAGCTCCAAGCTCGGTGCCATCAAGTACGGCACCAGCGGCGATGAGCCGTTCCTCGGACGCAACATGGGTCACGAGCGCGACTACTCGGACACCGTGGCGGCCGAGATCGACGCCGAGATGCGGGCCCTGATCGAGCTGGCCCACGACGAGGCCTGGGAGATCCTGGTCGAGTACCGCGACGTGCTGGACAACATCGTGTTGGAGCTGATGGAGAAGGAGACCCTCTCCACCGCCGACATGGCCCGGATCTGCGCCCGAGTGCGCAAGCGGCCGCCGATGGCCCCGTACAACGGCTTCGGCAAGCGGCAGCCCTCCACCGAGCCCCCGGTGCTCACGCCCGCGGAGAAGGAAGCGCTCAAGGCTCAGGCCGCCGCCGACGGTGTCCAGGCCAACGTTGGCAGCAGCCCCACCAACAACTCGGACGGTACCCACTGAACACCGAGCACGACGACGCAGCGGCCAGCCAGGGTGAACCTGAGCTGGCCGCTTCGTCCACCGAACCCGACGGCGACGAGACCCTCGACTACCTCGCCGCCAGACTCGTCAACGGCAAGCTCACCGGTCGCCCGGTGGAGCAGGCGGTCGACCTGTCCCGGATCGAGAAGGCGGTCCGGGAGATCCTGATCGCAATCGGGGAGGACCCGGACCGGGACGGACTGGTGCAGACCCCCGCCCGGGTGGCCCGTGCCTACGCGGAACTCTTCGCCGGCCTGCGGGTCGACCCGGCGCAGGTGCTCACCACCACCTTCGAGGCCAACCACGAGGAACTCGTGCTCGTCCGGGACATCGACGTGATGAGCCTCTGCGAGCACCACCTGCTGCCGTTCCGGGGCAGTGCTCACATCGGGTACATCCCCGGGCCGGACGGCCGGATCACCGGCCTCTCCAAACTGGCCCGCCTGGTCGAGGTCTTCGCCCGCCGCCCGCAGGTCCAGGAACGGCTCACCGCGCAGGTCGCCGACCTGCTGATGGACCGGCTCGGGGCGCGTGGCGTGGTGGTCGTACTCGACTGCGAGCACATGTGCATGGCGATGCGGGGCATCCAGAAATCCGGCGCCCGGACGATCACCTCGGCGGTCCGGGGCATCCTGCAGCGGGACGCCAAGTCACGGGCCGAGGCGATGGCCCTGATCATCCCGCGCTGACCGGTTCCGGCTGTCAGCCAATCTGCCAGAACTCACAGGCACCGTCCAAGACCCGCTCGAACCGCCGCCAATGTTCCACCCGAGGCCTGCCTCCCCCTTCCACAGCGGCCCTACCAACGACGCACGCCTATGCCGTGCTTCAAGCCCGATGTTCCTCACGAAGCGTTTACGCGCCGTCGTGGTCTACATCGAGGGTCACCCTCCCACGCTGCCGCATGGTTGCCCAGAGCGCCAAAGAATGCGAAGGTGGCCGCGCAGCAGGCTGCCGCCCGGTCAGCGGCAACGTGGTCCGTCAGAGC
The DNA here is from genome assembly GCF_036906895.1 of Micromonospora sp. CPCC 206060. Classification (NCBI taxonomy): domain Bacteria; kingdom Bacillati; phylum Actinomycetota; class Actinomycetes; order Micromonosporales; family Micromonosporaceae; genus Micromonospora; species Micromonospora sp. CPCC 206060. Next base: position 92,874 of record NZ_JBAKHU010000012.1, read on the forward strand.
AAGGCCCGCAGGTCCTCGGCCACGTCCGCGGCGTCGAGCAGCCGGGCGCCGTCGGGAAGCAGGATCAGGCGCCCGCGTGGACCCGCGCCGCGATTCGTGCTTGCTCCCACATCAGGACGATCTGAAGAACGACCGCCTCGTAAGCATGAAGGGCCTCGCTTCCGCCGGGCTTCCCGCAGCGACGATGGAGCTCCTGGTCCACACGACTCTGGGCTTGCTCACGTCCAAGTCCGACACCTGCGAACGTCGCCACGAAGGTACCGGCGGCGAGAGAGACGATCTCCTCTCCGGCCTGCTGCCCGACGTGCCGTTCCACGGCCGCCGACGTCTCCGGCTCACCCCAGCAGCAGTGTCACCCCGATCCACACCACGGTCACCAGGGTCGGCGCCAGACACACCGCGACGCCGAGACCCGGGGTACGGTCCACCTGCCCGCCAGGTTCCGACCGGAACAACCGCCCCACCAGCAGCCAGCCGGCGAAGAACGCGACCAGCGGCATCGGCAGTCCGCCGACCAGCGCCACCACCGACACCCAGCCACCACCGGCGTACCCGTGGACCAGTAGCTGGATCACCGGCACCAGCAACGCCAGCGGGAGGTACACCAGCAGGTTCCGAACCGGGGCCAACCACCGGGCTCCGCGAGCCCCCAGTTCGGTGTCCGCCGCCCGCACCACCGCGCCCGCATCCCGCAACGCGGCGAGTACCGCGTCCGGCCCGGCCGCCATCCCCCGCACCGCCACCGACACCTCCGGCGGGGACGGCACCAGGTTCATCGCTGGTACGCCCAGCTCCCGCAGCCGCGACTGCTGCGGCGCCAGCTGCGCGCGTACCCTGGCCAGCTCCTCCCGGGCGGCCTGCACCGACCGGGCCTGCTCGCCCGCCGCAGTGGCCGCGCCACGCCGCACCGCGTCCAACTGCTGGGCCGCTGCCACGTACTCCGCCCAGGCGTCGACGGTCCCCGCCGCGTCCTCCAGCGGTCCACTGCCGGACCGCTGGTGCCCAACGCTGATCGTCTGCCCGGTCACCCGTCCACCCCGCTCTCCGCGTACGGCACCAGCACGGTCACCCGGTCGGCCAGCACGTCCCGGAACAGCGCCCGACCCGGCCGGAGCCGGCCCGGCACCACGTCACCGAACAACCCGGCCAGTTGTGCGGGCGGCAGGTCCACGGCGATCAGGCCACCGAAGCCCGGGTCGCCACCCGCAGCCTCGATGGACCAGGCCGTACCCGCAGGCGCCTCCCGCCCGGACACCAGCAGGTGCATCCCCCGGGCCGGGCCGTCCCGGAGCACGCCGGTGAGCCGGTCGTCGGCCGGATCGGCCGGTTGCAGCTCTTCCATCCCGAAGACGATCAGGTACGCCGGCTGATCGCCGTCCACCGCGGCGAGCAGCCCGTTCGCGTCCACGGTGGTCACCTGATGCCGTTCCGCCAACTCGTGGGCGAGACCGGCGGCGATCCGCCCGGTCGTGGCGGCCAACGGGGCGATTACGAAACGGGCCGTACCGGACTCGTGGTGAGCGGCGACCGTCCGGACCGCCGTCGCCAGTAGCCGGGCGGTGGCCCCGGTCCCACCGAGCACGGCCAGGTGTCGGCCCGGCGCGGCGTCCAGGCGGAACATGACCGACGACCGGGGTACGTCGACCGCCCTGCCCAGCAGCGCGGCCGGTCCGTCGGCTCGGCCGGCGAGTGCCGCTCGGTAGGCCGGATCGTTTCCCAGGTGCGGCCGGGCGTAACCGGCGAAGACGGCCGGCGGTCCGGCATCCTCCGGGCGGGCCGTCCAGAGCCGGTGCCGCAGCGCGCCGACCACCGCCGCGTCCCCCAGCGGGTCCGGGAAACGCACCAACCGCTCGTGCCCCCGGACGGCGCCCCGGGGGCCGCCCAGACCACCCGCCGTGTTCACCACCGCCGTGCCCAGGGGAAGACCGGCCGCCGCGTCGTTGGTCGGGGCGAGGACGCCACCGCCGCCCGGCAGGGCCACCCGGACCGGGAACTGACCGAGCAACGGATCCCGTCGATCCTTACCCTGTCCGGTGCCGGTGCCGGTGCCGGTGCCGCTCTGCCTGCTTCCCGTCGGGCCGTCCCCGATGGTGCCGTCACCGGCCAGCACCAGATGGATCCCGTACGGTCGCGCCCGCCGGGTCAACGCCTCCAACCTGGTCGTGGCCTCAGTGGACAGCCGGTCCCGCTCGGCGAGAAGCAGTTGGAAGTTCTCGATCACGCAGACCAGCCGGGGTGGCCGGGTCTCCGGCGGCAGGGCGGCCAGCCGGGGTACCCCCGCCCGCCTGCACAGGTCGGCCCGTCCGTCGAGTTCGGCGTCCAGTTCAGCCAGAACCGCGAGAACGTACTCGCGGTCGGCCTGGAGCCCCGCTGCCCGCACCTGCGGCAGCCACGCCCGGTCCCAATCGGTCTGCAGGCACTCCGCGAACGACTCGCCCTCACCCAGGTCGACCAGGTAGAACGCGAGCTCATCCGGACCGTAGCGGGCGGCCAGACCGAGGATGACATTGGTCAGGAAGGCCGTCCGGCCGGAGCCCGACCGGCCGCTGACCATCCAGTGCGGAGTCAGATCGGCGAAGCCGAGGTCGACCGCCCGACCGGCGGCGAACCCCACCGTCGTGGTCAGCCCCTCCGCACCGCTCTCCGTCCACTGGTCGCAGTCCGGGGCCGGAAGCAGATCCGGCAACTGCGGTTGGCGGCCCGCATCGATCTGCGTGGCACGCTCCCGGCACACCCGGTCGATCAGTTCCGCCCCGGGATCGGCGTCGACGAAGACCGGACAGTTGAGACCCGTCGTCGGCCCGGACCCTGGCACACCGAGCATCGTGCCGGGCGGGTTGCCGATCAGCGCGTACGGGTTGCGCATCGTCACCGGGGTCGCGTACGCCAACGGGGGTCTGGTCAACTCCGGGGTGAGCGGTGGTGGCGGCCAGCCCGCGACCACGAGATGCAGACCGGCGGCCGGTCCGTGCTCCGCCAGCGCGCTGATCCGCTCCAGGTCGGCGGGCTCGGTCAGCTCGGGCAGCGCCGCGACCACCAGCAGCATGATCCGGTCGTGCGCCGGCCGACGACCAGCCGCGCCGGGGCGTACCCACTGTTCCGCCTCGGTCAGTACCGCCCGCAGGCCGGCGTGGTCGGTCGCCGGTGGCGGCAGTAGACCCGCATCGGCCAGCGTGGCGAAAGGGGCGAAAACTTCCGTGGTACCCGAACCCTGTACGGCCCGTACCAGCAGCGAGCCGGCGGGCGCCGAGGCGAGCAACCGGAGAAGGACCGCACGGAGCAGCCCGGCGACCCGGGGATCCCGGGCATCGGCGTCGATCGTCAGATGACCCGAATTGAGCAGTGGAACGATCGCCGGGAACCAGGCATCGTCCAGCGGCCTGGCCACCCCGACCCGGACGAACGACGGCGGTTCCTGGCCGGCCGGTAGCAGTGCGCTGGCCACCTCCCGCAGGTCGGTACCCGCCCACCCCGGGACGAGCATCGCGGCAGCCACACGGAGGCGTTCGGCAATCTGGTGCTGCCGTACCTGGTCCGCCAGAGCCGGACGGGTAGCATCCAGGGTCGCCGAGGCAGCGGCCACCAGGGCGGAAGCCTGCCGGTGCAGCGCGGCGGCGCGGGCGGTCCGTGCGGTCAGGCTCGCCACCGCTCCACCTCTTCCCTCGTGGCCGGCAACCCCTATGAGCAGAGACGGTATCCCAGGTGCGACGCATCTTCCGGGAAGCGCCGCAGTGGCCGGGGCGGGTTGGCCGGTGGCAACGGACGCTGGAGGGTGCGGGTGACCAATCGTCAGCTTCGGGGCATTGGGTACGGCGCCCGGAACCGATAGCCTCAGGGGGTGGAATCAGTGCAGCCCCCCGCCGGTTCCCAGGTCTCCCGCGTACCGGCGCAACGGACCCCGTCGGAGCAGTACGCCCCGCCCCCGGTCGCACCGCCGCCGGTACCCAAGCCACGACGGGTGCGACGGGTTCTCGCGGTGGTTGCGGGTGTGCTGGCGTTGCTCTGCGTCGGCGGTACCGCAGTTGGCTATGTTCTCTACGACCGCGCCACCACCCCCGACCGCAGTTCACCAACCATCGTTGTAGATAGTTTTCTTCGAGCTTATTTTATCGATCGTGATGACGTTTTGGTGGAATTGTACACTTGTCCCGATTCGCTCGATCGGCTGGCTGCAATTCGTGACTTGCGTGCCGATCTTGAACAGCGCCAAAATAAGTTTCAGATTCAAATGCTCGTAAGCTGGGGCAGGCTTCAGGTTGAAGAGCGCTCTAGCGCAACGGAAGTCCGCGTAGACATTATCTTCTCAGCCTATGTGAACGGCGTCTCTCAGAGTGAGCGCCAAGCTTGGGTGTTTGAGACGCGCTTCATTGAAGAGTGGCGAGTGTGTTCAGCCACCCGTGCTGGGTAGCGCTTCATTCGATCCAGAGTAGATGTACCGGGATTTCAAGGGTTGTAGGCGCCTGTCCGCGCCATGCCCATCGGTACCAGTCCAGTTCGTTGGTCACCCGTACGCAGAGGTCGCCGTCGGTACCGGTGTAGGTTTCGGTAACCGCTCGCAGATCCCGGCGTTCCACGGCGTCGGCAACGTGCACCACCCGACGGCCGGTTACTGAGTCGGCATCCATGACCGGTGTCGGGGGTCGATGGGTCGGCGAGTCCAGGGACACGAGCCGATCCAGAAGATTGCGCGACGTTTCTCGGCTACCCCGTTCACCGACAGTCTCGACCCAGACCCGATCGGCCGGGACCAGCGGTGCGAATACCTCGATCCGTTCGGCCTCGGCCCGGTACCACTCGTGCTCGGCGATCACCGGCACGAATGTCCGGCTCGCCTGCACGACCCGCTCGTCTGCCCTCAGGTCAGCCCGCCAGCCCATGCCCGGCAGTCCGATGGCTACCCGTCGGCCCCGGAGCTCGATCTGTCCGGTGGCGGGCACCAGCACGACCGGGCGGGGCGGCTGAGGCGCCCAGTCGGGATGATCGGCGAACGGGTCGGGAACTGGTCCGGTCATTCCTGTGCCAGATAGGTCATGGAGCTCCGTTGAGTGGAGCACCCCGGGAGCGCATGAAGGGTACCGGATCGACTGCGCCACGGCTGCTCCGGTCCGCGCTGACATGCACCTCGAAGTGCAGGTGGGGGCCAGACGAGTTGCCGCTGCTGCCAACCTCGCCGATAACCTGTCCGGCTTGGACGGTCTGCCCCACGACCACCTGCGGTTTACGGATCATGTGGCAGTAGCGGGTGATGTAGTCGTTGGCGTGCAGGATGTCCACGAACCAACCGCAGCCACCCTTGCCCGGATACCCGTCGACGTTGCAGCTCTCCCGACCCCGGCTGTCCGGGTCGCAGCGGGAGACGATCACGCGACCGGTGGTGGCGGCCCGGATGAGAGTGCCCTTCGGGGCGGCGATATCGACGCCGTTGTGGGCCGGCCGTTCGGCGGTGCGGAATCCCGAACCAACGCCGCCGGGGATCGGCGCCGTCCAGCCCGACGCCGCAATGTCGCCCCGCGTGGCGGCCTGGCAGGCCCGACGATTCCCGATCTCCACCGTCTGCGCAGCGCCGTCGGCCAGTGCATCCACAATCTTCGTGGCCAGCGGTTCGTGCTTCGCATAGGCGTCTGGGAAGGCGCTCCGTTGGACCCGCTGGGCGGCCCGGGTCAGGCTCATCTGCTGCCAGTTCTTGACGGTGACCAGCTTTTCGTAGAACTTTCGCGCAGCGTACGCGGGATCCTGTAGCTGGGCAGGTGTGCCCCAGCCCTGGCTTGATCGCTGCTGAAACAGGCCGAGTGAATCGTGGTCGTTCCGTGATCCAAGGTGGCCCAGGTTACTCAGCCGCGATTCCTGCATCGCCGTGGCGACGGCGATGACCCAGCCACGGGGCGGGACCTTCATGTCCGTCCCGACCTTGATGATGATCGCCGCGTTGCGGATTTGGCTGTCGCCGTAACCATCGATCCGGGGCATCTTCCCGCGGACATCGATCACGCCGCCGCGACCACACCCTTCCAGGGAGTTGGTCACCGGATCGTCGGTGTCGCCACCCAACTCGGTCAGCAGGAAGGCCCCTGCCCCACCCGTGCAGCAGAGTAGTAGCAGCGCGCCGGTGAGCGCGGTGGCGAGAGCCGCCACCCGGACCGGACGGCGCGGGCCGGTAGAACCCTTCATCGGATCACTCATGGCTGCTCCCAGTCCACCGCGTCCACCAACCAGGATCCGTCCGGTGCGACCAACTCAAGCCTCAGTCGCCCGTTGTCCAGCGGGATCGTCACCTCGACGAACGACGCGGTCCGGGGTACGAGGTCCGGCTCTCCCGCCGTCCGCTCCGCAGGAACCGTCGCCGGATCGGACTCCGCCAGTTCCTCATTGAGTGTGGCGGTCGACAGCGGCCGTAGCGCGGCCCGCCACTGGTCGGGTGTGGTACCGGTACGACCGAGCCATGCGGTGGTAAACCGCTGCGCCATCTGCTCCGGGGTGGCAGCGCCTGGCCTCGTGGACGGCGAGGGCGGTGGACCTGTCGCGATCAGACCGTCGTCACCGGTCGTCGGATCCACCGTTGTGATCGGTCGGCTGGGTCGGTTACCCAGTCCGGCGTCGGGATCAGCGGTCCCTGAGACGAGCCGCGCCGCTCCGATGATGCCGAGCACCACCACGGCTATCCCCAGGGCGACACCCAGCCGGGACCGGAGAACCCGGGTCACGAGGAATTCCACCGCAGCCCGCATTACTACCTCGCCTCGGACCGCACCCGGGGAGCCGGCTTTGCCGGAGCGCGCTCCGCAGAGTCGGGCCGGTAGATCACGAAGGAGGGACTCTCCTCGGGCACGTCGGGCTCGGCCCAGGCGGCCGGTTCCCGCCGGCGCTGGCGGGGTGGTGCGCCGGGTCCACCCCGGCTCTCCGGGCGTTCACCCGGGCTCACCTGCTCGTCGGCGCCTTCGCGGCCGTCGGAGCGTGGTGCCGGACTCTCGGCACGGGGTGTCGCAGAATGCGCCGGATCTTCGAGGCGGGCCTCCGGACGCAGGTTGGTCTGCTCCGCCTGCACGGCCCGGCGCCGTCCGGATTTCGTCTCGACCTGTTCCGGCTCGCTGGCATCGAGTCGTGAGGCGGCCCGCATGTCGCGGAAGAACCGGCGATGCCAGGAGGAACCCGCCGATTCGCTGCTCTCCTTGCCACCGAGTTGGGTGATCCGACGGTAGGGACGGAGCAGCAACCAGCCGACCACGCCGCAGAGCCAGACCAGCACCACCTGTAGCCAGCCCGGCAGGGTGGGTGTGCTCATCACCAGGTCCACGGCGAAGAGGTAGATCGCCGCTCCGGTACCGAAGATCGCGATGTTGAAGATGGCCGAAACCACCGCGTTGGCCAGGCGACGCAGACCGGCGCTCGCCGGACGCATCAAACCGACAGTGCCGAGGATCGGCGCAGCGATCACCGCCCACCGGAAGATCAGGAAACCGAGGAGTACCAGCAGCGAGGCGGTCAGGTCGAACATCGCGAAGAGCACTGCGGCCAGGGCCGCGATAAAGCCGGCCCCGATCCGGTCCATGTCACGAACACCTTTGAGGTACTCGTACGCCTCCGGATCCTCGGTCTTGATGAGATCGGCGACTTTGGCCCATTGCTGCTGTTTTGCTTTGATGGTTGAGTCTCGGAGTTCCGGGTTGGCGCGGAGCTTTTCAGCCTCCTCCCAGGACAGGGACTTGGCATCGTAGAGCGCCTGCCCGTACTTCTTGGCTGTCTCGCTGTCTGCGGAGCCGAGCACGCCCCGCAGCCAGTTGCGGTAGAGCATCGATTCGGCTGCGGTGTCACTGGCCCGGACGGCTGGGGGCCGCTTATCGACGCAAGCGTCCTTGCTGGGCAAGACACATTCTTCAGGGGGTGTGTCACGTGCAGCTGGACCGACCGCGTCGTGGACCACGCCGAGCGTGGTCACCAATGTGCTGTCAGCGATGTTTGCCGACTTGACCGGCCAGGCTGCGAGTGCGGTGACGGCCACCATCACCAGTAGGGCCCACCCGGCAGTGGTGATCGCGTTGCTCATGTCCGACTGGCGTGACCGCCAGAGCAGGTAGAGGCCCACCACACAGAGCGTGATGATGCCGAAGACGCTGAACACCTTCTGGTAGATGGCCTTGGTGGCCTGCTCCACCAGGGGGTCGGCCCAGCTCCACATCGATCCGGGGTCCCAGGCCCGCTCCCGGAGCGCGTTCGATGCCCCGATCACCGAGGTGGCGAACATGAACTCGCCGTTCGCCACCATGGTGGTGAAACGGTAGTCCGGATGGAGGACCGCAGAGGCGCAGCCCTCGTCGATGTCGTAGGTGTTGTAGCTGTATCCGGCGTATCCGTAGTCGCTGTATAGCCCCTTAGGGCCGGATAGCTTCGATGACTCAGGACGGGCGGCGAACCAGCCGGCCAGACCCGAATCAGGTGTGTCCGGGACCGGGGCGTTACGGCACTCAACCGTGTCCTCGCTGATTTTTTGGATTTTGTCCACGCAGGCCCGGAAATCAGCCTGCCACTGCTCAGTGGTGCAGAGGTTGCTGAGGGCCTGGGCGGGTGGTGGAGCGGCGGCGGCCGGGGCGACCACCGGCCAGGCGATCGTCATCACCGCAAGTACGGCGATGGCGAGGATCAACGAGGCGATGCGTGCTCCGGCCCGCGCCATTTTCACGCCTCCAGGTCCGACACGATGGACGGCAGGTTGGCGGCGGCCGCCGCCACGGTGGTGGGGGTGGTGTCCAGGTGTTCGAGCAGCCCGTCGACGTACGAAACATCGACCCGTACCTTCTGCACGCGCCCGTCGACGTCGCGCATGACGAACTCGCGGAAGCCCAGCCGGGAGGCGGATGAGGCGTCCACGCTCGACAGCGAGGCGAGGGTGGCCTCGTACCCGTCGTTGACGGGGACGCGGAGCAGACGTAGCGCCTCGGTGGCGATCTCGGCGTCCTCGGCGATCCGGCCGACGAAGACGGTGGAGACGAGGTTCTGCACGTCGAGCCCGAGGATGTCGCGCGGGTTCTGGGAGGCGACCAGGGCGGCGAGGTTCCACTTCCGGGAGTCCCGGGCCAGCCGGACCAGGAACGACCGGCCGGAGCGCCAGCCCTCCATGAAGTGCGCCTCGTCCAGACCGACCATCTTGCGGGACGACATTGAGCCGCCGTAGCAGCGCCGTACCGCGAGCCGGTGGGCGGTGTGCAGCATCGGCAGGGCCAGCGCCTCCTCCGCCGACCAGTACTCGCGCTCGATCTTGAGGTCGGGCAGTCGGAGGCCGGCCATGGTGATCACGGTGAGGGCGGCGTCGGCGCCGAGCAGCCCCTCCGGCGGTCGGCCGAAGAAGAGCAGCGCCAGCGGCATCTCCGCCGTGTCGAGGAGCAGGTTGGCCAGTTCCCGTCCGGCGTCGTCGTCGAGTTGGCTGAGGCAGGTGACCACGTCGTCGAGCGTGGAGGTCTCCTCGGCCGGCACCTGGCGTACGGCGTGCCGGAACAGGGTGGCGGTCGACGCCTCGCGGGCCACCTGGGGTGGCACCAGCATCATGCAGATGTCCTGCACGAGCATCCGACGTTCGGCCCGGGCGTTGGAGATGGCGATCTCGAACTCCCGGTCGCCGGCGGCCCCGGCGGGGAACTCGCTGCGCAGTGGTGTCGGGATGAGCGAGTACGGCGCCAGGGTGCCGTGCTCCGAGCCGGTCAGGTTGAGCACCCGGGAGTACGGGCGCAGTTCGGGCATCGCGCAGAGCCGGGCGAGTGGACCGGAGGGGTCGAGCAGGGTGACCTGTACGCCCCGCCGGGCGGCCAGGTAGCCGAGCGCACCGAGCAGGGTGGACTTGCCACCACCCGGCTCGGCCACGAAGACCGCGAGCCCGGAGCGTTCCCGTACCTCCATCGGGAAGTGCAGGTCGAGGAAGACGGGCCGGCGGCACGTGCCGGCGGTCCGGCCGATCAGGTCGCCGCGCCGGTCGCCGACGGTGGAGGCGGCCTGCGGCAGTGCCGCCGCGAGCAGGTTGACCGGCATCCGGCGGATGTAGCCGGTGTTGGCGATCGGTTCGCCGGGGATGAACTCGCGGGCCAGCCAGTCCTGGTTCTTCGGGTGCTGGAGCGAGATCCGCAGTTCCCGGGAGTAGAGCTGGATCAGCCGGCGGGCCCGTTCCAGGCACTCCTCGCGAGTACGACCGCCGACCGCGATGCGGTGCCAGCCGTGCGCACGGGCGGAGTCCACCGGCAGGCCGGTGGTCATCTCGTCACCGATCACCAGCGCCCGCTTGGCCAGTCGTTCCAGTTCCGGTGGGGCGTCGATGCCGTGCTCGGCGTAGTCGAGCTGCTGAGAACGGATCATCCGGAGCCGGTGTTCGAGGTTGCGGAAGGAGTCACCGGAGCCGAGGATGTCGACCCGGGTGGAGAGCTCCATCGGCCAGGGCAGTCGCTCGTGGAAGTGTAACCACGGCTCGTGCCGTTCCGGGATCTCCAGCGGCTCCATCCGACCCACGGCGAGTACGGCGACGTGCCGTTCCTCGCCGGTCATCCGGTTGACCAGCTTGACCGTCGACCCGTACGGGGTCCGGTACCGCTCCACCTGCTCGGTGAGGGCGAGCAGGTCTCCCCGCTCCCAGTGGCCGTTGGTGACCGGGGAGAGGGTGCCGGGCGGCGCCATGCAGAGCGCGACGGAGCGGTAGAGCAGCCACTCCAGTTCCTGCGGGGTGACCTGCCGGCCGCGCATACCGAAGGCCCCGAGTACCTCGTCGAACTGTTCGACGGTACGGCCCAGTTTGCGCCGTTCCCCCTCGGCGACGCCCCGGCCGAAGGTGCGCAGCAGCCGCTCGGTGAAGGAGTCGCCCAGCGAGCGGCGCGCGAAGGTGACCCCGAGGTAGGTCTGCCCTTCGGCGTGGTTCACCGAGAGCAGGTGCCGCTGGGCGGCGACCAGGTGGTCGGACCAGGTGGGGGTACCCGGCACCTCGGGCAGGGGGTGCGGGGTGTGCGCGTCGATGGTGCGGGCCCACTCGTCGGCCGGGAAGGGCCGGGTGGTCCGGCGCAGGTGCAGCCGGAAACCGGCGAGACCGGCGTACTGCTCGGAGATGGCGGCGAGCAGGGCCTCCCGTTCGGCGTCCGGGCGGAACGCCCAACGCACCTCTGGGAGCCAGTACCAGGCGGTGACCGTGTTCGGGGTGAAGGTGAGGTGCCCGGCGATCTCGGTGATGGCGAGCTCGATGGCCGGGTCGCGGTCACCGAACTTGATCTTGGGTGCCCGTACCCGGGTCGGCTTCACCGGCGCGGACTTCCGCCGTTGCTTCGCGGTCGGCGCTGGTTCCCTGGTCGGTGGCGCTGCCTGGGGTGGCGCTGCCTCGGGCGGCGCCGGCGGCGGGCCGGCCTCGGGTGCGGGCCGGGGCCGGGGGGCTCGTGCCGACGGCGTCTCGTCGGCGGGCACCACGGGTGGTGGGGGCACGGCGGCCACCGGGTACGGCCCGGGCTCGTCGAAGGTGGTGTCGGCGGGCGGCACGGGCGCCGGTGGCGTGGGCTGCCGGGGTGGCGGGGGCGGGGTGATGACCGGTGCCGGCTCGGTCGCTGGTGCCGGGTACGGGACCCGGTCGGTCACCGGCTGGCGGGACCGGGTGACCGGGGTGCGCTCCGGTGCCGTCGGGTGGGCGCCCCCACGGTGCTGGTGCGGGACGGCCGGGTGGCGTTCCTCCCGGTGCGCCGGGACGGTGTCGGCCGGGCGGCCCGCCTGCCGGCCGGGCGGCCCGACCGGTGGGGGTGCGGCCGGCAGGGGGGCGGGGGTCCGGGCCGCTGCCGACCCACGCGGGCGTGCGCGGCCACCGGAGAAGAGGTCGAGGAACGGCGAGTCGATGTCGGCGTGGTCGGGCGGACCGCTCCGGCTGGCCGGTTGCGCGGTGCCGCTGGTGGCCGGGGTGCGCCCGCGTAACGGTTGTGGCGCCTGGAACACCCCCACCCGGCCGTGCGCCGGGCTGGTGACCAGGGCGGTTTCCTCATCACCCTCGACGTCTTTGTAGTCGTGCGAACGTGTACCGTGACCACGGCGGTCAGCCGGACGTTCGGCCGGGTACGGGGAACCCGGCGGTGGGGAGTGGGTCATGCCATCGCCTCGCCGGGCCTAGTGGGGGTTTCCCCGGGACAACGCCACATGCTCGACTCCCGCCTGGATTCCGCTGGGTGCCACCGTCGGTGCCGTACCGGTCCGGTCCCGGCGGCGGGTGCCGTCGGGCTGGCCGTCGTCGTGGTCATACCAATTCCTCCCGGACCCGGATCCGGGTGGCGATCAGCCGTGGGTCGCGTTGCTCGACGGCGGGCTCGCGGGTCCGCCGCCAGTCGGTGAGGGCGGTCCGGATGACCACCCGGGCCGGCCGGTCCGGGTCGACGTGCCGGAACACGAACGACGTGGTCACGATCGCCAGGGCGATCTCCCAGGCCGGGAAGAGCTCGACGGTGAACGTGAACAGCCAGTGGATGAACATGTAGAGCGGGACCAGCAGCATGAACAGGCCGTACTGGGCGTATGGGAGATGGACGGGCAGCGTGTATCCCGGCGGCCCGAGGTAGACCAGGCGCGCCCGGTAGATGTCGTCGTCGGTGCGTAGCCGCATCTCGTACCCGGCCTATTCGAAGATCAGGTCGATCAGGTAGTCACCGATGAAGAACAGTGTCGCCGCGCCGGCGATGAAGGCCAGCCCGACGATCGCGATGGCGGAGCTGGTCAGCACCTTGGAGATCTCGCCGCGGCTGGCCCGGCCGATGAAGATGACGCCGAGTACGGCGAGCAGGATGGGCGCGATCTTGCTGGCAAAGAAGGTGACGACACCCTCGGTGTCGATGCCCTTCGGTGCCGGCTCGGCGAGCGGCGCCAGCGCGTGCAGGGTGCTGGCGGCGGTCGCCCGCACCGTCTCCACGAGCTCTATGGCGATCACTGGATTACCTCCCCAAGGCGCGGCTGGCGGGGCCGCGGCGGTGCAGTTTGGTGAGCCTGGCGGGATCCGGAAGTCGCCACGTCGTTGACGGCGAGTTCCATTCGCGTCACTGGAGGTGACGATTTTTGGGGGATTCTTCCCGCTTTGGCCCTCCTTCCAAGCTTCGCCGTCTCTCTGCTGGGCAATTCCAAAGCGTACGGGGCGCCCTCCTTTGGAACAAGCCGCGAAGACCGTGCCCGATCCGGGGCGAAAGACCGATCGTACACCTGTTCCAAATCCCTCGTCAGCGCTGGTGTTGCACGGCGCAGGCCTGGCTGGAACTGATCAGCCGGAAGTTGCCGGACCGTCCGGACCGGCCCGCCGGTGGGCTGGGTACCGTCTAGCGGTGACTGATCTGGTGCGGGCGGACTTTCCGGTCGTGATGGGCGTCCTCAACGTCACGCCCGACTCGTTCTCCGACGGCGGCCGGTACGCCGGCCTGGACGCCGCCGTGACGCACGGTGTCGCGCTGCACAGGGCCGGGGCGCACCTGGTGGACATCGGTGGCGAGTCCACCCGCCCGGGTGCCGACCGGGTCGACGCGGAGACCGAGGCGGCGCGGGTACTGCCGGTGATCCGGGCACTCGCCGACGCCGGCGTGCCGATGAGCATCGACACCACCCGGGCCGGTGTGGCGGCGGCGGCACTGGCCGCCGGGGTCGCCGTGGTCAACGACGTCTCCGGCGGGCTGGCCGATCCCGACATGGCCCGGGTGGTCGCCGACGCCGGCTGCCCCTGGGTGCTCATGCACTGGCGGGGACACTCCCGCCGGATGCAGGAACTCGCCGACTACCGGGACGTGGTGGCCGACGTACGCGCCGAACTCGGCCAGCGCATCGACGCCGCGCTCGCCGGTGGGGTGGCCGCGGACCGGATCATCATCGATCCGGGGCTCGGGTTCGCCAAGAACGCCGACGACAACTGGCGGCTCACCGCGCGGCTGCCGGAACTGCTGGCGCTCGGCTACCCGTTGCTGTTCGGGGCGAGCCGGAAGTCGTACCTCGGTCGGCTGCTCGCCGACCCGGACGGCACCCCGCGACCCCCCGACGGGCGGGCGGCGGCGACCGTCGCCACCAGCGTCCTCGCGATCGCCGCCGGAGCCTGGGGGGTACGCGTGCACGACGTCCGGGCCACTGTCGACGCGCTGGCCGTCTGGCAGGCGAGTGGCCGCCCCCGACTGGCCGTCGCACCCCCGCCGCCGGCGGTGGGCGACCACGAGCGGACGACCGGAGGGACACGATGACAGCCGACCGGATCACCTTGACCGGCCTGCGTGCGCACGGCCGGCACGGGGTGTACGACTTCGAGCGGGCCCAGGGACAGGACTTCGTCGTCGACGTCGTCCTGGAACTCGACCTCGGCCCGGCGGCCCGCTCGGACGATGTCACCGACACGGTCCACTACGGCGAACTCGCCGGTCAACTGGTGGCCGTACTGACCGGTGAACCGGTCAACCTGATCGAGACGCTCGCCGACCGGCTGCTCACGGTCTGCCTCGCCGACGCGAGGGTGGACCGCGCCACGGTGACCGTGCACAAGCCCCAGGCCCCCATCCCGCACGACTTCGGCAACGTGGCGGTCACCATGACCCGGACCCGGAAGCAGGCCGGGACCGGGACGGCGGAACCAGTCGCCGGGAGCCCGGGGAACCGGGAGGGGCGGTCGTGACCCGGGCGGTGCTCGCCCTCGGCAGCAACCTCGGTGACCGGATCGGACACCTCCGGTCCGCGGCCGGCTCGTTCCGGGGCAGCACCCTGGTCGCCTCCGGCGTGTACGAGACGCCGCCGTGGGGGGACTCCGACCAGCCGCCGTACCTCAACGCCGTCCTGCTGGTCGGGGATCCGACGGCCGGTACCCGGGACTGGCTGGACCGGGCGCGGGCGGCGGAGGCGGCTGCCGGCCGGTCCCGTGACCCGCACCGCCGGTTCGGCCCGCGCACCCTGGACGTGGACGTGATCGCGGTCTGGACCGACGATGGCGAGCCGCTGCTCAGCGACGATCCGGAACTCACCCTGCCGCACCCCCGGGCCCACCTGCGGGCGTTCGTGCTGCGTCCGTGGATCGACATCCAGCCGTACGGGCGGCTGCCCGGGCATGGCTGGCTGACCGACCTGCTCAACGCCGAACCGGTGGCCGCCGACGCCCTGGATCTCCGTCCGTGCCCCGATCTGACGTTAGAGTCGGATGTATGACCCGACCGCAGTCCCGTCCACCACGCGGGCCGGCGCCGCAGCGTCCCAGCATGGGTCCGACGCGGCCGGCCACGCTGGTCGTGGCGGCGCTCGCGGCTGCGGCGCTCGCCTGGTTGCTGATCAGCAGCTTCTACCGGGACATCCCGCCCCTGCCCTGGTTGCCGCCGGTGACGGTGACGGGTCTCGCCGTGCTGGAGGCGTACGCCGCGGTCACCACCCGGGCCCGGATCGAGCGCAAGCCCGGCCGTGACCCGGTCGACCCGCTGGTCGTCGCCCGGTTCGTGGTGCTGGCCAAGGCGTCCTCCCTGGCCGGCTCGATCTTCGCCGGTTTCTACGCCGGTGTGACCGCGTGGCTGTTCATCGAGCGCACCCGGGCCGCCTCGGAGGACCTGCCGGCGGCCGGTGCCGGCCTGCTCGCCTCGCTCGCGCTGGTCGCGGCGGCGCTCTGGCTGGAACGCTCCTGCCGGGTGCCGAAGCGGCCCGACGAGGACCGTGAGGAACCCGACCGCGCGGGGTGACCGCCGGCTGCCAACGGTTTGATCACGAGGGGTGACGGGCGCGCCGGACGCGGGTACGGTGCCAGCGATCGGGTCCGATGCATGGTTGTCCGCCGCGTGGGCCCGCAGGGCCGCTGGACGACCATCGAAAGGCGCGCGTCATGGGGTACGACGAAGCGGAGCGCCAGCGTCGCGGTACACCGCCGGAGTCCGGCCGGCAGACCGGGCGTCACACGGCTACGGAGGGGCGGGACCAGCGGACCACGGCGGCGGTACCCGATCCGGGGCTGGTCCCCGCAGCCGTACTCGATGACGTCTTCGACGACCCGGCACACGGCGAACCGGGCCGGGACCGGATTGCGGTGCACCTGGTCTGGGAGATCCTGCTCCTGATTGCCACCGCCGTCCTGGCCGTCGGGCTGTACCGGGAACGGCCGGCCCTGTTCCGGGGCCTGGAACTGCGTACCCTGCTCGTCGCGATGGTGGCCCTCGGGCTGCTCACCCTCGCCGCCGGCCTCAGCCTGCGGACCGCCGCGCCCAACCTGGCCGTCGGGCCGATCGCGGTCGCCTCCGCCCTGCACTTCGCCGAGCAGGCCGACCGGGGGTTGTCGGAGGTGGTCGGCTGGTCGTCGCTGGTCGCCGCGGTCGGCGGCCTGGCCCTCGCCGTGGTGGTGGTCGGCCTGCACGTACCGGCCTGGGCGGCCAGCCTCGCCGCTGCCGCCGGGGTCGTGGTCTACATCGAGCGCCGGCCGGGCCCGGTGCTGCTGCAGAGCGACTACGACCCGGCCGGTAGCGCGCTCTACCTCGTCGCCGGGTTCGCGGCGGTGGCGGTACTCGGCGGATTCTTCGGCACGATCAAGGCGGTGCGCCGGTCGGTCGGGCGGTTCCGTCCGGTCGGTGACCCGGCGCGGCGGCGGGGCCTGGTCGCGGCGGTCCTGACCACGCTCGCCCTGGTCGTCTCGACCGTGTTCGCGATGTTCGGCGGGATGCTGCTCGCCGCGAACGGGTCGGGGCCGGTGACGCCGACCCCCGGCTTCGACCTGACCCTACTCGCGTTCGGTGCCTCGCTGCTCGGCGGGACCAGCGCCTTCGGCCGTCGCGGCGGGGTGACCGGCACCCTGCTGGCGGTCGTCCTGGTCACCCTCGCGGTCCGGTACGCGGCGGAACGCGACTGGGAGGTCAGCCGGTACCTGGTCGCGGGCGCGGCGCTCGCGGTCGGCCTGCTGGCGACCCGCCTGGTCGAGTCGTTCGGCCGGCCCCGGTCGGCCGGCGAGCGGACCGCCCGATGGACCGACGGGCGGGCGAGTACCGACTGGAGTCTGCCCCCGGCGGCCCCCGCCAACACCTGGACCCCGGTCCTGCCGGAACAGCCGGCGGAGCGCCGGCCCGACCCGTGGGGCATCGAGCGCTGGGACACCGAGCCCGGGCGGTGGGACGGCCCGGACCGGTGAGCACGCCGGTGCGGTGTCGCCGCCCGACCGGAAGCCCGGCCGGGACCGGTGGACGCGCAGCGGCCCGGCGCGCCTGTACCGATCTCTGCGGTTAGGCTCGGCCCATGACCGAAACACCACGTCCGGGCGCGGGCGGCCCCACCTTCGCCGAACTGGACGCGCTCTCCACCGAGGATCTGCGGGAACGGGCGTTCGCCCTGGCCCGTGAGCGACGTGACGTCGGGTTCTTCTGGGATGTGCTGCGGCACCTGCCGGACGCCGACGAGGCTGCCTCGCTGGACGGCTCGCCGAACTCGGTCGGCCCGACCATCGACGAGGCGGTGGCCCTGTGGCGGGAGTTCACCGGTCACGGTTACGAGGAGTCCGCACCGCTGCTGCGGGCCGCGTTCATCGACTATCTGATGGCGCACCACCGGTAAAAGGGCGCATACCGTACCCGCAGGTTTGCTGACCGGAAGCGGTTGGAAAGTGAGCGCAGCATGGCTCTCACCAACCGATACAGATCCGCGACCGGGACGGGCACGGTCGCCGCGTTCGTCCTGGTTCTCGTCTTCGGCAGCCCGTGGTACGCCGACTGGGCTGCGCACAACACCGACCCGAACACGGCCGGTGGCTGGTTCCTCCGGCTGCTGACCTGGCCCGCCTGGCGGTTCGACTCCGACGACTCCGTGCAGGACGTCTTCGCCGCCGACCTCCGGGCGATCCTGGTGGTCGTCCTGACCGCGCTCTTCCTGTTCCTACTGCCCGGATCCCAGCTCGCGCGGGCCCGGGGGACGCTCAGCCAGTTCTTCGCCGGCTGGGCGTCGTACATCTTCGCCGGGGCGTTCGCCGCCCTCCTCGCCACCCTGTTCCGGACGAACCCGTCGCTGCTCGGTGCGTTCCAGGCCGCCGGTTCCGGAGCGACGTACGGCCTCTTCGTGGGCTGGATCATCGGCATCGCCACCCTCGGCGCCTGGCGCGGTCGCCGCTGACCCGTCGGTCGGGCCGGTGCTGTGCTGATCCGCCGGGTGCCACCCCGGTGGCCCGACCCGCTCAGGCCGCCGGGCCGCCGCTGCCGAGCAGCCGGTCCCGGTCCAGCATCCCCACCGGCCGGCCGTCCTCGGTGACCACCGCCCGGTCCACCCCGGCGGTCAGCATCACCGCGAGTGCGTCGTACGCCGACGCGCCGAGATCGACCGTGGGCAGGCCGTCCGCGCCGGTCAGGGGGGTCACCGCGGCGCGGGTGATCGCGGTGACCGCGAGCCGCCTGATCCCCCGGTCGGCGCCGACGAACTCCCGGACGAACGGTGTGGCCGGGGCGCCGAGCAGGGCGGCCGGGGTGTCGTACTGCTCCAACCGGCCACCCTGGGAGAGCACCGCGATCCGGTCACCGAGCCGTACCGCCTCGTCCAGGTCGTGGGTGACCAGGACGATCGTCTTGCGTACCTCGGCCTGCAGGCGCAGGAACTCCTCCTGCAACCGGCCCCGGGCGATCGGGTCCACTGCGGAGAACGGCTCGTCCATCAGCAGCACCACCGGGTCGGCGGCCAACGCCCGGGCCACCCCCACCCGTTGCCGCTGCCCGCCGGACAACTCGTGCGGGTAGCGGCGCCCGAACTGCGCCGGATCCAGGCCGACCAGGTCGAGCAGTTCGTCGGCGCGCGCGGTGATCCGCTGCTTCGGCCAGCCCAGCAGCTTCGGTACGGTGCCGACGTTGGCGCGTACCGTCTGGTGGGGGAAGAGCCCCACGTTCTGGATCACGTAGCCGATCCGGCGGCGCAACCGGACCGGATCGACCCGGGTGACGTCCTCGTCGCCCAACCGGATCCGGCCCTCCGTGGGCTCGATCAGCCGGTTGATCATGCGGAGCACGGTCGACTTGCCGCAGCCCGACGGGCCGATCAGCACGACCAGTTCGCCCGCGCCGATCTCCAGGCTCAGGTCCCGTACGGCGACCGTACCGTCCGGGTACTGCTTCCGGATGTGGTCAAGGGTGATCGCCGAGGCACCGGGCCCGCCGGCCGGCGCCGGACCGGGTCGGGTGGCCGGCGCCGCACCGCCACCGGCGGCACCCGGGTTGCTCTCCGGGGTAACGTCCACGTATGTCCTTCCGCCTCGGCTACCGGGAAGACCCGGCGAACCCGTGGTTCTCCTGGCAGTATGTGCGGGACAATTCCGACACCATCCTCGCCGCGCTCCGGGAGCACGCCTTGCTGACCGGACGGGCGGTGCTGATCGCCGCGCTGGTCGCGGTGCCGCTCGCCGTCGCCGGGTACTGGTTCCGGTCGCTCACCGGGCCGATTCTCGCACTCTCCGGGGTGCTGTACACGGTTCCGTCCCTGGCGCTGTTCGCCTTCATCGCACCGTACTTCGGGGTCGGGGCCACCACGGTGCTGATCGCGCTGGTGCTCTACGCCCTGCTGCTGATCGTCCGGAACGCGCTCGCCGGCTTCCACCAGGTCCCGCCGGAGGTACGCGAGGCGGCCGAGGGCATGGGCTACGGCCGGCTCGGCCGGCTCCTCCGGATCGAACTGCCGCTCGCCCTGCCCGGCATCCTCACCGGCATCCGGCTCGCCACCGTGTCCACAGTGGCGCTCGTGACGGTCGGGGTGCTGGTCGGCCACGGCGGGCTCGGCCAGCTCATCTTCGCCGGCTTCCAGAACAACTTTTACAAGGCGGAGATCCTCACCGGCACGCTGCTCTGTGTCGGACTGGCGCTCGTACTCGATCTCCTGCTGGCCGGGACGGGCCGGCTGCTGACCCCGTGGCTGGCCCGCCGGGGCGCCCGGTGAGCGCCCGCTCGAACCCGGTCGAGCAGGCCGTGGTCTGGCTCAACGACCCGCTGAACTGGACGAATCCGGGCGGCATCCTGGACCGGCTCGGGGAGCACCTGACCATCTCGGCCGCCGCCGTCGCGCTGGGCTGCCTGGTCGCCTGGCCGATCGGGCTCTGGCTGGGGCACCGGGGCCGGGGCGGTGGACTGGTCGTGCTGATCTCCAACGTCACGCTCGCCATCCCGACCCTGGCCCTGCTGACCATCCTGCCGCTGACCTTCCTGGGTTTCGGTCGGCCGCCGGTGATCATCGCGTTGGCGGTCTTCGCGGTACCGCCGCTGCTGGCCAACGCGTACACCGGGGTCCGTCAGGTGGATCCGGAGGTCCGGGACGCGGCCCGGGGGATGGGGCTGTCCGGTGGACGGCTTCTCCGTCGGGTCGAGCTGCCGCTCGCCGTGCCGTACCTGGCCGCCGGGTTCCGGACCGCCGCCGTGCAGGTCGTGGCGACCGCCGCGCTCGCCTCGTTCGTCAACGGCGGCGGGCTCGGCCAGATCATCCGGGCCGGCTTCGGGCTGGACATCGCCGCCGGTGGGGGCCAGATCCTCGCCGGTGGTCTGCTGGTGGCACTGCTGGCGATCGGTGTGGAACTGCTGCTCGCCGGGGTCGAACGGGTGGTCACCCCGCGCCCGCTCCGCCGGGTACGGCACCGCGCCGCCCGCCGGGCTGCGGACGCCACCGCCGGGGCGTGAGGGGGCAGGTACCTGAAGGGCCCCGCCCGCTGGCCACTTCGGCGCCGATCATGGAGTTGTGTGGGCGACAAAGGGGATTAATAGCCCCTAAAGGGTCACCATAAGTCCATGATCGACAGGGGCGGGTCCGACACCGACCGTGATGGCCCGGTGCACGCGTTATGACGATCTGGTGACAACAACCCGCTCCGGGTTGGCGCCATCGGCTGCGAGGATGTTTCGTGGAAGCTGCGGGCGATCAAGACGAAGGTTCGCCCGTCGGACACGCGGCCGGCCCCTCGGGCCGCGCCGGGACACGGAAGGCGGGCGACATGCGCGCACGTACACGTCTGGCTGTCGGCGCTGTCGGCGCCCTGGCCGCGGCCGGTCTCCTGACCGGCTGCGGGGATGCCGGCTCCTCGGGTACCGAGGCACCGCAGTCCGCGGCGGCGGGCGCTGGTTGCGCCCCGATCGCCGGGGACAAGCTGGTGGTTCTGATGGACGACCGGAAACTCCAGAACACCGACAACATCCTCCCGGCGATCAACGCGAAGGTGGCCAAGCCGGAGCTGATCGCCGCACTGGACAAGGTCTCCGGTGCCCTCGACATGACCAAACTCATCCAGCTCAACAAGTCGGTGGACGTCGACCGTAAGACCCCGAAGGTGGCTGCGGAGGAGTTCGCCGCCACCAACAACCTGACCTCGGGCATCGCCAAGGGGCCGGGCGGGGCGATCGTGATCGGTGCCGGCAACTTCAGCGAGAGCCAAACCCTCGCCGAGCTGTACCGGATCGTGGCGACCGCCGCCGGATACCAGGTCAAGGTGCAGCAGATCGGTAACCGGGAGCTCTACGCCCCGGCGCTCCAGTCCGGCGAGATCCAGGTGATCCCGGAGTACGCCGCGACGATGGCGGAGTACTACAACACCAAGGCCAACGGGCCGAACGCCACCCCGGTCTCCAGCCCCGAGCTGAACACCACCATGACTGCTCTGAAGACCCTGGGCGAGAAGAACGGCGTCGTCTTCGGTACCCCGGCGGCCGCCCAGACCCAGAACGCCTTTGCGGTGACCCAGGCATTCGCCGACAGGTACGCCGTGGCCACCCTGACCGACCTGGCCAAGAAGTGCTCCGGCGCGGCCACCGTGCTCGCCGGCCCGCCGGAGTGCCCGCAGCGGCCGAAGTGCCAGGCCGGGCTGATCGAGGTGTACGACTTCAAGGCCGGCTCGTTCAGCTCACTGGACGCCGGTGGTCCGCAGACCAAGAACGCGCTGAAGACCGGTGCCGCCAGCGTCGGCCTGGTCTTCTCCTCCGACGCGGCGCTCGCGGCAAGCTGACGCCGTAGCGGAACCATCGCCCCTGCCGGGCCGGACGGTGCCGTGCGGCACCTACCCCATCGGCCCGTCTCGGCTTGTCGCTGCACTCACGGCGCCCGGCCCACCACCGATGGTGGTGGGCCGGGCGCCGTTCGGCATTCCGGTCCGCCCGAACTCTCGGTAGGCTGCACCTCCATGCCAGTCCGGCGGAGCACCGACGACGACAACGCCGCTCCCTCCCTGCTGGCCGCGTTCTTCTGGGTGGGTGTCGGGCTGGCTCCGCTGGCCGCGATCATCCTGCTCGTCGCGGACACCAACGCGCCGCTGCGGATCGCCGCAGTGCTCGGCCTGACCTCGGTGGTGCTGATCGGGCTGTCGATCGCCCTCCGCCGCGACAGCGGGCTGCCCGATTCGGGGGTCGAGGACCGGCTCCTCGACGAGATCGAGGCGTTGCGGCGCGAACTCCGCAGCGGGCTCGCGACGATGCCGGTCCAGGCCGGGCCACGGGCCGCCGGTCGGGCCGGGATGCCGGCGGGCCGGGAAGCCGCACCGGGGCCGCGTGGCGTAGCGCCGGCCGGGTTCGGGGCGGGGCCACCGGCCGGGTTCGAACTCGGGCCATCGGCCGGCTTCGAGCCGGTACCGACGGCAACCAGTCGGCGGGGGCGTAGCCGGGGAGGGTGCCGGTTGCCCAGCGCCTCCAGTGGGACGGCTCGGCGGCGGTGAGCCGGTTGCGGCGGTACTGCGCGGTGCCCTTGGGCACGTCCATGGCTGCACCCGGTACCGGAATCGCCCGCACCAATCCCGCACCTATAGATGCGGGGGCGGATAATCCGGGAATGGCACAACGCAGACCGACGAAACCAACCCGCTGCCCCGACTGCGGTTACCAGTGGCACACCCTCGCCATCGGGCGGTCGGCCACCTGTCGACAGTGCGGGGTGCAGCACTACGTACCCGCCGACCCCACCGCCGCCGTACCCCTGGCGCAGCGTCCACACCGGGAGGTCACCTGCCGGCACTGCGGTCACACCTGGGCCACCCGCCGGCCCCCGCAGAGTGCGGTGCCCTGTAGCCAGTGCGGCCGGTCGGTGTGGGTTCCGCTGTCCGCCCGAGTGGTCGAGTCGCCCGCCGCAATCCGCCGCCAGGCCGCCGAGCTGAGCGCCGACCGGCCCGCCCGTCCGGCCCGCCCGTCCGGCCCGCCCGTCCGGCCCGCCCGTCCGGCCCGAGTACCCCGCCCCGCCCGCGTCCGTCGACCCCCGGCCACCGCGGCCCCGGCCGCCAGCTACGCGCCCGCGCTGTCCACCCTGGCCGCCCTGGTTTCCAACCTCACCCGGTCGGCAGCCCCGCCGGCCGCCCGGACCGCCCCGGCCCCGCCGGCACCCCGGCCCACCCCCGCGCCCCTGGCGGCCCCGGTTGCGGCGCCCACCGGCAGCCCTCACACGGTCGGCCCCGACACCGCCCGCGTCCTGGCCGCGATCGGGCAGCGTGACTACCTCAGCCCCGACCGGCTCGGCGACTGCCCGTTCTACGTGGTGAGCCGGGGCGCGATGTGCGGACTCGCCGCCCCGTACCGGGTGCTACTCACCCCCGACGCGTACCTGCCCGCCTGCCAGGGGCACGCGCAGTCGATCCGGGCGCAGGCTGCGCAGCACGGGGTGCCGTTTCCTCGCCGCTGTCGACGACATCGGCCCCGTACCGACCCAAGTATCGAACGCTTCGTTATCAAAGGCCTACAGCCCAGTTGTTCCTGGTCAAGCAATTGCCGTGGCTCCGATGGTCGGAGCCCGGCCCGGAAGGAGCCCTGATGATACTAATTCCACGCCTGCGGAGTCTCGCGGCGGTTCTGACAGTCGCCGTGGCCGCGGCGCTGCTGTCTTGCGCTCCGGCTTCGACCGCCCCCGTTGACTACGTCAAGGCGATCAATTGGGCCGGGTTCGGGTCCTACACGGGTTCGGACGCGGCGGGAGCGCGGTTGAAGTCGATCCTCGCTAACGAGTCGCGGTACCTGATCGGTCCGGCGTACGCGTCGAAGTACACCTACTACGAGCCCGACGGCTACCTGAACCTGGGCGGCACGAACGAGCCGGCAGTACGGCTGCCCGGCATGACCGCGGTGACCGTGGCGACGGCGTTGAAGCTGGGGGTGTACGACCCGAGGAACCTCTCCGAGAGCAACGCCACCATCCGCCTGATGAACCTGATCAAGACGATCGCGGCCCGGCACATGTCGAACAACACCAACACCTCGACGCGGTGGGGTCACGGGTGGCAGACCGCCCTGTGGGCATACTACGACGGGTTCGCGGCGTGGCTGATGTGGGACAAGCTGTCCACGACCGACCGGGACAAGGTTGTGAACATGCTCGTTGACGAGGCCAACCGGTTCACCACCGGCAACGACGTGTACCTGATCGGGACCAGCGGCAACCAGTTGTACGAGATCCGTCGCGACGGGACCGCGGTGACCCCGGGGGACAGTAAGACCGAGGAGAACAACTGGAGCGCCGCGCTGCTGGGCCTGGCCCTGTCTATGATGCCCACCCACCCGGACGCCGCGGCGTGGAGCACCCGCTACAAGCAGCTCGCGGTGTCGGCGACCGCGAAGCCCGCCGACCTCAGGGACCGCTCCACCGTCAACGGCATCACGCTCTCCACCTGGCTGCAGGGTCACAACATCGCCAACGACGGAACCCTGGAGAACCACGGCTTCCTGCACCCGCTCTACATGATCGTCGACCAGGGCCTCTACGAGGCGGCCGCCAACGGCTTGGCGGGCACCTGTGCGCCCAACGCCGCCAAGCGCAACGTCGCGCTCATGTACTCCGCGCTCGTTGACAAGCAGTTCCCCGCCAGCGGCGGCGGCACGAAGACCATCTACACGCCGGGCTCGTACAAGGTCTACTACCCGGAGGGCAACGACTGGGGCACCGAGTTCCCGATGTACTTCGGCGGGTTCGACCAGCTCGTGTCCCTCTTCGGCCTGGACTCCACCGTGTCCACCCCCGCGTCGACCTGGGAGAAGCTGCACAACGACCGGCAGATCGCGCTACAGGCCCGCCACACCGACGGCCACACCTACGGCTCCCTCACCGAGAACAACTACTACGGCCGCGAACAGCGCGTCGGCGTCATCTCCGCCCTCACCTACCTCACCACCTGGCTGGTAAACAACAGCGGCAGCAACAAGACTTGCTGGACCAACTCCTGACCCAGCTCCAAAGCGGCGGCCGGCATGCCAAGGGATGTCGGCCGCCCGTTCCCGCTACCTACGTGTCGACAGCCATTGCCAGGCATTCAGGCATGGAGATACCCCTGCGTTCCGCAGCTTCGCGTCGATATAGTCGGCGCATCTGGGGCCTTGAGCTGGGAGGAGGCGCCAGCAAAGAGTGAGCGTACCCGCACTCCGATGCGGGGCATTCGGCCGATGGCCGGAGTCCACGGCGGACGCGCTCGGCTACGATGCTCGGCGGCAACATGCGGGCGTTGCTTGAGGCGGATGCTTCGCGCTCGTCGCTGACCTGGGAGAACGTCCGGCCCCAGTGACACGGGTATCACCGGGTTTCGAGCCATTTTCGCAGCTTATACGGCAGATTCGCCGACTATATCGACAGTGAGCCATTCCGCGCAACGGTCTGGTTGCTGGCTGTAGCCGCTTGGGTGTCCGGTAGGTCCGAGACGCGCCCGATGAGCCGCGCTACGTAGAAAGAGCGCAGGACCCCGATAAGAAGGTGGCCTCTCACAGTCAACTTCATAAGGATCCTGCGCCGACGATGAGTGTCACATACACCGCTGTGCTGCCGGTACGCGAACACACCGTGGACGTGCTGACCGGGCTGCTCACTGCTGAACGAGCCCGCCGCGGCACCCGATCCGGCACCCGCGCGTTGACCTGCCGCGACCAGGCAATCCTGGTCCTGCGCTGGTTCCTCGACGGCACCCGGATGCGGCAACTCGCCCGCGATAA
>NZ_JBAKHU010000013.1:0-117827 GCF_036906895.1 Micromonospora sp. CPCC 206060
CCCCCGCCGCCCGCCAACCCCGCCCCGGCTAGCCTGCGACCCATGACCGGTTACGACTGGATCAGCTTCACCACCGACTACGGCCTCTCCGACGGGTACGTGGCCGCCTGCCACGGAGTGATCGTCCGGCTGACGCCGACCGCACGGGTCATCGACATCACCCACCTGGTACCGCCCGGTGACGTATCGCGGGGGGCCGAGGTGCTGGCCCAGACGGTCGGCCACCTGCCACCAGCCGTCCATGCGGCGGTGGTCGACCCCGGGGTGGGTACCGACCGGCGGGGCGTCGCGCTCCGCACGCCCGGTGGCCTGCTGGTCGGGCCGGACAACGGGCTGCTGCTCCCGGCGGCGGACGCCCTCGGTGGGGTGACCGACGCGGTCGACCTGACCAACCCGGACTGGCTGGCGCCGCAGGTGTCCCGGACGTTCCACGGTCGGGACGTGTTCGCCCCGGTAGCCGCGCGGCTGGCGTCGGGTGCGCCGCTGGCGCAGGCCGGGACGGCGCTCGACCCGGCCGCCCTGGTACGCCTGCCCGAACCGTTGGTCCGGATCGCCGACGACTGGGTCGAGGCGCCGGTGGCGACCGTCGACCACTTCGGCAACGTTCAGCTCGCGCTCGCCGGCTCGACCCTCGACCGGTTCGGCGGCACGATCCGGGTGGCGCGGGCCGGCGGGTCACCAGCGGGGGATCGCACCGCCCGACGGGGCGGCACCTTCGGCGACGTACCCCCAGGCGAGCTGGTGGCACACGTGGACTCGGCGGGCCGGGTGGCGCTCGCGGTCAACGGTGGCCGGGCCGCCGACCTGTTGGCCGTCATGGTGGGTGACCGGTTGCGGCTGTACCGGTCGACCGTGGGAGACCACCCGGACGACACGATGGACTGAGGGTAGCCTGCCCGTGTCGCGCGGTAGGTATCTGTGAAATGCTCTCCGACGTGGGCGCGCACTCGATGGACACCGCTGCCTGTCCCTGCTGTGGCTTCCGTACCGGCTGCGGCACCTGCCCGGTCTGCTTCTGGACCGACGACGGCCAGAGCGACGCCGACGCCGACGTGGTACGCGGCGGCCCCAACGGCGACCTGAGCCTCTCCCACGCCCGGCTCAACTTCGCCATCTACGGGGCGAGCCATCCCCGCTACCAGGATCTGGTCCGACCGGCCCGGCCGGACGAGCAGCCCTGAGCCAGGATGGGACCGTGCCCGAAGGCGACACCGTCTGGAACACCGCCCGCGTCCTGCACCGCGCGCTGGCCGGCGCCCGCCTGACCGGCTCGGACTTCCGGGTACCGCAACTGGCCACCACCGACCTGACCGGCGCCACCGTGGTCGGGTCGGTGAGCCGGGGCAAGCACCTGTTGCTGCGCCTGACCGGCCCGGACGGCGCTGCTCCGCGTACCCTGCACTCGCATCTGCGAATGGAGGGTGCCTGGCGCGCCTACGCCCCGGATGAGCGGTGGGCGGCCCGACCGGCCCACCTGATCTGGGTGGTGCTGCGCACGGCCGACGCGGTGGCCGTCGGCTACCACCTGCACGAGCTGGCACTGGTCCCCACCGCCGAGGAGGATGCCCTGGTCGGCGGGCTGGGGCCGGACCTGCTCGGCCCGGACTGGGACGTCGACGAGGCGGTCCGCCGGATCCGCCGCGATCCGGACCGGAGCATCGCCGAGGCGCTGCTGGACCAGACCAACCTGGCCGGAGTCGGCAACCTCTACAAGTGCGAGCTGCTCTTCCTGCGGGGAGTGTCGCCGTGGACCCCGGTGGGTGCGGTACCCGACCTGCCCGGCCTGGTCAGCCTGGGTCAGCGACTGCTCGCGGCGAACCGGGGCCGGTGGACCCAGAGCACCACCGGCTCGCTGCACCGGGGGCAGACCAGCTACGTCTACGGGCGGCGGGCGCAGCCCTGCCGGCGGTGCGGTACGGCGATCCGCAAGGCCGAGCAGGGTGAACGGATCACCTACTGGTGCCCGACCTGCCAACCTGATCCGCCAGGCGGGACCGGTGAGCAAAATAGGACGATTGGGTAGTTCCTAACCTCTATCCGGGCATCGCATGCTGCTATCAGGCGCTCACCCGTGGTCAGCGAGCGCTGTCGGGTCGACCTCCGGTGGCGACGACGCCCGGCCGGTCGTGCCCCCGCATCCCGGGGAGTGCCATGGCAATCTTGCGCAAGCTGCTGAACATCCGAATGGCCCGGACGGCCCGCGCCGACCTCGTACCGGCGGCCCGGACCGGTGACGGGCAGCCGGAACAGCCCGGACCGGACCGGCCGGGCCGGGCCACCGCCCTGGACCCGTCCGCCGTGCCGGGCTACTTCGGGCCGGTGCCGTACGTCGCGTACAGCCCCCGGCCACGGCTGGACGGCCATGGCCGGGTCGTCCCCGGCACCGGCATCCGGAAGTTCGTCGACACGCTGCCCCTGCCCACCCGGGACGTCCGCGACGGACCCGGCAACCGGCTGCCGGTCGCGGTCCCGGACACCACCAGCTACCCCGGGTGCGACTACTACGAGATCGGGCTGTGCGAGTACCGCCAGCGGCTGCACCGGGACCTGCCGGCCACCCGGCTGCGCGGGTACCGGCAGCTCAACATGGGTACCGACACCGACGGGCACAACACCGTCCGCCCGCCGGAACGGCCGTACCACTGTGGTCCGGTGATCGTGGCGCACCGGGGCCGGCCGGTCCGGATCAGGTTCGTCAACCAGCTCCCCGTCGGGCGGGCCGGGGAGCTGTTCCTCCCGGTCGACGAGACCCTTCCCGGTGCCGGGCCGGGTCCGTTGCCCGCGCCGGCCCGGTACCCGCAGAACCGGGCGGTGCTGCACCTGGCCGGCTCCGCCACCGGCTGGATCAGCGCCGGGCTGCCGACCCAGTGGTTGACCCCGGCCGGGGAGGTCACCCCGTACCCGGTCGGGCCGGGGTACGCGACCGTGCCGGACATGCCGACGCCCGGCCCGGGTGCGGTGACGCTCTACCACCCGAACGAGCAGAGCGCCCGGCTGATGTGGTTCCACGACAACACTCTCGGCCTGGCCCGGCTCACCGTCCACTCCGGCCAGTTGGGGCTGTACCTGCTGGATGATCCGGCCGAGCGGCGGCTGGTCGCCGACGGGGTGCTGCCGGCGACCCAGATTCCGCTGGTCATCGAGGACAAGACGTTCGTACCGGACGACTCCCAGCTCGCCGTCGAGGATCCGGTCTGGGACCGGGACCGGTGGGGCAGCACAGGATCGATCTGGTATCCGCACGTGTACCTGCCGAACCAGAACCCGTACCGGTCGGACGGCCGCAACCCGGTGGGCCGCTGGGACTACGGCCCGTGGTGCGCGCCGGAGCCGGGCGGCAGCCACCAACCGGGCGGGCCGGAGCACCTGCCGGTACCCAACCCGCACCACGACCCGGTGGCCGGCTCGGACGAGCCGCCGTTGGCGCCGGGCACCCCGCACCCGTCGGCCGCGCCGATGGTGTTCGGCGACACTCCCCTGGTCAACGGGGTCGCGTACCCGTACCTGACGGTCCGGCCCACCGCGTACCGGTTCCGGATCCTGAACGCCTGCGCCGACCGGTACCTGAACCTCCAGCTCTACCGGGCTGCCTCGGACGGTCCGATGTGGCAGCCGGACGGCGCCCTGGGCGACGCCGGTGCCGGGGAGGTGCCGATGGTCGGGGCGGTGCCGGCAGCCGGACGGCCGGCCGGGTGGCCGACCGACGGCCGGGCCGGTGGGGTGCCGGACCCGGCGGCCCGGGGACCGGCGATGATCCAGATCGGCTCGGAGGGGGGTCTGCTCCCCGCGCCGGTCACCCTGGTCAGCCAGCCCGTCGACTTCGGGTACGACCGGCGCGAGGCGACCGTGCTCAACGCGACGCGGTTCACGCTGCTGCTCGCCCCGGGCGAGCGTGCCGACGTGGTCATCGACTTCTCGTCGGTGCCGCCGGGAACGAACCTGATCCTCTACAACGACGCGCCGGCCCCGCTGCCCGGTTTCGATCCCCGGTACGACCACTACACCGGTGGACCGGATCTCACCGGCACCGGCGGCGCCCCACCCACCATGGCGGGGTACGGCCCGAACACCCGGACCCTGCTCCAGTTCCGGGTGGCGGGTACCCCGACCGCCCCGTTCGACCTGGAGACCCTCGCCGAGCGGCTGCCGGCGGCGTACGCGGCCGGCCAGCTCCCGCCGATCGTGCCGCAGCCGGCGTACGACCGGGCGTTCGGCACGGTCACGCCGGTCGACACGTATGTCCCGGCGCACGCCACCGCCGTCACCTTCACCCCGGCCGGGGCAGCCACCCCGGTGACCCTGCCGCTGGCCGGCAAGGCGGTGCTGACCGGTTTCGAGGCCGGACACGGGCGGGTCGCCGGCCGGCTCGGCGTGGCACTGCCGGGCGCCGGCCGGTACGCCCCGGTGTTGCCGTTGGGGGCGCACGATCCGGCCACCGAGGTGCTGCACCCTACCGGGCCGGGGGTGCCGGTCGGCAGCGCGGACGACGGTACCCAGTTGTGGCGGATCAGCCCGTACGGCCGGCAGACCGAGGTGCTGCACTTCCCGTTCGACGTGCAGGTGGTCAACCGGGTGGGCCGGGACGGCCTGATCCGCCCACCGGACGGCAACGAGTTGGGCTGGAAGCAGGCGGTCCGGGTCGATCCGCAGCAGGACGTGGTGGTCGCCCTGCGCCCGGCGCCACCGCTCCTGCCGTTCCGGCTCGGCGACAGCGTACGGCTGCCCGACCCGACCCGGCCGCCGGACGCGGCGGTCCCGCCGGGGGCCGGGAACCGGCTGGCGAACCTCGGTTGGGAGTACCGCTGGCAGGTCGGGCCCACCGGACACCGGGGTGGTGACGCCAGCCGTCCACTGGTGCTGCGGGTCACCCCGCCGGCGCCGACCGGACTCACCGGTACCCCGGCTCCCGGCTCCCCCACCGCCCTGCCGGCGATCATGCTGACCTGGACCGGCAGCCGGAGCGGGGACCGTCCGGCGGCGACCGGGTTGCTCCTGCAACGGGCCACCGACGCCGGGTTCAGCGCCGATCTGACCACCGTCCGGCTGGCCCCGGGTACGGCCCGGTACCCGGACCCGACGGTCGTCCCCGGGGTGGCGTACCACTACCGGGTCCGGGCGGAGACCAGGGCCGGCTACTCGGCCTGGTCGAACAGCGTGTGCGCGGTCGCCGAGTTGTCCCCGCCGAGCGGGTTGACCTCGGTGGTGCCGCCGGTGGCACCGCTGCGGGTGGCCCTGCACTGGACGAACCGCTCGTTCGCCACCGGAGTGGAGGTGCAGCGGGCCACCAATCCGACCTTCACCAGCGGGCCGGGTACGACCACGCTCGGCGTCACCGACCGGTACCCGGACGGCACGGTCGCTCCGGACACCACCTACTACTACCGGGTCCGTACCACGTATCTGGGCGCGGCGTCGCCCTGGTCCAACGTGTCGGCAGTGGTCACCCCGGCCGTTCCGCAGGTACCGACCGGCCTCACCGCGACCGGGCACGGTCCGGTGCCGGACAGCGCCACGGTCCACCTGGGCTGGTCCGCCGACCTGCCGGGCGCGGGAGGTGGTTTCGTGGTGCAGCGTGCCGCCGATGGGCGGTTCAGCCGGGGCGTGGTGACGTTCACCGTGACCGGGCGGGGTTTCCACAACACCGGTCTGGCCCGGGGGTGCACCTACCACTACCGGATCCGCGCCTTCAACGTCGTCGGCACCTCCGCCTTCAGTAGTCCGGTCGCCGTGACCACCCCGGCCTGACCACCCCCGCCCTGACACCCCACGCCCGTCGATCATGGACTTGTGGTGGGGAATAGACACCGGTACGCGGCTTTTGTCACCCACCACAACTCCATGATCGACAACACGGGTGGCGGGCGGACCTCTAGCGCGTACGCCCGGCTTGGCAATATTCTCCGATGCACGCGCAGGCAGTGGCGCTTCTTTACATCCCCGTGGAGCTTCCACACACCCCCGGGCCGGTCTGCGGCCACAGAGGAGAGTCCATGATCTTCGATCACCCCGAACTGGACCGCCGGACGCTGCTGCGGGCCGGTCTCGGCGCCGCTGCGATCGCGGTGGTCGGCACCGAACTCGCACGCCCGGCCGCCGCGTACGCCGCGTCCACCCCGGACCTCGACTGGATCATCAGCTGCGACGAGTGGGGCGCCCGCCCGCCAGCGGCGCCGTTGGCGACCAGCGCCATCCCGACCAACAAGATCATCCTGCACCACATGGCCTTCCCGAACACCCCGGACCTCTCCGAGGCACAGGCAATCAACCTGGCCAGGACCTGCCAGAACCTGCACATGGACGGTAACGGCTGGTCGGACACCGGGCAGCACTTCACCGTCAGCCGGGGCGGGTACGTGCTGGAGGGACGACGCGGCAGTCTGGCGACCCTCACCGAGGGCGAACGCCAGATGGTCTCCGCGCACTGCCCCGGCGAGAACGGCCGGGCCATCGGCATCGAGAACGAGGGCACCTACGTCACCGAGACGCCGCCGCAGACACTGCTCGACTCCCTGGTCCGGCTCAGCACCACCATCTGCCAGCAGTACGGGCTGCACGCACACGACATCTTCGGCCACTGGGACTTCCGGGCCACGCTCTGCCCCGGCGCGGCGTTCTACCGACTGTTCCCCGCGCTGCGGCGCCAGGTCTTCGCCGCGCTCGGCACCGACCTCGCCGACGTGCCGGCCCGCCGCTGGCCGGACATCTGGCGGTTCGTGGGTGGGCCGGTGGTGCGGGTCGCCCAGTACCTGCTCGCCTTCCGGGGTTACCCGGTGACGGTCACCGGCGCCTTCGACGCGGCCACCGTCGCCGCCGTGCAGGACTGGCAGGCCCGCAACGGCATCCCGGTGGACATCGACGCCACCCTCACCGCGCCCACCTGGGAGACCCTTGCCCCGGAACTGGACAGGGAGGCGACCGGCCTGCCGGTCAGCGCGGTGCAGTACATCCTCAACGTCAAGGGGTACGCCGACGTGGCCATCACCGGCGTCTACGACCACCCGACGAAGAAGGCTCTGCAGGACCTCCAGGAACTGCACGGGCTCGACACCAACGGCAAGGTCGGCACGAGTACCTGGTGCGCGCTGGTCGGCGGGGTGGTCCGGCAGTCGTTCCAGCCGGCCTGACCGGCCCGGCCGTCTTACCCCGTGGCGAGCCGGCCTGACCCGGCCGGCCGTCTCGCGACGGGGTGGCGGACGGGCGCTAACGGGGGCCGTACGCGGTGGCCGAGGTCCGGGTCGGGTCACCGACCGCGCGGAACTCGGCCAGCGCGGCGGCCACCCCGTGCAGCAGGTCGGTGGCCTCGGTCAACCTGGCGGCAGCCGGGTGCGCGCCGGCCGGCCGGCTCTCCTCAGCCAGGTAACCGGCGGCAGCGACCACCAGCGCCTCGTACGCGGCGACCCCGTTCTCCAACTGCGCGACCAGCTCGCGGTGCGCCCCGGCCAACTCCGTCCGGCCGTCGGCCGGGGCCAGCCGCAGCGCCCGTTCCACACTGGCCACCCGGTAGGCCAGGTCACGCAGCGAGTGGTCGGCCTCCGCCGCCTCCTGCACCACCGGCTCGGCCGGACCGCTGAGCCGGGATGCCATCCCGGCCAGGGTGAGCGCGGCCCGGTCCAGCCGGGCCCACGGGCCGGCCGCCGACGAGCCGCGCAACGCCAGCCGGGCCCGCTGCCGGCGTACCTCGGCGAGCAGCCCGGGACCGGCGGGGAGCCGTTCCACGGTGGCGAGGATCCGGGCCCGGGAGCGGGCCGCCGCCTCGGCCGGGGTCAGCTCCGGCGGCGCCGGCCGGGCGGCGAGGGCCCGCAGGTCCAGCCAGCGCCACAGCGCCAGTACCACGGAACCACCGGCCGCACCGGCCCAGGCCGCATCGGGCAGCCCGAGACCGGCGTACGGGGTGAGGATCGCGGTGGCGCCACCGAGACCGCCAGCGGCCACGCTCCACCGCCGGGCCGACCGGCGCAGCCGGCCCAGCCGCCGGAAGTAACGGGCCCGTTCGTCCGCCATGCTCCTCACCCCTCCACTGCTCTACCGCCGGTCAGCCGGCGGCGTTGGGATCGCCGGTCGACCGGTTCTGGGACAGGCTGGCCCGGATCTCGTCCAGCCGGGCGGCGGCGGCCGGGTCGGCGGACACGGCCCGCTCCACCGCCGGGCGCTCCGGCGTCCCGGCCAGCTTCTCGCCGGCCATGCTCGACCGGATCTGCTCCAGCCGGGACGAACCCGCCGAGTCGAGGCTGGCCTTCTGGATCTCCAACATCCGGCCCTCGACCGAGTTGCCGGCCAGCTCGGCCCGGCCCATCGCGGTCGCGTACCGCCGCTCGATCTTCTCCCGCACCTCGTCGAGCGAGGGGGTGTTCGCCGGGGCGGCCAGGGCCGACATCGACTCCAGCGAGGCGGCCACCTTCTCCTGCATCTTGGCCTGCTCAAGCTGGCTGAGCAGCTTGGTCCGCTCGGCGAGCTTCTGCTGGAGGATCATCGAGTTGTTCTCCACTGCCTTCCGGGCCTGGGCTGCGGCACCCAGCGCCTGGTCGTGCAGGGTCTTGAGGTCCTCGGCGGCCTGCTCGGCCGAGACGAGCTGGGTGGCCAGGGTCTGGGCGGACTGCTCGTAGCCCACCGCCTTGTCCTCGTCGCCCTCGGCGCGGGACCGGTCGGCCAGCACGAGGGCCTGCCGCGCCATCGCCTGGAGCCGCTCGACCTCGGACATCTGGCGGGAGAGCTTCATCTCCAGCTGACGCTGGTTGCCGATGACCGCCGCCGCCTGCTGGACCAGTGCCTGGTGCTGCCGCTGGGCCTCCTCGATGGCCTGCTGGATCTGTACCTTGGGATCCGCGTGCTCATCCAACCGGGCGCCGAAGAGCGCCATCAGGTAACGCCAGCCCTTGATGAGAGGGTTCGCCATCTTCGCGGTATCTCCCTAGTTGCGTGCTCCGCCGTGACCGTGCCGGCGGACCCGCAGGGCCGGCCGCACGACCATGTCTCCATCGTCCCAGCCGGGCGCCACCCACGGCGCCACCCGCAACCGGGGCCGGCGCCACCGCGTCACCCGTGGATCAACCCTACGCGCCGACCGGTGCCCGGGCCACGGAGCCGCCCGACAGCGGCGAACGGCCGGGCCGCTGCGGTGGGGCCGGCCGGCCCGGGCAGGTTCGGGTCACCTGCCGAAGACCGACCGGAAGCGGATCTCACCCACCCGTCGGACCCGCCCGACGACCGTCCGGAGATCAGCACCGGGCCGGCGGCCAGGCCATCCGGCGGCTGTCCAGATTCCGGGACCGGACCACCGGTGGTCGCCCGGTTCGGGACCGGACCCACAGGGTCGGATCAGGCCGCGCAGACCACGTCGCGGTGCTTGTCGGCGGGACGCACCCGGCGGGTCGTGCGGAGCGTCGCCTTGAGTGGAGAATCCTGCCGGACCGCGACAGAGACCTTTCCGTCGATTGCCACCTGCCGTACCCCACTGGCACCGACCGGACGGACCGTCCGGTCGCCCCGGGCCGCGGTGACCCGGGTGGCCGGCTCGGTACGGCCCGACTCGGTCGACTGCTCGGGCACCGGCACCAGCACCCCGGGCAGTTGCTCGGCCAGGGCGACCGTGTCGCTCACCTCGCGCAGCAACTCGGAGAGTCGGGCCCCGAGCGCGTCACAGATCGCGGCCAGCAGCTCGCTGGACGCCTCCTTCTGACCTCGCTCGATCTCCGAGAGGTAGCCGAGACTGACGTTCGCGGCGGAGGAGACCTCCCGCAGGGTCCGGTGCTGACCCTGCCGGCGCGCCCGCAGTGCGTCACCGATCAATCGGCGTAGCAGGATCATCGCACCTCCCCTGACGGGACTCTGCCCGGCACGGGTCACCGACGTCGGGAGGCGATCCGCCTCCGGCGCCGGGACCTCGCCGGTGCCTTCCCGCAACCGTACCCGCTGGCGGCCCCGGTGACATCCCACCGGATACGGGAAACAGTAGTCCGTCCGCCACTCACCGCTGTCCCACCCCGGCCCGGGGTGCCTCATGGATGCGGTCGGCCAGCATCCGCAGCGCCTCGGTCACCGTCGCCGAGCGGATGAACTCCCGCCCTCCGTCGAGGTCCAGTTCCCGAACCGTGGTACCGGTCGGTCCGGCAGCCGCGATGAAAACCAGGCCCACCGGCTTGCCACCCTGCGGTTCCGGACCGGCCACCCCGGTGGTTGCCAGGCACCAGTCGGCACCGCAGCGGTCCCGTCCCCCCTCGGCGAGCGCCGCCGCCACCTCCGGGTCGACCGGGCCCCGCTCGGCGAGCAGCTCCGCCGGTACCCCGGCCAGCCCGGACTTCAACTCGGTGGCGTACACCACCAGGCCGCCGCGGAACACGCTGCTCACCCCGGCCACCTCGACGATCGCGGCAGCGAGCAGGCCACCGGTGAGCGACTCGACCGCCGCGAGGGTCTCCCGCCGCTCGGCGAGGCTGTGCACCACCGCCGCAGCCGGACTGCCCACCGGGTGCGCCCCGTTCGCGTCGTGCTCCATGCCCACCCTCCCATTGCCTCCCGCTGCTTCCCGTTGCCGACGGGCTAGCCGACGCCCCGGCGGAGGCGTACCGCCTGCACCACGTAGTCCAGGCCGGTCGCCAGCGTGACCAGGAGCGCCGCCGCCATGATCCAGGGACCGACCGCGACCAGGCCGGCCGGGACCGGCCAGAGGTACCAGACGATCGCGAGGATCTGCAGCGCCGTTTTGGCCTTACCCCCACGGCTGGCCGGGATCACTCCGTACCGGATGACCCAGAACCGGATCAGCGTCACCCCCCACTCCCGGACCAGGATCAGGCCGGTCACCCACCAGGGCAGCTGGCCGTACCAGGAGAGCAGCACCAGGGCGGCGCCGGTCAGCGCCTTGTCGGCGATCGGGTCGGCCACCTTGCCGAACGAGGTGACCAGCGCGAACCGCCGGGCGATCCAGCCGTCCACCAGATCGGTGACCGAGGCGAACGCAAAGGTCAGACAGGCGATGATCCGCCAACCCGAATGGACCATCTCGGAGGCCACGACGAGCGCCACGAAGACCGGTACCAGCGCCAAACGCAGGGCGGTCAGCGCGTTGGCGGCATTGAGCACCGGCACCGGGGCGACCACGGCAGCCGGCGTCGAGTCGGTTGCCTCGGCCACCGGCGTCACCTCGTTCCGCTGGGCGCCGCAGAGATCATCTCGTCCGGTACGGCAATCAGGTCGACGCCTTCGGTACCGGTGACCGTGGCGCGGACCAGGTCACCGGGGCGCAGTGCCGACAGGTCCACTCCACCGGTCGGTGGCGCAACCAGCGTGGTCGACCCGTCCACCTCGGGTGCCTGGTGGGCGGCCCGGCCCTCGACCGTCCCGTCGTCGACCGAGTCGACCAGCACCTCCACGGTCGTACCGAGCCGCTCCTCGGCCCGCTGCGAGCAGAGCTCGTCGGCGAGCGCGCTGAGCCGGTCGTACCGGCGCTTGATCGTGGCGGCGGAGACCTTGCCGGGCAGGTCGGCGGCCTCGGTGCCGTCCTCGTCGCTGTAGTCGAACATGCCGATCGCGTCCAGCCGGGCGGCGGTCAGGAAGCGGACCAGCTCGTCGACGTCGGCCCGGGTCTCGCCGGGGAACCCGACGATGAAGTTGCTCCGGGCCCCGGCCTCGGGCGCCAACTCCCGGGCGGCGGTGAGTAGTTCCAGGAACCGGGTGGTCGAGCCGAACCGGCGCATCCGGCGCAGCACCGGCTCGCTGGAGTGCTGGAACGACAGGTCGAAGTAGGGCGCGACCCCGGGCGTGGTGGCGATCGCCTCGATCAGGCCGGGCCGGGTCTCGGCGGGCTGGAGGTAGCTGGCCCGGACCCGGACGATGCCGTCGACCGCCGCGAGCTGCGGCAGCAGCTTCTCCAGCAGACGCGGGTCGCCCAGGTCCTTGCCGTAGGAGGTGGAATTCTCGCTGACCAGGACCAGCTCGCGGACGCCGCTCCTGGCCAGCCACTCGGCCTCGGCGAGCAGCTCGTCCGGCGTGCGGGAGACGAAGGCGCCCCGGAATGCCGGGATGGCGCAGAACGCGCAGCGCCGGTCGCAGCCACTGGCCAGCTTCAGCGAGGCCACCGGACCGGAATCCAGCCGGCGGCGCAGCACCCGGCGCAGGTGGGCCGGGGTGTGCTCGTCGGTGGTGGGCTGCTGCGGGGTGCCGTGCCCGGGCAGCACGACTGCGCTGTCCCGCCGGGAGACCGGGGTCAGCGGGAGCAGCTCCCGCCGGTCCCGGGGAGTGTGCGCGTCGATCCGCTCACCGGCGAGTACCGCGTCGAGCCGGGCACCGATCTGCGGGTAGTCGTCGAAGCCGAGCACCGCCTGCGCCTCGGGGAGGCTGTCGGCCAGTTCCCGGCCGTACCGCTCGGCCATGCAACCGGCCGCGACGACCTTGGCGCCGGTGTCGGCGGCGGCCAGCAGGGTCTGGATGGAGTCCTGCTTGGCCTTTTCGACGAAGCCGCAGGTGTTGACGAGGACCACGTCGGCGCCCTCGCCGTCGGTGGTCACCTGCCAGCCGTCGGCGTGCAGCCGGGCAGCCAGCTCCTCCGAGTCGACCTCGTTACGGGCACAACCGAGGGTGAGCAGCGCGACCCGACGGCCGTCCGCAGCGGAAGGGGAGGTGGCAGACACCATCCGAGGGTACCGGGCCGGTCCGACAGGGCCGGAGACGGCGTACGTACCCGGGCCGGCGTGCACCCGGGCCGGCGTGCACCCGGGCCGGCGTGCACCCGGGCCGGGGTCATCGGCCCGACCGTCCCGGGCTCACCTGCCGGGCACGCCCGCCCGGGCCAGCTCGGCGAGGAGCAGCACCTCGGTACCGGCCAGGCCGACCGAGCAGAAGACGGTCAGCTGCTCCGGCCCGGTCCGCCCGGGGACCGCGCCGGCCAGCACCGCACCCAGCTCGACCAGCCGTTCGGCGTACGGCGGATCGGCGGCGAGCAGCGGCGGGTCGTAGGCGAACGCCTGCGGTCGGCTGTCGGTGACCAACACGTCGGCGGTGTCGAGCAGGTCCCGACCGAACTCCGACCGGTTGCGCTGCTTGAAGCCGACCAGGTTGACGTGGGTACCCGGGGCCAGGTCGGCGGCGCAGACGACGGGGGTGACACTGGTCGTGGCGAGCACCACGACGGCCCGGTCCCGGACCGCCTCGGGCGCGCTGCCGACCGCTCGGACCGCGAGCCCCAGCTCGGTACGGGCCCGGGCGGCGAACGCTTCCCGTCGGCTCCGGGTCGGGCTGAACACGGTGACCTCGCGTACCGGCCGGACCGCGGTGATCGCCCAGAGCTGGGCCCACGCCTGCCCACCGGCACCGACCAGCCCGACCGTGGCGGCGTCCGGCCGGGCGAGCGCGTCGACCGCCACCGCACCCAGTCCACCGGTCCGCCGGGACCCGATCTCGGCACCGACCGCGACCGCCCGGACCTCGCCGGTCGTTGCGTCGTGCAACACGACGACCTGCTCACCGGCCGGGTGCCCGAAGGTGTCGTACGACCGGAAGCCGTACCACTCGTCGGTGAGCTGGCCGGCGGTGAGCACCATCCGTCCACCGGCCAGGGACGCGGCGGCCCGGGGCGGGGCGACAAGTCGGCCGGACCGGGCGGCGAGCAGAGCGGCCCGCATCGCGGCGACCGTGGTGGGGGCGTCCAGCCGGTCCCGGATCTCGTCATCGCGCAGCAGCACAGTCATGGGGACCAATCTTCGGAGTTGAAGCCGACTTCAGGTCAAGTACCCGGTGACGTTGCCCACCAACCTGTCGGGCGACCTGCTCCAGGCGGGGCTGCCGGCGTGGATGGTGGCCGGTGACCGGCCCGGGACGACCCGGTCCGGTGCTACCTTCGCGGACACGTGGCGGGCCGGAAGAGGAGGCGTCGATGGCCTGGGTGGTGCTGGTGCTCTCCGGCGTCCTGGAGACGGTCTGGGCGATCGCGCTGGGTCGCAGCGCCGGGTTCAGCCGGCCACTGCCCTCGGTCGTCTTCGTGGTCGCCCTGCTGCTCAGCATGGCGGGGCTGGCCTGGGCGCTGCGGAGCATCCCGATCGGCACCGGGTACGCCGTCTGGGTGGGCATCGGTGCGGTCGGCACCGCCCTGGTCGGCATGGTGGCCCTCGACGAGCCGGCGACCGCACCCCGGGTGGTGTGCCTGCTGCTGGTGGTGGCCGGCGTGGTCGGGCTCAAGGTCTTCCACTGACCGTCCGCCCCGGGCGCAGTTGCGTGCCGACCTGTGGATCATGGAGTTGTGGTGGTTGATTCACCCCGTTAGGCGAACTTTGCGGGGCACCACAACTCCATGATCGGCGAGGACGGTCGGGGTGAAGCGGGGTTCAGTCCGACCCGACGACGACGTTGGCCGCCTCGATCTGCTCGCGGAGGATGTCGGCGTGCCCGGCGTGCCGGGCCAGT
Organism: Micromonospora sp. CPCC 206060; assembly: GCF_036906895.1. NCBI lineage: Bacteria > Bacillati > Actinomycetota > Actinomycetes > Micromonosporales > Micromonosporaceae > Micromonospora > Micromonospora sp. CPCC 206060. The sequence continues at coordinate 14,395 of NZ_JBAKHU010000013.1, forward strand.
TCCTGGATCATGTGCGCGTAGATCCAACGCAGGGACAGGTCGCCGAGCCGCTCGTGCGGCACCACATGGTCCAGGGGGTAGCGCGCCGCGTTGCGCCGGGACACCGCACAGGCGGCGTCGTACTCGGCGAGCACGTCGGCGACGGTCTCGTCGTCCCGGACGGCCCAGCTGCGGTCGTCGGCGCTGGCCAACCCGTCGATCTGGTCCCTGGGAATGCCCAGCAGCCGGTGCTGGAACCAGTTCCGCTCGACCGCGCAGTTGTGCTTCACCAGCCCGATCAGGGTGGTCAGTGACGGCACCAGCCGGCGCCGGGCATCGGCCTCGGAGACCCCGGTGAGGGTCTCCTTGAGCTCGTCACGGTAGAAGTCGACGAACGACTCCAGCATCTCCCGCTCGTGCGCAGCGGTGACGTTCCTCGGGGACGGTGCGGTCATGCCGGGATGATCCCCGCACCGGGTAGGTGCCGCAAGATCATTCCTCGCCCCGCAGACCGGCCAGCGCCTCGTCCAGTTCATCCGGCTTGACCAGTACGTCCCGCGCCTTGGAACCCTCGGAGGGACCGACGATCCCCCGGGTCTCCATCAGGTCCATCAGCCGACCCGCCTTCGCGAAACCGACCCGCAGCTTGCGTTGCAGCATCGAGGTGGACCCGAACTGCGAGGTCACCACCAACTCGACCGCCTGCACCAGCAGGTCCAGGTCGTCGCCGATGTCCTCGTCGATCTTCTTCTTGCTGTCCTGGGCGGGGGCGAGCACGTCCGAACGGAACTCCGGCTCCCGCTGGTTCTTGCAGAACTTCACCACGTCGGCGATCTCGGCCTCGGTGACCCAGGCGCCCTGGATCCGGACCGGCTTCGAGGCACCCATCGGCAGGAAGAGGCCGTCACCGCGACCGAGCAACTTTTCCGCGCCCGGCTGGTCCAGGATGACCCGGGAATCGGCCAGCGAGGAGGTGGCGAACGCCAGTCGGGACGGCACGTTCGCCTTGATCAGACCGGTGACCACGTCCACCGAGGGGCGCTGGGTGGCCAGGACGAGGTGGATGCCGGCGGCCCGGGCGAGCTGGGTGATCCGGACGACCGAGTCCTCCACGTCGCGGGGCGCGACCATCATCAGGTCCGCCAACTCGTCCACGATGACCAGCAAATACGGGTACGGACGGATCTCGCGCTCGCTGCCCGGCGGCGCCTTGATCTCGCCGTTGCGGACCTTGCGGTTGTAGTCGTCGATGTGCCGGACCCCGTTGGCGGCGAGGTCGTCGTAGCGCATGTCCATCTCGCGGACCACCCACTCCAGCGAGTCGGCGGCCTTCTTCGGGTTGGTCACGATCGGGGTGACCAGATGCGGGATGCCCTCGTACCCGGTCATCTCGACCCGCTTCGGGTCGATCAGCAGCAGCCGTACCTCGTCCGGGGTGGCCCGGGTCAGGATCGAGACCAGCAGCGAGTTCAGGCAGGACGACTTGCCGGCACCGGTGGCCCCGGCGATCAGGATGTGCGGCATCTTCGCCAGGTTGGCCACCACGTAGCCGCCCTCGATGTCCTTGCCGAGGGCGGCCAGCATCGGGTGGAGGTCGGTGGTGGCCGCCCGGGAGCGGAGCACGTCCCCGAGGGCGACGTTCTCCGGGTCGGTGTTGGGGATCTCCACCCCGACCGCGCTCTTGCCCGGGATCGGGCTGAGGATCCGGACGTCCGGTGACTTCACCGCGTACGCGATGTTGCGGGAGAGCTGGGTGATCCGCTCGACCTTCACCCCGTGCCCCAGCTCGACCTCGTACCGGGTGACCGTCGGGCCCCGGGTGAACCCGGTCACCGCGGCGTCCACGTCGAACTGGTCGAAGACCCCGGCGAGGGCGCCGATCACCTCGTCGTTGGCCTTGCTGCGGCTCTTCGGTGCGGCACCGGAGCGGAGCAGGTTGGCCGGGGGCAGGGTGTAGTCGCCGGACAGGCCGGTGATGGCGAGCTGCTCCGCACGGGTCGGTGCCGCGGAGTGCTCCGGCGGCTCGACGACCCGGCGGGCGGCGGGCACCTTCGTCCCCGGTTTGCGGGGCAGCGCGATGGTGTCCTGCATGTCGGGGCCGCCGTCGTACCCGTCCGGCTCGTCGGGGTCGATCGGCTCCGACGGCGCCGGCCGCCGCTTCGCCGGGCTGCGGCGGGTCCGGGCCGGTTTGGCCTCCTCCGCCTCGGTGGCCGCCGCGTCGGCGGAGCCGGTGCCGGCGGAGCCGGTGCCGGCGGAGCCGGTGCCGGCGGAGCCGGTGCCGGCGGCACCGGGCACGATCACCCCGGCGAGCAGGCCCAGCCGCTCGGGGATCTTGTTGATCGGGGTGGCGGTCACCACCAGCAGGCCGAACACCAGCAGCAGGAGCAGCAGCGGCACCGCGACCCAGGCGGTGAACGCCCCCTGGAGCAGGTCACCGACACCGGCACCGACCAGGCCACCGGCATAGTCCCGTTGCGCGTTGTCCACCGGATCCTGCCCGATGTGCAGCAGCGACGCGGTGGCCACCAGCATGGACGTCCAGCCGACCAGTCCCCGCCCCCGGTGGGCCGGGTCGCCCGGCTCCCGCATCAGCCGGACCGCGCCGATCAGCAGCAGCAGCGGCAGTACGGCGGCGATCGCACCGAGGAAGAGCCGGATCGTGTCGGCCAGCCGGGCACCGACCGGGCCGGCACCGGAGAACCAGACCGCCACCGCGCTGAGGATGGCCAACCCGAGCAGGAGCAGACCGGCGCCGTCCCGCCGGTGCTCGGGGTCCAGCTCGCGGGCCGAGGCGGCCTGCCGGCCGGCGGCGCGCACCGCCCAGCCGACCCCGTGCGCCACGCCCATCCACACCGCACCCAGCGCGCGTCCGACGTAGACCGCCGGGCTCGGCCGGGCCGGCTTCGCAGGTTTGCGCCGCGCTGCCGGGGCGGCCTTCTTCGCCGGTTGCCGGGCACGACCGGTCGCGGCACCACGCGGCGACGCGCCGCGTCGCCGGCTCGCCTGAGAGGTACGGCCCGCCATAGAGTCACCGTAACGGCGCGACCCGGGTAACCGCCGCTTTTGCGGGTCGTGTCCGCGTGCCGCAGCACGTGCTCCACCCTGGAGCGTGGTATTTACCACAGCCAGTTGCGACAATCGCCGCAGAAGGGACTTGCATGGCACCCCCGGGCTTCCAGGACCTCCCGGACGGGCCCGTCGGCGGCCACCCGCACACCCTGCTCCCGTTGACCAACGAGCTGATCGCCACCGTGCTGACCAGCCGGGGATACACCTTCCACACCGACAGCGACGGTGACCTGGTCGGTCGCTGGGACGACCACGTCATCTACTTCTTCCGGCTCGGCCCGCAGGGGGAACTGCTCCAGGTGCGTACCACCGCAGCGACCAGCTTCCCGATCGAGGACGTCCCGACGCTCTACGCCCACTGCAACGCCTGGAACCACGACCGGCTGTGGCCCAAGGCGTTCGTCCACGTCGACGACCACGGCACCGCCCGGGTGTGCGGTGAAGTCATCGCCGACCTGGAACGCGGCGTCACCACCCACCAGCTCGACCAGTTGCTCGAACGCGGCATCGCCACCGGCTGCCAACTGGCCGCCGCCGTCGCCACCTGGAAGTCGGCCCGGTGACCGGCACCGAACGGCCGGACCGGTTGGCGGCGGAACTGGCGCAGGCCCGGGACCTGCCCGACGGCGACGAGAAGTTCGTCGAGCTGGAACGGATCGCCGCGGACGCCGACGCCGCCGGGGACGTACGGCTCGGCTTCGACGCCCGGTGCGCCCTGCTCGACGCGTACACCCACCACGGTGCCTGGTGGCGACTTCGGGAACCGCTCGTCAACTGCCTGGCCATCCTGGACGCCGACGCCGAAGCCGACCGGGACGGCACCGGCCCGGCCCGCTTCGACGACGAGGACCGGGCGCTGCTGCGCCACCACCACCGCCGTACCGTGGCCGCCTTCACCGGCAGCAGCCGGGTGGGGCTGGCCCAGAGCGGCACGCTCCTCGACGATCTGGAGAACCGGCTCCGGGACCAGCAGCGCAGCCTGGCCGTCGTGCACGAACTGCGCTGCCGGATCGCCGACCACCTCGGCGACGAGCCGGCCGCCCGGCACTGGCTCGACCGGTGGCGGGCCGGGACCCCGGACGACGACACCGGCTGCCCCGGCTGCGCCACCGCACACCAGGTGGAGCTGCTGGCCGGTTGGGGGCTGTGGAGCGTGGCGGCGCAGACCGCCGAGGCGGCGCCGGTCGACCCGCATCGCTGCCCCGACCAGCCGGAACGCACCCTGGTCGCGCTGGTCCTGCCGTACCTGCGGCTGGGGCGGGTTGAGGAGGCCGGCCGGGCCCACGTCCGGGCGTACCGCCGGCACCGTCGGGAACGCAACGCCTTCCCGCACCTCGCGACGCACCTGCGGTTCTGTGCCCTGACCGGTGACCACATCCGGGGCCTGGACATCCTCGGCGAACAGCTGGGCCGGCTGGACCAGCCGTACGACGAACTGTCCGCGATGGAGTTCGCCACCGCCGGGGCCCTGGTCTGCCGGCTGGCCGAGGAGGCCGGGCTGGGCCGGTGGCTGGTCGCCCGGCCGGGGTACGGCGAACGGGCCGCCGCCGAGCTGACCGTCACCGCGCTCGGCGCCGAGCTGCACGCCACCGCCCGGGACCTGGCCGGCCGGTTCGACGCGCGCAACGGCACCGGTCACCAGTCCGGCCGGGTCGCGGCCTGGCTGGCCGAGACGCCACTGACCGGCCCGCAGCGGCTACCGGACGAGGAGGATCTCGACGGCGACGACGAGCCGGCCGGGGCGTCCGGGGAGGCGAGGGCGGCGGGGTCGTCCGGAAAGGCGGGGGCGGCGGGGACGGCACCCACCGGCCGGGTGGACGACGTTCCGGTACCGCTGAGCGTCACCGCGATCACCGCCGTGCTCGACCGCCGGGGCGACGTGTACCGGGTGGACGCCGACGGCACCGTCGGTGGCCGGTGGGGCGATGCGGTCGTCCAGTTCGAGCTGACCGGTGAGCGGGACGAGATCCTGCACATCCGGATCGTCGCCGGCCGGCGGCTGTCCGGCGACCGGCTCACCGAGGCGTACGAGTTCTGCAACGCCTGGAACCACGACCGGCTGCTGCCGAAGGCGTACGTGCACCAGAGCGGTGACGGCGAGCTGGTGCTGGCCGGCGACGTCACCACCGACCTGGCGTTCGGGGCGACCCGCGCCCAGCTCACCGTGCTCATCCACGCCGCGCTCGCCACCGGTGTCGAGTACGCCACCGCAGTCACCGCGCTGCCGTAGCCGCCGCACATCCCGTCCGGCGGCGGCCTCCGGTGGCGGTGATGTCCGATAACCGCGCGCCGGATGGCTGCCAAGGGTGATCAACTGTCAGCATGACCACCACAGTTGACCGGGCCCGCCTGCTGCACGGCCTGCACCGCGGCCCGGGACCCCTCGTCCTGCCCAACGCCTGGGACGTCGCCAGCGCCCGGATCATCGAGGCCGCCGGCGCCCGGGCCATCGCCACCACCAGCGCCGGGGTGGCCTGGAGTCTCGGCGCACCGGACGGCGACGCGTTGGGTCGGGACCGGGCCGTCGACCTCGTCGCCCGGACCGTCGCCGCCGTCGACGTCCCGGTCACCGCCGACATCGAGAGTGGCTTCGGCACCGACCCGGACGGCGTGGCCGAAACCATCCGGGGCGTACTCGCCGCCGGGGCGGTCGGGGTGAACCTGGAGGACGCCTGGCACGACGGTCCGGCATCGCTGCGCCCGGTCGCCGAGCAGGCCGCCCGGATCGGGGCCGCCCGCCGGGCCGCCGACGCTGCCGGGGTACCCCTGTTCATCAATGCCCGGGTCGATGTCTACCTGCGGAACGTCGGTGACCCGGAGAACCGGCTGGCGGAGACCCTGGACCGGGCGGCGGCCTACCTCGCCGCCGGGGCGGACGGGATCTTCGTGCCGGGTGTGCTCGATCCGGCGGTGCTCACCGCCCTGGTCGCCGGGATCGACGCACCACTCAACGTGCTCGCCGGGCCGGGGGCACCGACCGTCGCCGAGCTGGGGGCGCTGGGTGTGGCCCGGATCAGCGCCGGATCGGCTCTCGCCGAGGCGGCGTACGGACTGGTCCGGCGGGCCGCCGGGGAACTACTCGGGTCCGGCTCGTACGACACGCTCCGCGACGGGATGGACTACCCGGAACTGAACGCCCTGCTGCGGTAACCGGCGCCGGGGTGTTAAGAAGGGCCCCTTCCTTTACCGAAAACGTTAAGAAGGGGCCCTTCCTTACATCTAGACCTCGACGACGGTGGGCACGATCATCGGGCGGCGCCGGTACGCGTCGTTGACCCAGCGGCCGACGGTACGCCGGACGATCTGCTGCAACTGGTGCGGGTCGGTGACCCCGTCGGTTGCGGCCCGGTTCAGTGCCTCGGTGATCAGCGGGACGACCGGGTTGAACGCGGCCGGGTCCTCGGAGAAGCCCTTCGCCGAGACGGTGGGCCCCCCGACCACCTTGCCGGTCACCGAGTCGACCACCACGGTCGCGGCGATGAACCCGCCGTCGCCGAGGATCCGCCGCTCGGTGAGCAGCGACTCGCTGACGTCACCGACGGCGAGTCCGTCGACGTAGACGTACCGGCTGCGGACGTGCCCGACCAGGCTGGCCCGCCCCTCGACGAGGTCGACGACGTCGCCGTCCTCGCAGAGCACCACCCGGTCCGGGGCGACCCCGGACTCGATACCCAGCCGGGCGTGCGCCCGCAGGTGCCGCCACTCGCCGTGCACCGGCATCAGGTTGCTCGGCCGGACCACGTTGAGCAGGTAGAGCAGCTCACCGGCGGGGGCGTGGCCGGAGACGTGCACCTTGGCGACGTCCTTGTGCACGACCACCGCGCCGGCCCGGCAGAGCCGGTTGATCACGCGGTAGACCGAGGTCTCGTTCCCGGGTACCAGCGAGCTGGCCAGTACCACGGTGTCGCCGGGAGCGATGGTGATGTGCCGGTGGTCGCCGCTGGCCATCCGGCCCAGCGCGCTCATCGGCTCGCCCTGCGAACCGGTGGACATCAGCACGATCTGCTCCGGCGGCAGCGTGGTCGCCTCGTCCAGGCCGACCACCAGGCCGGCCGGGATGTTGAGCAGGCCCAGGTCGCGGGCGATGCCCATGTTGCGGACCATGGACCGGCCGATCAGCGCGACCTTGCGGCCGTGGTCGGCGGCCGAGTCGAGCACCTGCTGCACCCGGTGCACGTGCGAGGCGAAGGAGGCCACGATGATCCGCCCCTTCGCCTTCACGAAGATCGAGTCGAGCACCGGACCGATCTCCCGCTCCGGGGTGACGAAGCCGGGGATCTCCGCGTTGGTGGAGTCCGACAGCAGCAGGTCCACGCCCTCGGCACCGAGCCGGGCGAACCCGGCCAGGTCGGTGATCCGGCCGTCCAGCGGGAGCTGGTCCATCTTGAAGTCACCGGTGTGCAGCACCAGGCCGGCCGGGGTCCGGATGGCCACCGCGAGGGCGTCCGGGATCGAGTGGTTGACCGCGAAGAACTCGCACTCGAACGGGCCGAGCCGCTCCCGGCCACCCTCCCGCACGGTCAGCGTGTACGGCTCGATCCGCCGCTCGGCGAGCTTCGCCTCGACCAGGGCGAGGGTGAACTGCGACCCGACGAGCGGGATGTCCGGCTTGTGGGCGAGCAGGTACGGCACCGCGCCGATGTGGTCCTCGTGCCCGTGGGTCAGCACGATCGCCTGCACATCGGCGAGCCGGTCCAGGATCGGGGTGAAGTCCGGCAGGATCAGGTCCACGCCGGGCTGCTCGACGTCCGGGAAGAGCACGCCGCAGTCGACGATCAGCAGCTTGCCGTCGTACTCGAAGACGGTCATGTTCCGGCCGATGGCGCCCAGACCGCCCAGCGGAATGATCCGCAGACCACCCTCGGGCAGAGCGGGAGGCAGCTCGGCGTCGGTGTGGATCTCGCTCATGCCGACAGCTCCAGACCCGCCGCGACGAAGTCGGCGCGCAGCTGGGCGGTCTCCGCGTCGGTGGCGTCCATCAACGGGGAACGGACCGGACCGGCGGGCAGGCCGAGCACGGTGAGGCCGGCCTTGACCAGGATCACGCCCTGGGTGCGGAAGATCCCGGTGAACAGCGGCAGCAGCCGGCGGTGCAGGGCCAGTGCCGTGCCGGTGTCCCCGGTCTCGTACGCGGTGATCATCTGCTTGGTGAGCGCCCCGGTGAAGTGGGTGGAGGTGCCGACCACGCCGACCGCGCCGATGGCCAGCGCGGGCAGGGTCAGCGCGTCCTCACCGCTGTAGAAGGCGAGGTCGGTACGGCTGGTGACCCAGGACGAGGCGACCATGTCGCCCTTGGCGTCCTTGACCGCGACGATCCGCTCGTGCTCGGCGAGCCGGACGAACGTCTCGGTGTCGATCGGCACACCGGCGCGGTGCGGGATGTCGTAGAGCATCACCGGCAGGCCGACCGCGTCGGCCACCGCGGTGAAGTGCCGGACCAGACCGGCCTGTGGCGGCTTGTTGTAGTACGGCGTCACCACCAGCAGCCCGGTGGCGCCGGCCTTCTCGGCCGCGACGGCCAGCTCGATGGTGTGTCGGGTGTCGTTGGTGCCGACCCCGGCGACGACCTGGGCCCGGTCACCGACCGCCTCGACCACGGCACGGATGAGGCGGTCCTTCTCCGAGTCGGTGGTGGTCGGGGACTCGCCGGTGGTGCCGTTCACCACCAGCGCGTCGTTGCCCTGCTCGTCGACCAGGTGACCGGCGAGCCGGGCGGCACCGTCGAGGTCGAGCGAGCCGTCCGGGGTGAACGGGGTGACCATGGCGGTGAGCAGTCGACCGAACGGTCTCGGCGCGCCCGGGTCGGAAGCGGCAGGGTGGTCGTGCGTCATGCTGACAACCTATCGGACCGGCCCACCGGCCCCACCAGGGAAGGGCTCAGGACCTCCGGAGGACAGGGGGTCAGGAGCGCTCCGCGTAGGGGCTGACCGCGACCTCGGTGCCGTCCGGCAGGGTGGAGATGACGAAGTCGGCGAAGACGTTCGGCGCGACCCGCTGCAACTGACGCAGGCACTCCACCGCCAGCTCACGGATCTCCACGTCGGCGTGCTCGGTGGCCCGCATGCCGATGAAGTGCCGCCAGGCCCGGTAGTTGCCGGTCACCACGATGCGGGTCTCGGTGGCGTTGGGCAGCACCGCCCGGGCCGCCTGCCGGGCCTGCTTGCGACGCAGGGTGGGGTTCGCCACATCCGCGAAGCGCTGCTCCAGGCCGGCCAGCAGGTCGTTGTACGCCTGGACGCTCGCCTCGGCCGCCTCCACGAACCGTTTGTGCAGCTCCGGGTCCTCGGCGATCACCGCCGGCTCGACCATGGCCGCGTCCGACTCGGGGACGTACCGCTGGGAGAGCTGCGAGTAGGAAAAGTGCCGGTGCCGGATCAGCTCGTGGGTGAAGGAGCGGGACACCCCGGTGAAGTAGAACGAGACGCTGCCGTGCTCCAGCACCGACAGGTGCCCGACCTCCAGGATGTGCGCCAGGTAGCCGGCGTTGGTGGCGGTGGCCGGGTTGGGCTTGCGCCAGGACTGGTAGCAGGCCCGCCCGGCAAACTCCGCGAGCGCCTGACCACCGTCGGCGTCGGTGGACCAGGGGACGTCCTCCGGCGCTTCGAAGTGCGTCCATGCAATGAGCTTGACCTGCGGCGGGACCATTTCCGGCATGCCTGCGACTGTAGTAGCCGCCGCCCGGGCGACGACCGACCGGGTCGGGGCGGCGTGGCGCCCGACTCAGCCGTCCCGCCCGCCGTCTGCGGTGACCGGTTGATAGTGGGTCAGACGTAGAGCGCGGTGACCGGTTGATAGTGGGTCAGACGTAGAGCGCGGTGACCGGTTGGTAGCGGGTCAGACGTAGAGCGCGGTGAACGGCGCCCAGGGCAGGTTGCGGGCCACCGAGAAGGCCAGCCAGAGGGCGAGGAAGCCGCCGAGCACCTTCGGGCTCAGCTCCAGCTGGGGCAACCGCCAGCCGAACGCCTGCCGCCCCGCCCAGGCGACGAAGAGGTAGGCCAGGAACGGCAGGGCGAAGATGAACAGGAAGTGGTGCCGCGCCGCAGCCGGCAGGTCACCGTGCAGAAAATACCACAGGGCACGGGTGCCGCCGCAGCCCGGACAGTCCAGCCCGGTGGTGAGCTTGAGCAGGCAGGACGGCGCCGCGTCGGGCGCCGACCGGGTGGGGTCGCTGACCAGCGCGTACGCCACGCCGGCCGCGACGCAGCCGAGAGCTGCCAGCGGGACCGCCCAGCGCGGGGAACGGTCGTAGAGACGGGTGACGAAGCGGGTGAACCGGTCCGGTTCGGCCACCTGGTAGGCCGGCGGGTACGCGTGGGAGTGCGGGTCGAACCCCGGGTACGGCTGCCCGGGCTGCTCCGGGGCGGCGGATCCGGTCTCCGGGCTCGGCTGGGCAGCCGGTCCACCAACGCTCGTCATCGCCCACTCCACCTCGTCGGCCAACTCCCGCTCACCGTACACCGGCGGTGCTGGCCAGCGTGGCGGCCAGCGGACCGGCGAGGTCCCCGGCGGCCGGCGGGGCGACCGCGTCCAGGCCGAGCCAGCCGGCCAGCCGGTACAGCTCGGCGGCGAGGGCAACCGCGGTCTCCCCCGGATCGGCGCCGGGCTCGACCCAGGCCGCCGGCACCAGCAGCACCCGGGCCTTCCGGTCGGCCTTCAGGTCGACCCGGGCGGTGAACCGGTCACCCTGCAAAAAGGGCAGCACGTAGTAGCCGTGCACCCGTTGCGGGGCCGGCACGTAGATCTCGATGCGGTAGTGGAAGCCGAAGAGTCGCTCGGCGCGGCCGCGCTCCCAGATCAGCGGATCGAACGGGCTGACCAGGGTGTGCGGCCGGGCCCAGCGGGGCAGCCGGGCGGCGGCGTGCAGGTAGGCCGGCTGCGGCCAGCCCGCCACCGTGACCGGCACCAGCTCCCCCGCCTCGACCAGCTCGGCGACGGCGACCCGGGTGGCGGCGGCCGGCAGCCGGAAGTAGTCCCGCAGCTCCGGCTCGGCGGCCACGCCGAGCGACCGGGCGGCGACCGCGACCAGGGCGCGGTACGCCTGGGCGTCGGTCGGGGTGGGCGCGTCCAGCACCGCCGCCGGCAGCACCCGCTCGGCCAGGTCGTAGCGGCGGGCGAAGGAGCCGGTCCGGTCGGCGGCGGTCACCTCGCCGGCCCAGAAGAGGAACTCCAGCGCCCGCTTCACCGCCGACCAGTTCCACCCCCAGTTGCCGGTCTCCCGGGGCGCGTCGTGCTCGATCTCGGCAGCGGTGAGCGGCCCCCGGGCGGCGACCTCGTCCCGGACCCAGGCCACCAGTTCCGGCTGCTCCTCGGCGATCCGGCGCATGCCGCCCCAGGCCGAGGTGCGGGCCGCCGCCATCCGCCAGCGCAGTGCCGGGTGCAACTCGACCGGGACCAGCGACGCCTCGTGGCCCCAGTACTCGAAGAGGCTGCGCGGCCGTCGGTAGGCGGCGGCGTCGAGCAGCCCGGTCGGGTAGGGGCCGAGCCGGCTGTAGAGGGGCAGGTAGTGCGCGCGTTGCAGGACGTTGACCGAGTCCATCTGGATCAGGCCGACCCGGTCCAGCACCCGGCGCAGGTGGCGGCGGGTGGGCGCCCCGGTCGGCGCGGGGTCGGTGAACCCCTGGGCGGCCAGCGCGATCCGCCGGGCCTGGGCGAGGGAGAGCGATTCGGGTACGGCCATCGCCGGGCACCCTAACCGACAGGTACGACAACCGGGGCGCTCCCGGAACCGACAGGTAGTACGACAACAGCGCCGGTTCCGGTGTGCCGGGCTGGACCGGCGACCCGGCGGAGGACTACAACCATCAAATGGTGATGATCCGCCCGGAGGAACCGGACGACGCCGAGGCGGTCGCCGCAGTGCACGTACGCGGCTGGCGGGCCGGGTACGCGGGGGTGATGCCGGACGAGGTGCTGACCCGGCTGAATCCGGTGGCCTGGGCGCAACGCCGCCGGGACGCGGGCACCGCCGAGCCGGACCACCCGTTCCGGACCCTGGTCGCGGTCGTCGACCGGCAGGTCGTCGGCTTCGCCACCTTCGGTCCGTGCCGCAACAACCAGGACCACGACGACCTGGACCCGACCCACGGGGAACTGCTCAGCATGTTCGTCGATCCGGTCCGCTGGGGGCAGGGGATCGGCCGGGAACTGATGCGGGCCACCCGGGCCGGGCTGGCCGGGCAGGGTCGGGCGGAACTGCGGCTCTGGGTACTGGCCGACAACCAGCGGGCCCGTCGTTTCTACCAGCGGAACGGGTTGACCGCCGACGGGGAGCGGATGACCTACCGGGTGCCCCTGACCGGTGGCCGGACGCCGGTCGGGCTGGTCGAGCTGCGCTACACGGCCCGGCTCGAGGTGGCCTGAACCGGGGCGGGCTCCACCGGGCCGGCCCGGACGTACCCCCGGATCGGCAGCGCCACCAGCAGTGCCACGCTGATCCAGACGTACAGGTTGCCGCCGAGGAAGCCGTCCACCCCGGTGAAGTCCTTCTCCCAGAGCCAGACGAACCGGCTGATCAGGAAGGCGTACCCGACGGCGGCGGCGCCCAGCAGCACCCGGCGCCGGAGGCTGCGCACGGGCGCGGCGTACGCGTTGTCGACCAGCAGGATCAGGCCCGGAATCAGCCACACCAGGTGGTGCACCCAGGTGACCGGGCTGACCAGGCACATCACCACACCGGTCAGGGCCAGCCCGGTGGCCTCGTCCCCGGCCGCCACCGCCGCCCGCGACCGGCGTACCCAGACCACCAGGGTCACCGCCACCAGCAGCAGCCAGGCCGTCGTGCTCGGGTGGTCCGGGTTGAGCCGGGCCACCACGCCCTGCAACGACTGGTTGGAGATGAAGGCCAACTCCCCCACCCGGCCGGTGTTCCACAGCGCCTGGGTCCAGAACTCCCGGGACGCGTCCGGGGCGACCGCGCCGGCCAGCAGGGTGACGCCGGTGGCCGTGGCGACGGCGGTCAGGGCGGCCCGCCACCGGCCGGTGACCAGCAGGTAGACGATGAAGATGCCGGGGGTCAGCTTGATCGCGGTGGCCAGCCCGATGCCCACCCCCGCCCAGCGCCGACCCCGGTCCACCCCGCGCAGCAGGTCCGCGCCGACCAGGAAGAGCAACAGCATGTTGACCTGGCCGAAGTTGACCGTCTCGCGCATCGGCTCGAACGCGGCGGCCAGGCAGAGCGCGATGGCGAGGGCGTACCAGCGGGTCCAGCCGGCCCGCCGGGCGACCGGGTCCAGCAGCCACCAGATCAGCACCGCGCTGACCGTCACGCTGGCGGTCACGCTGAACACGATGGCCAGGTTCCACGGCAGGTACGCCATGGGGAACATGGCCAGCGCGGCGAACGGCGGGTAGGTGAAGCCGTACTGCGTGCCGGGGCGGACCCAGTCGTAGATCTCGCCACCGCCGCGGGCCCAGTGCCACAGGGCGCCGTAGTAGACCTGGAGGTCGAAGAAGCCGTGCCGGACCGCCGCCACGAGCAGGAAGGCGGCCACCGCGACGGCGAGCGCGACCACGACCAGGACCTGCCGACCGGTCCGTACGGCACCCTGCGCCACCGTCGTCTCCCTCACCTTGCGTAGGCTCACGCCCCATGGCACTCGGGTACGTCCGCCCGGCGCGTCCCTCCGACGCCGGCGAGATCGCACGCATCCAACTGGCGACCTGGCGGGTGGCCTACCGTCGGATCCTGCCCCGGCACGTGCTCGACAACCTCGACGAGGCGTGGCTCGGGCGGCGGTGGACCGCCGCGATCGAGGCGCCGCCGTCGTCGGCACACCGGGTGCTGGTCGCCGTTGAGCAGGCCGAGCAATCCTATCTGGTGGGGTTCGTCGCTTCCGGCCCGGCCGACGAGGAGGCCCGCGCACCGGAGGAGCCCGCCGAGGCGCTCGGCGCCGGGGTGGTCGCGGTGACGGACCTGCTGGTCGAGCCGCGCTGGGGGCGGCGCGGGCACGGCAGCCGGCTGCTGGCGGCCAGTGTGGACCTGTGGCGGGAAGACGGCTTCACCACCGCTGTGGCCTGGGCGTTCGACGGGGACGAGGCGACCCGGAAGTTCCTCACCAGCACTGGCTGGGAGCCGGACGGAGCGGCCCGGGCCCTCGACGTGGAGGACATGCTGGTCCCCCAGGTGCGACTGCACGTCGCCATCCCGACCGAGCCGGCCGGTACGGAGCAGGCCGGCACCGGCACGGCCGGGACCGGTACCGGCACGGCTGCGGAGCAGGCCGGCACCGCCTGACCGGAAGCCAACGGATCCCGCGCGTTCCCCCTTTTCTGTCACCGGCCTGGCCTACCGTGGGGCGGTACGGGCGGTAGGCGGTGATCAGGGGTGGTCCAGGTGACGTCAGCGGCGACCGGGCAGGTCGGCAACCGGGTGACCGGGCCGGCCGGGCGGTCCGCGCTGGAGGGGCACCGCCGGGAGCTGACCGGATACTGCTACCGGATGCTCGGGTCGGCCTTCGACGCCGAGGACGCCGTGCAGGAGACCATGCTCCGGGCCTGGCGCGGCGTCGACCGGTTCGACGGCCGGTCGAGCCTGCGGACCTGGCTGTACCGGATCGCCCACCACGTCTGCCTCGATCAGCTCAGCAGCCGGCGACGCCGCGCCCTGCCGGTGGATCTGGGCAGCCCGTCGGCGCCGGTGGAGACGGCACTGGGCGGGCCCCGGTCCGACCAGGGCTGGATCGGTCCGGCTCCGGACCGGTCGGTGCTGCCCGACGTCGGGGACCCGGCCGACCTGGCGCTGGCCCGGGAGTCGGTCCGGCTGGCCTTCGTCGCCGCGTTGCAACACCTGCCGCCGCGCCAGCGGGCCGTGCTGATCCTGCGGGACGTGCTGCGCTGGCAGGCCACCGAGGTCGCCGGGCTGCTGGACGACAGCGTCGCCTCGGTCAACAGCGCCCTGCAACGGGCCCGGGCGACGATGGCCGGCCGGTCCGCCGCCGACGGCACGACGCCGGACGATCTGGATCCGGCCCACCGCCGTCTGCTCGACCGGTACGTCGCCAGCTTCGAGCGGTACGACATCGACACGCTGGTCAGCCTGCTGCGGGAGGACGCCACGCACTGCATGCCGCCGTACCGGATGTGGTTGCGCGGCGCGACGGACATCGGGCGCTGGATGCTCGGACCGGGCCGGGGCTGCCGGGGGTCCCGGTTGCTGCGCGTCTCGGCGAACGGCGGTCCCGCCTTCGCGCAGTACCGACCCGACCCGGCGGGTGGTTACCGACCGTTCTCGATCCAGTTGCCCACCGTCTCGGGTGACCGGATCAGCGGGTTCACCCACTTCCTCGACACCCGGCTCTTCCCCCTGTTCGGCCTGCCGCCCCACCTGGAGCCCTGACCACCGCTTGGAGCCCTGACCGCCACCTGGAGCACGGACACGCCCGATCCTGCTGCCGGCGCACCGATGAGTTCCGGTCCGCATCGCGGTCCACCCCGTCGGACGCAACTGTGATGGGAGTTCGATTGACCACGGACACCGCCGTGCCCGACGCGCCGCCGAGGCGGGCCGGGCGACGGGAATGGACCGGGCTGGCCGTGCTGGCTCTGCCGACGCTGCTGCTCGCGCTGGATCTGAGCGTGCTCTACCTGGCCCTGCCCCGGCTGAGCGCCGACCTCGGCGCGGACAGCACCGCGCAGCTCTGGATCACCGACATCTACGGCTTCATGATCGCCGGCTTCCTGGTCACCATGGGTACCCTCGGTGACCGCATCGGCCGGCGCCGGCTCCTGCTGATCGGCGCCGCCGCGTTCGCCGCCGCCAGCGTGCTGGCCGCGTACGCCACCACGCCGGAACAGCTGATCGCCTGCCGGGCGCTGCTCGGGGTGGCCGGTGCCACGCTGATGCCCTCGACCCTGGCGTTGATCAGCAACATGTTCCCGGTACCGGCCCAGCGGGCGACCGCCATCGGGGTCTGGATGAGCTGCTTCATGGGCGGCATGGCGGTCGGCCCGGTGATCGGCGGCGTGCTGCTGGCCACCTTCTGGTGGGGTTCGGTGTTCCTGCTCGGCGTGCCGGTGATGGTACTGCTGCTGGTGACCGCCCCGGTCCTGCTGCCGGAGTACCGGCATCCGGTGCCCGGCCGGCTGGACCTGGCCAGCGTCGCGCTCTCCCTGGCGGCCATCCTGCCGGTGATCTACGGCCTCAAGGAGCTCACCCGGTACGGCTGGCAGCCGCTTCCCGCCGTGGCACTGACCGTCGGGGTGGGGATGGCGGTGCTCTTCGTCCGCCGGCAGCGGAGCCTGGACCACCCGCTGCTGGACGTCCGGCTCTTCGCCAACCGCACGTTCCGCGCCGCCCTGCTGCTGTCGCTGCTCAACGCGCTACTGATGGGTGGCACGTTCCTGCTGGTCAGCCAGTACCTGCAACTGGTCGAGGGGCTGTCCCCGCTGCGGGCCGGGCTCTGGCTGGTACTCCAGGCGGTCGCCATGATCACGGCAACCATGCTGACCCCGCTGATGGCGCGGCGGATCCGTCCGGCCTACGTGATGGCGGTCGGGCAGGTGGTCACCGCGCTCGGTTTCGGGCTGCTCGCCGTGTTGGAGGGCGAGGGGACGCTGCCCGTGGTGGTGGTCGCCTTCGTCCTGGCGGCGGTCGGCATCGCGCTTCCCTCCCAGCTCGTCACCGACCTGATCGTCGGTGCCGCACCCCAGGAGAAGGCCGGGTCGGCGGCCTCGGTGTCGGAGACCAGCGGCGAGTTCGGGGTGGCCCTGGGGGTGGCCGCCCTGGGCAGCCTGGCGGCCGTGGTCTACCGGGGACGGCTGGCGGAGACACTGCCCGGCGGACTGCCGGCGGAGGTGGTCGGCCGGGCCCGCGACGGGCTCGCCGGTGCCGTCGAGGTGGCCGCCACGCTGCCCGCCGGGGCCGGTGCCGAGCTGCTCACCGCCGCGCGGGCGGCGTACACCGCCGGCCTGAACACCACCGGCGCGATCGGCGCGGTGGTGCTGCTGGCACTCGCGGTCGTGTCGGTGCGGTTGTTCCGCACGGTCCGGCCGTACGACGGCGTCGCCGGGGCGGCCGAGACGCCAGGGACGCCCGGGACCCCCGGGCCGGACCGGGTCCCCGCCGGGGCGGACCGACCGGTGGGCGACAGCACCGACCAATGACGAGAACGGAGGCAACCATGTTCGGCGACACGAAGGCGTTCAGCGGTTTCGCGGTGGACGACCCCGCCCGGGCCCGGGAGTTCTACACCGGCACCCTCGGCCTGCGGGTGTCCCAGATCGGCGACCTGCTCAAGCTGCACCTCGCCGGTGACCGCGACATCGTGGTCTACCCCAAGGCGGACCACGTCCCGGCCACCTTCACGGTGCTCAACTTCCCGGTGCCCGACGTCGACCGGGCGGTCGACGAGCTGACCGCCCGCGGGGTGCGGTTCGAGCGGTATCCCGGCCTGCCGCAGGACGAACGGGGAATCATGCGCGGGAACGGGCCGACCATCGCCTGGTTCACCGACCCGGCCGGCAACATCTTCTCCGTCATCGAACAGGACGGCGCGCGGGGCTGAGCAACCCGGACGGCGCGCGGGGCTGAGCAACCCGGACGGCGCGCGGGGCTGAGCAACCCGGGCCGGTGCGGACGGGACACCGCACCGGCCCGGGTTTGGCGCGACCGGCATAGGGCGGTGGAGGCGAGGCGGGGTCTGGCCGAGGGTGGCAAGGCGGCGGAGGAGGCCATGCCGGTGTTGCATGGCCGACGACGACAACGTCGCCAGCCGACGTGGCGCGCCGCAGCCCCGACAGCCCTGTTGCCGGACGCGCTTACTCCTTGTCGACTCCCTCGTTGGCGCCCCGGACGAAGTAGCGCTGGAAGACCACGAAGAGCACCGCCACCGGGATGGTGGCCAGCAGCGCCGCGCCGAGCTTCAGCGGATACTGGGTGCCGGCCCCGAGCGAGCCGCTGACCAGGTCGGCCAGTCCTCGGGGCAGGGTGAACAGCGCCGGGTCCTGCACCGCGACCAGCGAGTGCGGGAACTCGTTCCAGGAGCCCTGGAACGACAGGATGGTGAGCGTGATCAGCGCCGGTTTCGCCATCGGCAGCACCACCGACCGGAAAATCCGGAAGGTGCCGGCGCCGTCGATCCGGGCCGCCTCCTCCACACTGCGCGGGATGGAGTCGAAGAACTGCTTCATGATGAACACGCCCGCCGCGTCGGCGAGCAGCGGCACGATCAGCGCGGCGTAGCTGTTGTAGATGCCGAGCTGGTTGAGCACCAGGAACTTCGGGATCAGCAGCACCACCCCGGGCACGGCGAGTACCGCGACGATCGCGGCGAAGACCGCGCCGCGCCCGGCGAACCGCAGCCGGGCCAGGGCGTACCCGGCGAGCGAGTCGAGGAGGACCCGGCCGAGCGTGACCAGGACGGTGACCAGCAGCGAGTTGCCCAGCCAGAGCGGGAAGGCGGTCCCCTCGACGATCCGCTGGAAGCTGGTCAGGTCGACCGGGTCGGGTACCGGGGAGAGCGGGTTCGCCGCCGCGTCCGGCTCGGTCTTGACCGAGTTGGCGATCTGGATCACGAACGGGTAGAGGAAGACCAGCCCGAAGAAGACCAGGATGGCGTACCCGACGAAGGTGGTCGCCAGGCCGCGCGGTGCCCGGCCGCCGGGTGCGCCGGACGCCGGTTGCCGGTGCTCCCGCCGGTGCGGGGCCGCCACGGTCATCTCACCGCCTCCCCGGTACGCGTCGACGCCACCGGGGCCGGCGACCGTCCCCGTCCCGGTCCCGCAGCACCTGCCGCTGGACCAGGGTGAACCCGATGATGATCAGGAACAGTACGAACGAGATGGCTGCCCCCGAGCCGTACTCGAAGTCCCGGAACGCGGTGCGGTACGACAGGTACGCCGGGGTGAGGGTGGTCTTGGCCGGGTTGCCCTGGCTCATCACGTAGACCTGGTCGAAGACCTGCCAGGTGCCGATCAGGCCGAGGGTGAGCACCAGGAACAGGGTCGGGCGGATCATCGGCAGGGTGACGTGGCGGAACCGCTGCCACCGGTTCGCGCCGTCGAGCCGCCCTGCCTCGTCCAGGGTCTCCGGGACGTTCTGCAGGGCGGCGAGGAACATCAGCATGAAGGTCCCGCTGGTGGTCCAGACCACCAGCGTGATGATCGAGCACATCGCCACGCTCGGTCCGGCCAGCCAGTCCCACCAGCTCAGCCCGAGGGCTCCGGCACCGGTCAGGGCGGCCGGTGGCGTGTCGACGCCGAGACCGCCGAGAAGCAGGTGCAGGACGCCCCGGGAGTCGGCGAACCACTGCGGACCGTCCACGCCGAGGATGCCGAGCAGCGCGTTGACCGCACCCGAGTTGGCGAAGAGGAAGAGGAACACCACGCTGATCGCCACCGAGCTGGTGACCGAGGGGAAGTAGAACGCGGTCCGGAAGAACGCCTTCCCCTTCAGCATCCGGCTGTTGACCACGACGGCGAGCAGCAGGGCCAGGACGGTCTGCGCGGGTACCACGATCGCCACGTAGTAGACGTTGTTCCGCAGGCTGGTCATGAAGTCCTGCCGGGCCAGCCCGTCGGCGGTGAAGAGCCGGGTGTAGTTCTCCACCCCGACGAATGGCACGTCGCCGGTGAACGGACTGCCCTGACCGTTCCAGTCGGTGAGGCTCACCCAGAACGCCATCAGGATCGGCAGCAGCAGGAACAGCCCGAGGATCAGTACCACCGGCGCCACGAAGAGCCACCCGGCCAGGTTCTCGCCAGCCCGACCGGTAAGGAAGGGCCCCCGCTTAACGGTTCTGGTAGAGGAAGGGCCCCCGCTTAACACGTCAGTTCCCGGCGAGGGCGGCCTGGGCGTTCTTCTGGAAGCGGTCCAGGACCGCCCGGGGGTCCGTGGTGGGCAGCTCGAACAGGGCGGTGTCGAGGTCCCGCAGGACGCTGTCCATCTTGGGGGCGTTCACCGGTCCCTGGGCGTACGTGGCACCGTTGATGAACGGGCCGTCCGCCGGGAAGGCGGCGGTGTACTGCCCGCGTACCGACTCGCGGGACGGCATCACCCCGAACGCCCGGGCGAACGCCAGTTGCTGCTCGCCGCTGGTCATCGCCTCGACGAACCGGATCGCCTGCTCCTTGTTCCGGCTCTTGGCGGCGATCCCCCAGCACTGGGTGAAGGACAGGGTGCCCTTGCCCTTCGGCCCGGCGGGCAACTCGACGACCCGGTACTTCACGTTCGGGAAGTCGCTCTGCAGGGCCCCCTTGATCCAGTTGCCCTCGATGGTCATCACCGCCCGGCCGCGTCCGAACGCCTCACCGCCCCAGCCGGCGTCGAGCTGCTTCGGGTACCGGGCCAGCCCCTCGGTCAGCAGGGTGCGGACGTACGTCAGGGCCTGGATGTTCTCCGGGCTGGTCGCGGTGGCCTGCTTGCCGTCCGGACTGGTCAGCCAGCCACCGGCCTGTACCAGGAAGGCACCGATCCGGTCCCGGGTGTCGGCGATGGCCAGCGGCATCAGCCCGGCAGCCTTGATCTTGCGGGCGGTGGCGGTGAGCTGGTCCCAGGTGGTCGGTACGTCGGCGTCGGTCAGTCCGGCCTTCGCCCACAGCTCGGTATTGATCACCAGGGCGAGGGTGGAGAAGTCCTTCGGTGCGCAGTAGAGCCGGCCGTCGTAGGTGAAGGTCTTCCGCAGGCTCGGGCAGAAGTCGTCCGGGTTGCTGATCCGGTCACCGTACGGTTCGAGCGCTCCGACGCTGGCGTAGTCGGCGAACCGGGCGGCGTCGACGTAGAAGACGTCCGGTGGGGTACCACCGGCGAACGCCTGGCCGAGCTGCTGGGCGAGGTCCTGTGCGGGGGTGACGGTGGCGGTGTTCCCGGACGAGCCGGCCCACCGGGCGGCGGCGTCCTGCACCGCCTTCGTCTCGGCGGCTCCGGACGAGCCGATCAGGATCTGCAGGTTGGCCGGGCCGCTCTGCTGCGGACTGCCCGTGGAGGTGTCGTCGAATCCGCTGCCGCAGGCGGCCGGACCGAGGAGCGCGACCGCGACGAAACCGGCCACGGCCGCGTGGCGCACTGATCGAGGTGCCATCTCGTACTCCTGATCGGTGGTGATGGGTGGGGGTGTGGTGTGGTGGTCAAGCGCTCTGCCGGACGACCAGGGCCGGCCTGAGCAGCACCTGGGTGGCGCCGTCGGCCTGCGGACCGTCCAGGATCCGGGCGAGCAGTTCCATGCAGCCGGCGGCGGCCCGGCCGAGTGGCTGGCTGACGCTGGTCAACCCGACGGCCTCGGCGACCGGCGTGTCGTCGAAGCCGGTCACCGCGACCGGACGGTCCAGGGCCCGCACCGCGCGGAGCGCACCGAGGGCGAGGGAGTCGCTGGCGCAGACCAGGCCGGTGGGCGGGTCGGCGAGGGCGAGCAGGCTCCGGGCGGCCTGGTCACCCTGGACGATCCCGTCGGAGGTCTCCCGGTCCAGGCCGGCCGGGTCGATGCCGACGGCGCGCAGGGTGGCGCGCCAGCCGGACCGCCGGTCGTCGCCGACGCCGGAGCCGGTGGGCCACCCGATGAAGGCGATCCGCCGGTGGCCGGTTTCCAGCAGTCGGTTGGTGGCCTGGGCCGCGCCGCTGGCACCGTCCACGTCGACCCAGGGATGCTGGTTCGGGGTGTCCCAGGGCCGCCCGAAGGTCACGAAGGGCACTTCGCGCTCGGCCAGCCACACGGTCCGGGGGTCGCCGTGGTCGGTGCCGGTGAGCACGAAGCCGTCCAGGTCGTACGCGCCGAGCAGATCGTCGTAGGTGGCCAACTCGGCGGTGTCGTCGGCGGCGGTGTAGAGCATGATCCGGTACCCGGCGGTGGCAGCGGCATCGGTGAGGCCGTGCAGGAAGCGGTCGAGCACCGAGCCGTTGATCCCGTCGCGGGTCGGCTCGATCCGGGTGGCGATCAGCCGGGACCGGCCGGTACGCATCTGCCGGGCGGCCTGGTTGGCCCGGTAGCCGAGCACGGCGATGGCCTCCTGGACCCGCTGACGGGTCTCCTCGCGCACGATGTGCGGCGCGTTCAGCACGTTCGACACGGTCTGCCGGCTGACCCGGGCGTGCCGGGCCACCGTCGCGATCGTGACCTTCTGCGACACAGATCCCCCTTGCCGTCTTGAACGATCCAAGAGAAGTAGGGCAGGATTAGATCGTTCAAGTTCACGAATGTTTCGCACTTTGCACCGCCCGGAACGATCTGTCAAGAACTCCGTTTCCACGTTGGACAGAACTGGAGCCGCTGTGACCGACCGCGCCCTGCAACCGCTGCTGCACGACCTGGTGAGCGTGGTGCGCGCACCGACCAGCGCGCTCAGCGACGCGGCCGGGCAGATCCGGCCGGCCGGTGTGCAGGGCGTCTTCCATGCCGACAACCGGGTGCTCTCCCGGGCCGAACTGCGGGTGGACGGCCGGGAACCGGAAGCGGTCGCGGCCGCCCCGGACGGCCCGCACGCCGCCCGCTTCGTCGGTCTGGTCCGCTGGCTCGGTGACCCCTCGCCCGACCCGACGGTAAGGATCGAACGGCTACGCCGGCTCACCCCCCGGGGGATCGACGAGGAACTGCACCTGGTCTCCACCGCCGCCGTACCGGTACGGGCCACGGTCACCCTGGATCTGGACTGCGACCTGGCTCCGATCGAGGTGGTCAAGTCGGGCAGCCCGGCACCCCCGGCGCCGGTGCCGGTCAGCCGGTCGGGTGGGTTCCGCTGGGCCGCCGACGGCACCACCGTCACCGTCACCGCGGAGTCCGTGACCACCACGACACCCGCACCCGACGCGGGCCCGGCCACCGGCGCCGGACCGGGGACCGGCCCGGACCCTGCCCCCGGCCCGGACCCTGCCGCCGGTCCGGCCGGCACCGCCGGACCGGCGGGCGTCCGGCTGGCCTGGCCGGTCGACCTGCCCCCACGCGGCCGTACCGTCCTGCGCTGGCGGCTGCTGGTGGACGACCCGAAGGCGGCGGTGGTCGCCCCGACCGCCGACACCACCTGGTCCGTACCGGAGGTGACCGCCGACGACCGTCGGCTGACCCGGCTGGTCCGGCGCAGCATGGACGACCTGACCGGGCTGCGCCTCGCCGACGCCGCCAGCCCGCACGAGGTGTTCCTCGCCGCCGGGGTGCCCTGGTTCCTCACCCTCTTCGGCCGGGACAGTCTCTGGGCGGCCCGGATGCTGCTGCCCACCGGCACCGCACTGGCCGGCTCCACCCTGCGGGTGCTGGCCAACCGGCAGGGCGAACGGACCGACCCGCACACCGGCGAGGCCCCCGGGAAGATCCTGCACGAGCTGCGGCGCCACGACTTCACCCTGCCGGCGGACCGGCTGAGCCTCCCCCCGGCGTACTACGGCACGGTCGACGCCACCCTGCTCTGGATCGTCCTGCTGCACGAGGCGTGGCGGTGGGGCCTGCCCGAGCCCGAGGTGGCCGCGCTCCTGCCACACCTGGAGGCGGCACTCGGCTGGCTCGGCGACCATGCCGACCCGGACGGGGACGGCTTCGTCGAGTACGTGGACACCAGCGGCCGTGGCCTGTCCAACCAGGGTTGGAAGGACTCCGGGGACGCGGTGCGCTTCCGCGACGGACGGCTCGCCGCCGCCCCGATCGCCCTGGCCGAGGTGCAGGGGTACGCGTACCAGGCCGCGATGTGCGGCGCCGACCTGCTCGACGCGTTCGACCGTCCGGGTGGGCAGCGGTGGCGGGATCACGCCGGTGCCCTGGCGCACCGCTTCCGGGAGCGGTTCTGGGTCGACGGCCGGTACGGGCCACAGCCCGCGCTCGCGCTGGACCGCGACAAGCGCCCGGTCGACTCACTGACCAGCAACATCGGTCATCTGCTCGGCACCGGGCTGCTCTCCGGCGCCGAGGCGGCCCAGGTGGCGGAACTGCTCACCACCGACGCCCTGGCCGGCGGCTTCGGGCTGCGCACCATGTCCGCCGAGGACGCCGGCTTCAGCCCGCTGTCGTACCACTGCGGATCGATCTGGTCCCACGACACGGCGATCGTGCTGGCCGGACTGGCCCGCGAAGGGTTCCACCGGGCGGCGGCCGTGCTCGCCGAGGGGCTCCTCGCCGCCGCCGAGGCGTTCGACTACCGGCTGCCGGAGCTGTACAGCGGTGACGACCGCAGCGCCCTGGGCCGGCCGGTACCGTACCCGGCGGCCTGCCGCCCGCAGGCGTGGTCGGCCGCCGCCGGGGTGGCGCTGCTGCACGCGGCGGTTGGCCTCGATCCGGACGTACCGGCCGGACGGGTACGGCTCCGGCCGCTGGCCGGCAGGACGCTCGGCGCGGTGTCGGCCCGGGGCCTGCGGGTGGCCGGCGCACCGGTCGACGTCGCCGTCGACCGGGCCGGCCGGGTGGTCCTGACCGGGCTGCCGGCCGGTCTCCGCGTCGAGCCGGCCGGAGCGCAGTGGCCGGTGGCGCCGCGCGGCTCAGTCGAGCAGGGCGTCCAGGCCGACGGTGAGCCCGGGACGCTGGCGCACTGACCGGACCGCGAGCAGCACGCCCGGCATGAAGGAGACCCGGTCGTACGAGTCCTGCCGGATGGTGAGCGTCTCACCGGTGGTACCGAAGATCACCTCCTGGTGCGCGACCATGCCGGCCGAACGCACCGCGTGCACGCGTACCCCGTCGATGTCGGCGCCCCGCGCCCCCGGCACCTCCTCCTTGGTCGCGTCCGGCACCGGCCCCATCCCGGCGGCGGCCCGCACCTGCGCGATCAACCGTGCGGTGTGGGTGGCGGTGCCGCTCGGCGCGTCCAGCTTCCTCGGATGGTGCTGCTCGATGATCTCGACCGACTCGAAGTACCGGGCGGCCTTCGTGGCGAACTGCATCAGCAGCACCGCGCCGATGCCGAAGTTGGGTGCGATCAGCACGCCCACCCCGGGCTTGCGGTCCAGCCAGCCGCGTACCCGGTCCAGCCGCTGCTCGGTGAAGCCGGTGGTACCGACCACCACGCTGATCCCCTGGTCGATGCACCAGTGCAGGTTGTCCATCACCACGTCCGGCGTGGTGAAGTCGACCACCACCTCGGCACCCGCATCGGAGGCGCTGAACAGCCCGTCGCCCTCGTCGATCATCGCCACCAGTTCGAGGTCGTCGGCGGCGTCGACCGCCTTGCAGACCTCGATACCCATCCGGCCCCGCGCCCCGATCACACCGACCCGGATCGGCTCGGCCGGGCTCTGCCGCTGCTCGTCAGTCACGCCGGACAACCTATCGCAGCGCGTTGCGCCACAGTGCCAGGTACGGCACTGTGCCCACCGGTGGTACGGCAGCCGGCCGCGATGGTGGCACGACGGTAAGTCGCACCGGTGGTACGACGATCAGTCGCCGGTACCGAAGTCGCCCTCGCCGAACGGCCCGACCACAGCCAACGACATCGGCGCGGCGAGCAACTCGGCGGCGAGGCTGTTCACCTCGTCCGCGTCGACCGCGTCCACCCGGGCCAGCAGCTCGTCCACCGAGAGCAGGTCGCCGTAGAGCAGCTCGCCCTTGGCCAGCCGGCTCATCCGGGAACCGGTGTCCTCCAGGCCCAGCACGAACGACCCCTTGGTCATACCCTTGCCCCGGGCCAGTTCCGCATCGGTCAGGCCGTGCGCGGCCACCTTCGCCAGCTCGGCCCGGGTCAGGTCGAGCACCTCGTCCACCTTGCCCGGCGCGCAGCCGGCGTAGACGGCGAAGAGGCCGGTGTCGGCGTACTGGCTGGCGTAGGAGTAGACCGAGTAGGCCAGCCCGCGCCGCTCACGGATCTCCTGGAACAGCCGGCTGGACATGCCACCGCCGAGCACGTTGTTGAGCACGCCCAGCGCGAAGCGCCGCTCGTCGAGCCGGTCGATCCCCGGGCAGCCGAGGACGACGTGCGCCTGCTCGGTCTCCTTCGGCTCGACCACGGTCGCCGCGGTCCGGATCCGCACGGCCGGGGTGTTCGGTCGGTGTCCGGCCGGCCCGGCCGGCGCGGTGTCCAGCGGGCCACCGGCCAGCGCCCGGCGGACCTGCTTCACCACCGTCGCGTGGTCCAGGTTCCCGGCCGCCGCGATGACAATCGAGGGTGCGGTGTACCGGCGGCGGTAGAAGCTCTGGATCTGCCGCCGGGTCATCGGGGTGACGGTCTCCTCGGTACCGGAGATGAGCCGGCCGAGCGGATGGTCGCCGTAGACGGCGCGGGCGAAGATGTCGTGCACCTCGTCACCGGGCTCGTCGTCATGCATGGCGATCTCTTCGAGGATGACCCCGCGTTCGGTCTCCACGTCCTCCGGATTGAGCACCGAGTCGGCGACCAGGTCGACCATCACGTCGATCGCCAGTGGCAGGTCCTCGTCCAGCACCCGGGCGTAGTAGCAGGTGTACTCCTTGGTGGTGAACGCGTTGGTCTCACCACCGACCGCCTCGATCTCCGAGGAGATGTCCAGCGCGGTCCGCTTGTGGGTGCCCTTGAAGAGCAGGTGCTCCAGGAAGTGTGAGACGCCGGCCTGCGCCCCGGTCTCGTCCCGGGAGCCGACCCCGACCCAGATACCGAACGACACGCTGCGCATCGTCGGGATGGCCTCGGTGAGCACCCGCAGCCCGCTGGGCAGGACGGTACGGCGGACGGTGCCGCCCAGCGGATCGCCACTCAGCGTACGGGTGACCGTCCGTCCCTGGCTGTCGGCGGGACGGAGCACTCCCCGTCGGCCCTGGCGGGACGGCGCACGGTCGGACCGGCTCACAGGTACTCGCTCCTAGCTGGACGAGGGGGTGGGATGGTGCGGGCCCGTGGGCCCCGACCGTTCCGGTCGGGGCCCACGGGCCGTACTACTGGCTGTCCGGATGCTCAGCTGTGCCGGCTGCGACGCCGACGCGGCTCGCCACCGCCCTCGCCGCCACCGTCGCCCCGCTCGCCACGACCCGGTCCGCGCTCGCCACGCTCCCGGTCACCCCGGTCCCGCGGGGCCCGGTCGCCGCGGTCCCGACCGGCCGGCCGCTCGCCGCCCTCGGCCGCGCCCTCGGCTGCCGGGGCCTCCTCGCCCTCCGGGCGCACCTTGTCCAGGTAGATCTTGCCGCGCGCGTCGATGTCGGCGATCTGGACCTCGACCCGGTCACCGACGTTGAGGAAGTCCTCGACCCGCTCGACCCGCTTGCCGTCGCCCACCTTCGAGATGTGCAGCAGGCCGTCGCGGCCCGGCAGCAGCGAGACGAACGCCCCGAACGCGGCGGTCTTGACCACCGTGCCGAGGAACTTGTCGCCCATCTTCGGCAGGGTCGGGTTGGCGATGGCGTTGATCCGCTCCACCGCCGCCTCGGCCGACGGGCCGTTGGTGGCGCCGACGTAGATCGTGCCGTCGTCCTCGATGGAGATCTCGGCGCCGGTCTCGTCCTGGATGGCGTTGATGGTCTGGCCCTTCGGGCCGATCACCATGCCGATCTTGTCAACCGGGATCTTGACGGTGGTGACCCGCGGCGCGTAGTCCGACATGGTGGCCGGGGCCTCGATCGCCGCCTGCATCACGTCCAGGATGGTCTGCCGGGCCTCGTGGGCCTGCTGGAGCGCGGCGGCCAGCACGTCGGACGGGATGCCGTCGAGCTTGGTGTCGAGCTGGAGCGCGGTGACGAACTCCCGGGTACCGGCGACCTTGAAGTCCATGTCACCGAAGGCGTCCTCGGCACCGAGGATGTCGGTCAGCGAGACGTAGTGCGTCTTGCCGTCCACCTCGTCGGAGATGAGGCCCATGGCGATGCCGGCCACCGGCGCCTTGAGCGGCACACCGGCGGAGAGCAGGGCCAGGGTCGACGCGCAGACCGAACCCATCGAGGTCGAGCCGTTCGAGCCGAGCGCCTCGGAGACCTGTCGGATGGCGTACGGGAACTCCTCGCGCGAGGGCAGCACCGGGATCAGGGCCCGCTCGGCGAGCGCGCCGTGACCGATCTCGCGCCGCTTCGGCGCACCGACCCGGCCGGTCTCACCGACCGAGTACGGCGGGAAGTTGTAGTTGTGCATGTACCGCTTGGACTTCTCCGGGGAGAGGGTGTCCAGCGACTGCTCCATGCGGAGCATGTTCAGCGTGGTGACGCCCATGATCTGGGTCTCGCCCCGCTCGAAGATCGCCGAGCCGTGCACCCGGGGCAGGACACCCACCTCGGCGATGAGCGGCCGGATGTCGCGCGGGCCACGGCCGTCGATCCGGACCTGCTCGCGCAGCACCCGGGACCGGACCTCGGACTTGGTCAGCGAGCGGAACGCCGCGCTGACCTCCTTCTCCCGGCCCTCGAAGCGCTCGGCGAGCGTCTCCTGCACCCGGGCCTTGATCCGGTCGAGCGCCTCCTCGCGGTCCGCCTTGCCGGCGATCTTGAGGGCCTCGGCGACCTCACCCCGACCGGTCTCGGCAACCGCGTCGAAGACGTCGTCGTTGTAGTCCAGGAAGACCGGGAACTCGGCGACCGGCTTCGCGGCGACCTCGGCCAGCTCGCTCTGCGCCCGGCACAGCTCGCGGATGGCCGGCTTGGCGGCCTCCAGACCGCTCGCCACGACCTCCTCGGTCGGGGCGGTCGCACCGCCGGCGACCAGCGCCACGGTGTGCTCGGTGGCCTCCGCCTCGACCATCATGATCGCGACGTCGCCGTCCGGCAGGGCCCGACCGGCCACCACCATGTCGAAGGTGGCGCGGGCCAGCTCCTCGTGGGTCGGGAAGGCGACCCACTGGCCGTCGACGTGCGCCATCCGGGTCGCCCCGATCGGGCCGGAGAACGGCAGGCCGGAGAGCTTGGTGGACATCGACGCGGCGTTGATCGCGACCACGTCGTACGGGTGCTGCGGGTCGAGCGCGAGGACGGTCTCGACGACCTGGACCTCGTTACGCAGGCCCTTGACGAACGACGGGCGCAGCGGCCGGTCGATCAGGCGGCAGGTGAGGATGGCGTCCTCGCTGGGCCGGCCCTCGCGGCGGAAGAACGAGCCGGGGATCCGGCCGGCGGCGTACATCCGCTCCTCGACGTCCACGGTCAGCGGGAAGAAGTCGAAGTGCTCCTTCGGCTGCTTGCTCGCGGTGGTCGCGGAGAGGACGACCGTCTCGCCGAGCTGGGCGATGACGGAACCGGCGGCCTGACGGGCCAGCCGGCCGGTGGAAAAGGTGATCTCGCGGGTGCCGAACGACCCGTTGTCGATCACGGCGGTACGGTGCTGGGTGCCGAGCT
Organism: Micromonospora sp. CPCC 206060; assembly: GCF_036906895.1. NCBI lineage: Bacteria > Bacillati > Actinomycetota > Actinomycetes > Micromonosporales > Micromonosporaceae > Micromonospora > Micromonospora sp. CPCC 206060. Next base: position 43,566 of record NZ_JBAKHU010000013.1, read on the forward strand.
TGTTCTCGGTCATGAGTGAGTCGCACTCCTTCGATCGGGGGGCCCACGACGCGGGAGAGCTGCTCAGACGGCCGGTCTTCGATCGAAGCGCCCGGGATGGTCGGCACGGGTGCCGGTACTCCCGGGGGCCACTACCGGAGACCGGTGCGCTGACCGGCTTTCCGTCGGGTGGTCGCGCTGGCCCCTGTTGTGGTGGTGACGTGGGAACGGGGGAGCGGCCGTCGGCCACTCCCCCGTCACGTCACCTGCGCAGGCCGAGCCGCTCGATGAGCGACCGGTAGCGGTTGATGTCCTCTTTCTGCATGTAGTTCAGCAGCCGGCGGCGCCGACCGACCAGCAGGAGCAGACCACGACGGCTGTGGTGGTCGTGCTTGTGCACCTTGAGGTGCTCGGTGAGGTCGGCGATCCGCTTGGTCAGCACGGCAACCTGGACCTCGGGCGAACCGGTGTCGCCCTCGACGGTCGCGTACTCCGCGCGGATCTTGGCCTTGGCTTCCTGGTCGAGCGCCATTTTCTCCCTATTTCAGTGGGTTGTCGTTGATGTCCGACATCCTGTCGTTGGACCGGATGCGGACCCGGCCTCGCACCCGCGGCGTCGTGCAGGCACGCGAGGACGGCCGTCGGTAAGTCGACGTCTCCGCCAGATTACCAGCTCTCTCCGGAATCGCCCGACGAAGGGCACCTCAGCGGCCCGATCCGGGCCACCGGAGCCGTCAACCGAGCACCTGGCGGGTCCGCGCCACGTCCTTGTTCATCTGGGCGATCAACGCGTCGATGCTGTCGAAGCGGCACTGTTCCCGCAGGTGCGCGACGAACTCCAGCGCCATCCGCTCACCGTACAGATCGCCGGAGAAGTCCAACGCGTGGGCCTCGACCCGCCGCTCCCGCCCGGAGAAGGTGGGATTGGTGCCGATGGAGATCGCCGCCGCCAACCGCGGCCGATCGCCACCCCGCTCGGCGGAACGCAGCAGCCAACCGGCGTACACCCCGTCGGCCGGTACCGCCGCGTACCGGTGGCAGAGCAGGTTGGCGGTGGGGAAATCCAGCTCCCGGCCGCGCTGGTCGCCCCGGACCACCACGCCCTCCAGCCGGTGCGGCCGACCCAGCGCCGCCGTCGCCGCGCCCACGTCCCCCGCCGCGATGCAGGAGCGGATGTACGTCGAGGAGAAGACCGTGCCGTCCGCGCTGACCAGCGGTGCCCCCTCGACCCCGAAACCGAAGGTCCGCCCCAGCCTCTCCAGCAGGGCCACGTCACCAGCCGCCCGGTGCCCGAACCGGAAGTTGCTCCCGACCATCACGAGCGTGGCGTGCAGGTGCTCGACGAGCACGTCGTGCACGAACGCCTCGGCGGAGAGCCGGGAGAACTCCGGGGTGAAGGGCACCACGCAGAGCCCGTCGACGCCGAGTTCCTCCACCAGTGCGGCCTTGCGGGCCGACTCGGTGAGCACCGCCGGGTGCGAGCCCGGCCGCACCACCTCGGCAGGGTGCGGGTCGAAGGTGACCACCACCGACCGGACGCCCAGTTCCCTGGCCCGTCGTACCGCGTGCGCGATGGTCGCCTGGTGCCCCCGGTGGACCCCGTCGAAGACGCCGATGGTGACCACCGATCGGCCCCACCCGCCCGGTGTCCGGTCGTGACCCCGCCAGCGCTGCATCCGTCCCCTCCCCGTCCGTCGTCCCGACCCGCCGGGACGATCCCTCCGCCGCCAGGTCGGCGGACGGACGTGCTGTGCGTTCCGGTCAGGCCGGGGCGAGCACGATCTCCGCGCGGGCCCGACCGCCCCGCTCGCTGACGATAGCGATCAACGCGCCGGCCGGATCGAAGACGGCGTACGGGCCGGTGATCCCGGCCACCGTCAGTGGTCCGCCGTGGGAGAGCGCCGCCGCCTCGTCGGCGCTGGCGTCCCGGCGCGGGAAGAACCGGGCGGCGGCCGCGGACAGCGGCAGGTTCACCACCTCGGGGGCCCGTTCCTCCAGCTCGGTCAGGGTCGCCGCCTCGGCCAGGGTGAACCCGCCCACGGCGGTCCGCCGCAGCGCGGTGAGATGGCCGCCGACCCCGAGGGCCAGCCCGAGGTCCCGGGCGACGGCCCGGATGTACGTGCCGGAGGAGCAGGTCACGTCCACATCGACGTCGATCACGTCGGGTCCGTCGCGACGGATGGCGAGCACGTCGAGCCGAGAGATGGTCACCCGACGGGACGGCAGCTCGACACTCTCCCCCTCGCGGACCCGCTTGTACGCCCGCTGCCCGTCGATCTTGATGGCGCTGACCGCGCTCGGTACCTGGTCGATCTCGCCGCTCTGGGCCGCGAGGCCGGCCCGGATCGCGTCGTCGGTCACCGTGCCGGCCGGGGTGGTGGCGATCACGTCCCCCTCGGCGTCGTCGGTGACGGTGGCCTGACCGAGCCGGATCGTGGCGGTGTAGCTCTTGCCGGCCCCGATCACGTAGGTCAGCAGCCGGGTGGCCCGGCCGACCCCGATCACCAGTACCCCGGTGGCCATCGGGTCCAGTGTGCCACCGTGCCCCACCCGCCGGGTACGCGCCAGCCGGCGGATCCGCGCCACCACATCGTGCGACGTCATGCCGCCGGGCTTGTCGACCACGATCAGACCGTCAGTGCTCACGCCCGCCAAGCCTGCCAGAACCCGTTTCCCGGGTTCCAATCGGGCAACCGACACGACCCGGAAGTCGGTGGAGGCCGGCACGCGATCGATGCGAGGATCATCGCTGCTTTCCGCGCCGCGCCGACCGCACCCCGCGGCCCCTCCCCGCCCACTGCGCCTCAGGGACACATGAACAGCGACGACGCCACCCCCGACCGGTCCACCGGTACGGATCCGGCCCCCGCCGGTACGACGCGCATCCCCGACACCGCGACCGGCCGCCGGCCCGACGACACCGAGCCGGCGCGACTGGCGGTACCGGACTGGATGCGCCAACCCGAGCAGGAGCATCCGCTGACCGCCACCGAACGGGTGCGGCTCGGCTGGGAGCACCACTTCGGGCGGACCCTGGGGGTGGTCGGCGGCCTGCTCGTCCTGGCCCTGCTCGCCGGGGTCGGCTGGATCGGCTACCGGGTCCGGCAGCACTTCGGGACCGGGCCGACCGCAGTGGCGGCAACGCCCACCGCCGGGCCGGACGGGAGCCCGGCACCCGGCAGCGACGCGGAGCACTGGGCACGCTACCGGGACCGGTGGGCCGGTACCCCGGCCCAGACCTTCCCGTCCGGCGCCGCCGGCATCGTGCTGCCGCCGGCCCACGCGGTCGGCCCGTACACCGCCGCACAGGTACGCGACGGGCTGGCCCTGGTCCGCCGGGCACTGGTCGAGGCGCGGCTCGGTCCCCGGATGCTGGCCGGCGACAACGGGCCGTTCCTCGCGCTGATGGCTCCCGACGCCCGAGCAGACCTGCGCAAGGAGTTCACCAACGCCGTCGCCCTGAACTACGCGACCCGGATCGGCGGCAAGACCCGCTGGGTGCGGACCGAGACTCCCCGGGTCAAGGGGACCGTCACCTACCGGCCCACCGTGGACGAGTACGGCGTCCGCGTGCTGGAAATCACCACCAACTTCGTCTGGGTCTATCCGTTCGACGTACCGGCGACCGATCCCCGGGACGCCCTGGTGGTCATGCACGACAAGGTGGTCTGGCACGTACCGCACCGCAACGACGTACGGACCGGTTCCCGGGGCCTGTGGCTGTGGTCGGCCACCTCCTACGGATACAACGTCGACTGTGCCGCCTTCCGGCGCGGCTTCCTCGACGTCAGTCCGCCGCTGCCACCGGTCGTCACCGGCTCGACGACGACCCAGACGAACCCCGACGTCTACTACGACCCGCAGCACCCGCTGGACTCGAAGGACCGCTGTTGAACCAGAGCGCCACCGCCCCGGTGCCCCACTGCCACCCCCGATGGAGCAAGACCACCCGCGATGAATGACGGACCGCGCACGCCCCCCGGCACCGACGTCCCGACCACAGCGGCAGCACCGGTTCCCGGGCCGGTGGCCGACCGTCATCCGGTACGGCTGCCGGACTGGTTCCGGGACGCCCAGACCGAGAAGCCACTCGATCGGCGGGACCGGCTCCGGGTATGGCTGGCCAACCGCGACCGCAAGGTGGTGGCCACCGTCACCATCGGCCTGTCGGTCCTCCTCCTGGTCACCGCAGGCTGGATGGTCTCACGCGTCAACGCCCTGCCCCGGGCTGCCGAGCCGGAGCCGACCACGACGGTCGTACCGACCAGCGCGGTCGGCTCCACCGGGCGGAAGGTTGACTACTTCGCGGGCACCCCGGCGGCGGCGTACCTCCCGGGGGCCGCCGGCATCACGACGCCGCCGGCCCGGGCCGAGGGCCCGTTCACCGCCGCGCAGGTCCGCGATGCGCTGGCCACGGTTCAGCAGGCCCTGACCGAGGGGCGGCTCGACCGCAGCATGGCGTCCGGGGACATCGAACCCTTCGTCGCGCTCTTCGCCCCGGCCGCCCAGCCGGAGATCCGCGCGGACTTCACCAGCGACGTGTTCCTGAACTACGCGACCCGGATCGTCACGGGTGCCGACCGGCCCCGGGACGGCACCCGGGCGAAGGGTCGGCTCACCTACCGGGCCACCCGGGGCACCGACGGCGTCCGGGTCCTGGAGATCACCACCAACGTCACCTGGGTGTACGCCTTCGAGGTGGTGGAGCCCGCCGGTGGTGCCGGCCTGGTCGCGGTACGCGACGAGGTGGTCTGGCACGTCCCGCACCCGGCGGACGTGCCGGCGCCCTCCCGGGGGCTCTGGTTGGTTTCGGCGCGAGCGGTGCCGAACAACGTCGACTGCGCCGAGTTGAAGCGGGGCTTTCTCGACGTGGCACATCCGTTGGACCTGCACCTGCCCGACCAGAAAGCGCAGGCCGACGCGGTGTACGACCCCGAGCAGCCGCTACCCACGGCGGCGGCCTGTTGACCGGGTCAGTGGACGGCCGGGGAGAACCGGTGGACGTACCGGCTCTGCCAGGGTGTCTCCACGGCATGCGGGCTGTAGTGCCGGCGCACGTAGGCCACCGCCTGGTCCGCCGGCACCCCGTCGAGCACCGCCAGACAGGCCAGCGCCGTACCGGTCCGGCCCCGGCCACCTGCGCAGGCCAGCTCCACCCGGTCGGTACCCGCCCGGTCCAGGGCCTCCCGGAACATCTCCCGCGCCTGCGCCCGGTCGCTCGGCAGCCAGAAGTCGGGCCAGCGCAGCCAGCGGCTCTCCCAGTCGACTGTCGGCGGCTGCTGACCGAGCAGGTACACGGCGAAGGTCGGTGCCGGTCCCGGTGGCAGCGGCCGGCTCAGGCCTCGGCCCCGGACCAGCCGCCCCGACGGCAGGCGAAGCACCCCCGGACCGGTCGGCTCCCACGCATCGATCACCGGACCACCCTATGCCCACGCATACGACGACCGAAGGACGGCGATGGCTGACGGACGTACCCCGCTGCCGGAGTGGCTGCGCAACCCCGAGCCGCCCCGGATGACCGTCGGACGCCGGTTGTCGACGTGGGTCGATGGTCGGCCGCGGCTGCGGGCCGCCCGCCGCGCCTGGTGGGCCCGGCGCAGCCGGACCCGGTGGTCCGAACGCCATCCGGTGCCGGCGGCGATCATCTCGTTCGTCGTCGTCGGGGTGACCGCCTCGGTGCTGGTGGCCGGGGCGCTCTATCTCTTCTTCCTGGCGAAGGAGAGTGGGCGCTGAGTTCAGCGCACCGCGCCGACCACCGCCCAGCGCCCCGACCGTAGCCGCAGCAGCAGCGCCACCAGCCGTACCACGACGAAGAGGGTCAGCCCGGCCCAGATGCCGCCGAGGCCGAGGTCGAACGCGTGGGCCAGCCAGATCGCCGGCAGGAAACCGCCGAGCGCCGCGACGATGGTCAGGTTCCGCAGGTAGCGCACGTCACCGGCACCGATCAGCACCCCGTCCAGGGCGAAGACCACGCCGGCCAGTGGTTGCATCGCGACGAACCATGGCCAGGCGACCAGCGCCTGGTCGCGTACCTCGGCATCGGAGCTGAACCACCCCGGGACCACGCCGGCCCCGGCGGCGATGAGCAGCGCGAACCCGATGCCGCAGAGCCCGCCGAGCAGCGCGGTCCGGCGGGCCAGCGCCCGTGCCCACGTGTCGTCACCCGCGCCCAGCGCGGCACCGACCAGCGACTGGGCGGCGATGGCCAGGGCGTCGAGGGCCAGCGCGGTGAAGAACCACAGTTGCAGGGCGATCTGGTGGGCCCCGACGGCGGCGGCGCCGAACCGGGCCGCGACCGCGGTCGCGGAGAGGAAGCTGGCCTGGAACGCGACGCCCCGGATGAGCAGGTCCCGGCTGAGTACCAGTTGCGCGACGATCAGCCCCGGTAGCGGCCGCAGCGGCACCCGTTCGCTGATCAGGGCACCGACGAAGAGCAGCCCGGAGATGGTCTGGGCGATCGCGTTGGCGACCGCAGAGCCGACCAGGCCCAACCCGGCGGGATAGACCAGCAACGGGCAGAGCAGTGCGGAGAGCAGATTGGGTCCGAGTACGAACAGCAGCGGGCGGCGGGTGTCCTGGACGCCGCGCAGCCAGCCGTTGCCGGCTGCCGCGAGCAGCAGGCCGGGGGCGCCGAGCGCCGCGATCCGCAGCCACTGCGCGGCGGCGTCGGCCACCTCGGATCCCGGGCCGGCCAGGGTACGCGTCAACGGCCCGGCCACGACCTGGAGGGTGAGCGCGATGAGCAGGCCGACGGTGAGGGCGAGCCAGGACGACTGCACGCCCTCGGTGACCGCGGCACCCCGGTCGCCGGCGCCGAACCGGCGGGCGGCCCGCCCCGTCGTGCCGTACGCGACGACGGTGCCCAGCCAGGCGGCGAGGGTCATCACCTGACCGCCGATGGCGAGGGCGGCCAGCGGCACCCGGCCGAGATGTCCGACCACGGCGGTGTCCACCAGCACGTACAGCGGCTCGGCGGCGAGCACCACCAGCGCGGGCAGGGCGAGCGCGGCGATGCGACGGCCGGTGGCGGCCACCGGCGGGTGCGTGGATACGGGCGGCGACGTCACGTCGACGATCCTGGCAGTACGCCGTAAGGATCGCAATGCGTCATGCCACTTACGGCCCAGCTACCCGGACCGACCGAGCCTTCAGGCGTGGACGGTCGACGGGGCCGGTGGCACCCCGAGCGCGGTACGCCCCGATGTCACCGGACGACCGGCGAGGTCACTGGCGGCGGTCCATCGAGGTCTGCAGGGCGCGACGGGCCTGCTCGCGGGCCTCGTCGGTGGTCTTGTTCTCAGGCTTGGGCATGGTGGCCACGGCAGGGGTCCTTCCAGGGTGCGAGCCGCCGTGTGGCGGCCCGTCTCGGGTCGTTGCGGAAACGCCCTCGCAGACCCTCCGGGATCGCCGGAGCAGCCGGCCGGGCAGCGCGCGCCCGGGTCGGTTGACCCTGGTGGTGGCCGGGGTCCGGGTGAGGCCCCACCACCGATGGCCGACACCGCAATCAGACGTCGACCTGCCCACCCAAGCTATCGTTCAGGTCCACATCGTGCCCATCCTTCCCGTCATATGGACAGGCCGGGCCCAGGTCCGGGTGGTCCCCCAGACCCGCAGTAGGGATCCGCCCCACCGGGCCAGGCACCGGCCGACCGGGCGGTCCAGCAGACGGGTCAGGGCGGGGTCCAACGGGCGACCCAGCGCGGCGCAGGGCAACTCAGCGGGCAAAGAAGTGCCAGCCGAGCCACCACCAGAAGCCGAACACCCCGATCCGGCCGACCGGAACCGGACCGACCTCGTAGCGCATGACGTAGGCACAGAGATCACCGAGCGTGGGGATCCGCGACCCCTCCCGGCGGGCCGCCCACTCGACCACCGCGAAAAGCGCCAGGGCCGTCAGGAAGCCACCGATGGCCAGGGACCGCATCATCGGCGCACCAGTCCCCAGAACGCGGAGAGCCAGGCGAAGTAGGCCGCCGAACGGACCAGGGGGTCCTCCAGCAACGGATCCGCCAACCGGGAGAAGGTCGGGAAGTCGTCGGAGGATCCGAGCACGAAGGTGCCCCCCTCGAAGATGCCGAAGAGCACCGCCGGCAGCATCCACCAGACCACCCCCCGGGGCAACCGGTCCGGGGCCGGCCGGCGGGCCAGCCGGTTGCCGAGGCCCAGCCAGATCAGCGCCCCGCCGGTGCCGAGGGTGTAGAGGTTGGCCTGCGCCGAGAAGGACGGCAACTGGCCGCCGACCAGGGAGAGACAGATCAGTACGGGCACCGAGACGACCGGCCGGTCCCAACTCCGGGGCACCTCGGCAGCAATCTCACGATGCTGCTCCATCCCGCCATGATGCCCGGCGATCACGCCCTGCCGGAAGGCCGACACCCTTCGGAGTCATCGCTGATCACCGCGCCGTCGAGCTGCTCGCGGATCCGGTCCACCACCTCGTCGGCGGTGCCGTGGCCGGTGAAACCCGCAGCGAACCGGTGCCCGCCGCCGCCGAGGGCAACCGCGACCCTGCTCACGTCCACCCTGCCCTTGCTGCGCATGGAGACCGCCCACTCCCCCGGCGCGACCTGTTTGACGACACAGCTCACGTCCGCCTCGGCGGCGCACCGCACCGAGTCGATCAGTGGTTCGAGCACGTACGGGCGCTGGTCGTGGCGGGCCAGGTCGTCCAGGGTCGCATAGGTCCAGACCAGTCCCAGACCGGCCGCCGAAGCCGGCTCCAGGCGGGCCCGCCCCAGCACGTCGCCGTAGAGCCGGACCGCACCGAACGGCCGGGTGTCGAAGATCCGGCGCGAGATCACCCCCGGGTCGATCCCGGTGGCCAAGAGTCGGGCCGCCATCAGGTGCACCGCCGGAGTGGTCGCCGCGAAGCGGAACGAACCGGTGTCCGTGGCGAGGGCGACATAGAAGCACTCCGCGATGGCCGCGTCGAGGGGTACCCCCAGCCGGTCGAGCAGTTCCTCGGCCACCACCGAGGTCGCCGCCGCCGCCGGGTCCACCACGGGCACCGCGCCGAACCGGGTGTTGGAGGCGTGGTGGTCGAGCACCACGCTGGTGCCGGCGGTGTCCAACCGGTCGAGCAGCTCACCCAGTCGGGACTCGCTGGCCGCGTCGAAGCAGATCACCAGATCCGGGGCCGGGTACACCCGGTCCGCCGGGACCAGCAGCTCCGCCCCGGGCAGACCCCGCAACGGCTCGGGTACCTCCGGCGGCCCGGGGAAGGTGGCCTGCAACCGGCGTATCCCCAGCCGGCGCAGGCCCAGCCCGAAGCCGAGCATGCTGCCCAGCGCGTCACCGTCCGGGTTGACGTGACAGATCAGCAGAACCTCGGGATCCTCGGGGAGGTCACGGACCGCCGCCACGGCGGCGGCCCAGTCGGCCTCGGTGGGGCCGGCCACCGGCACCGGCCCGTCAGCGAGCGCGGTGCCGGTTGATCCACCGGAGGATCCGGTCACCGCCGATCCCCGTCGTCGGCGGCGTCCGCACCGTCGGAGTCGTCGGAGTCGTCGTCGGAGTCGTCGTCCTCGTCGAGCTTGTACGGCTGGGCGTCGCCCGCGTACTTCGCCTGGGCTGCCAGGCGCTGCACCTCGGCGTCCCGGTGCCGGGCCTCGGCGAGCAGGTCGTCGATCTGCTTGACCTGGTCCTGTACGTCGTCCAGGACGAAGGTCAGCGACGGCGAGTGCCGGAGCCCGAGCGCCTTGCCGACGGTGCTGCGCAGCAGGCCCTTGGCGCTCTCCAGCGCCGCAGCGGTACCCGCCTGGGCGGCGGTGTCGCCGAGCACGGTGTAGAAGACCGTGGCGTCGCGCAGGTCCGCCGTGATCCGCGCGTCGGTGATGGTGATCATGCCCAACCGGGGGTCCTTGATCTGGGTACGCACCACCGACGCCACCAGCTCACGCACCCGCTCCGCGTGCCGGCGTACCTTGGCCGGATCCGTCATCTCCGCACCTCCACGGCGTCCTGCTCCCGGCCCGGACCCGGGCGCCACAACAGCCCCGGGCCGGACCAGCCATCGTTGTGAACACTACCCGGCACACACCGGCCACCCACACGGCGGCGGTGGCCGGTTGTACCCTCGCCAGTCCCGGGGACGGGACCTCAGTCCTCGGGCCCGTACAGCTGCCGGCGCACCGACAGCAGCTCCGCCTCCGGCCGCCCGGCCACCAGGCGCTCGCAGGAGTCGAGCACCTCCCGGACGTGCGCCGGCTCGGCCGCGACCACGGCGACCGCGATCTGGGCTCGACCGTGCAGGTCGAGCGCCCCCACCTCGGCGGCCGACACCTCGAAACGGCGTAGCGCCGCCACGATCGGCCGGACGTATGACCTCTTCGCCTTGAGCGACCGGGAGTCACCCGGCAGCAGCAGGTCGAACAACGCGGTTCCGGTGAACATCGTCACCGACTGTACCCGTTGGCCCGCCCACATGATCAAGGGGTTTACGCCGGTCGGCGTAAACCCCTTGATCTGTGTCAACCGGCGATCAGGCGCGCGGCTTCTCCCGCATCTCGAAGGTCTCGATGAGGTCGCCGACCTGGACGTTGTTGTAACCAGCCAGGGTCAGACCACACTCGAAGCCCTCGCGGACCTCGGTCGCGTCGTCCTTGAAACGCTTGAGCGAGCTGATCGTGAGGTTGTCCGCGACGACCGCCCCGTCCCGCATCAGGCGGGCCTTGGCGTTCCGTCGGATGACCCCCGACCGGACGATACAACCGGAGATGTTGCCGACCTTGGAGGAGCGGAAGACGTCGCGGATCTCCGCGCTGCCCAGCCCCACCTCCTCGTACTCCGGCTTGAGCAGACCCTTGAGCGCGGCGTCGATCTCCTCGATGGCCTGGTAGATGACGGTGTAGTACCGGATCTCCACGCCCTCGCGGTCGGCGATCTCGCGGACCTTGTTGGCCGCCCGCACGTTGAAGCCGATGATCGTGACCGCCTCGGACGTGGCGCTCGCGAGCATGACGTCGCTCTCGGTGATCGCACCGACGCCCCGGTGGATGATCCTGAGCTGGACCTCCTCGGGGATGTCGAGGTTGAACAGCGCGTCCTCCAGCGCCTCCACCGAACCGGAGACATCGCCCTTGAGCACCAGGTTGAGCGAGGTCTTCTCGCCCTCCTTGAGCTGCTCCATGAGCGTCTCCAGCGTCGCCCGGCCACGGGAGTTGGCGAAGGACGCCGCCCGCCGCCGTGCCTGCCGCTGCTCGGCGATCTGCCGGACCGTACGGTCGTCGGCCGCAGCGAGGAAGGTGTCGCCCGCTCCCGGCACCGCGGTCAGACCGAGCACCAGCACCGGACGTGCCGGACCGGCCTCGCTGACCTGGTTGCCGTTCTCGTCGAGCATGGCCCGGACCCGGCCGTGCGCCCCACCGGCGACGATCGAGTCGCCCGCCCGCAGGGTGCCCTTCTGCACCAGCACCGTCGCCACCGCACCGCGACCCTTGTCCAGGTGCGCCTCGATGGCCACACCCTGGGCCGGCCCGTCGATGGGAGCGGTCAGCTCCAGCGACGCGTCTGCGGTCAGCAGGACCGCCTCCAGCAGTTCGTCGATGCCGATGCCCGGCTTCGCCGCCACGTTGACGAACATGGTGTCGCCGCCGTACTCCTCAGCGACCAGGCCGTACTCGGTCAGCTGCTGGCGGACCTTGTCCGGGTTCGCCTCGGGCTTGTCGACCTTGTTGACCGCGACCACGATCGGCACCTCGGCCGCCTTGGCGTGGTTCAACGCCTCGATGGTCTGCGGCATCACGCCGTCGTCCGCCGCGACCACGAGCACCACGATGTCGGTGACCTGGGCACCACGGGCACGCATGGCGGTGAACGCCTCGTGACCCGGGGTGTCGATGAAGGTCACCGCCCGGTCCTCGCCCTCGTGCGGGACGTGGACCTGGTAGGCACCGATGTGCTGGGTGATGCCACCCGCCTCGCCGGCCACGACGTTCGCCTTACGGATCGCGTCGAGCAGCTTGGTCTTACCGTGGTCGACGTGACCCATGACGGTCACCACCGGGGCCCGGCTGACCAGCCGGTCGGAGGAGACCTCGGCGTCGAGGTCGATGTTGAACTGCGCCAGCAGCTCGCGGTCCTCGTCCTCCGGGCTGACGATCTGCACGTCGAACCCGAGGTGCTCACCCAGCAGCAGCAGGGTGTCGTCGGAGCAGGACTGCGTGGCCGTGACCATCTCACCCAGGTTGAACATCTCCTGGACGAGCGAACCCGGGTTGGCGTTGATCTTGTCGGCGAAGTCGGAGAGCGACGCACCGCGGGACAACCGGACGACCTGCCCCTGACCCCGGGGCGCACCCGAGCTCATGGTCGGGGCCGACAGGTTGTCGAACTCCTGTCTGCGCTGCTTCTTCGACTTACGACCACGGGTCGGCTTACCGCCCGGACGCCCGAAGGCACCCGCGGCGCCGCCGCCACGGCCACGACCGCCACCGCCGGGACGACCACCGCCACCGGCCGGCGCGCCGCCGCCCGGACGGAAGCCACCACCGGCACCGGCACCGGCACCGGCACCAGGGCCACCACGGAAGCCACCGCCACCGCCGCCACCTGGGCCGCCACGGAAGCCACCGCCACCGCCGCCACCACCAGGGCCACCACGGAAGCCACCGCCACCGCCGCCGGGACGACCCGCGCCGCCGCCCGGACCACCGGGACGACCGGCACCGCCACCGGGCCGGGGACCGGGCCGCTGGCTCGGCATGGACGCCGGGCTGGGCCGCGGCGGCATCGACGCCGGGCTGGGCCGCGGCGGCATGTTCGCCGGGTTGGGCCGGGGACCACCGCCACCGGCGGCCGGCGGACGCTGCCCGCCACCCGGAGTGATACCGAACGGGTTGTTACCGCCACTGCGGGCCGGCGGACGGGCACCCGGACGACCGGGACCCGGGGCCGGCGCACCCGGTGCGGGCGCAGCGGGACGCGCGGCCGGAGAACCCGGCCGGGGCGGCATGCTGCCCGGACCCGGCTTGGGTCGGGTCTGGCCGTCGGTCGGCGGTTCCCGCCGGACGTTGTCGCGCTGCTGCTGACGGGCGGCCTGAGCGGCCTTGACCGCAGCCTCCTGCTCAGCCTTCAGGGCGGCGGCGCGGGCCTCCGCAGCCGCCACCTCGATGTCGTGCGCACTCGCCGGCTTGGCGACCGGTGCCGCCGAGGGCGGCGGACCGGGCACCGGACCCCGGGGCTTGGCGCCCGGCGGGGGCCCTGGCCGGCGGGGCGGCATCGGTTTGGCCGAGATCCGGGGTTCGCCCGGGGCGGGCGCGGCCGGGGTCGGCGCGGACGGGGCGGCCGGGCTGGCCGCCGACTGCGCGGCCTGGGCCGGCTGACCCGCGGACGCGACGAACGCACCGCGCAACCGCCGGGCTACCGGCGCTTCGACGGTGCTGGATGCGGACTTGACGAACTCGCCCATTTCCTTCAGCTTGGCGAGAACGGTCTTACTCTCGACCCCGAGCTCTTTTGCCAGCTCGTGTACGCGGGCCTTGCCTGCCACTGCACTCCTCACTCCGAGGCCGTGCGGGCAGCACCCGCAGCGACCTCACTCGTGCACTTGAAGCCTGGTCATTTCAGGGACTTCATCGTGTGCTCATGCTGGTCGTCCTACCTTGCTTGCGACCCTCGCCCGGCCGGATGACCGAACGTAGTGGTTGACGCGTCGATGTACTCGGCCAACTCGCCGGGGTCCGGGACCCCGGCGATGCGCAACGCCCGCCCGAAGGCGCGACGTCGCAGTGCCAGCGCGAGACAAGCCGGATCTGGGTGCAGGTTCGCGCCCCGACCCGGCAGTCTGCGGCTCGGGTCGGGTCGGAGGCTGTGACCAGCCCCGTCACCGACCGCGACGAGTCGCAGCAGTTCGGTGGCCGGCGCCCGCCGCCGGCAGCCCACACAGGTGCGCTCCGGCTGCGCGCGTCGTACCACGAGGTAAGTCTACCCCTACGGACCCGAGATCGCTCCGCCCGGTTCCCGGACGTGATCAGCCCCGCTCCGTGCCGGCCGGCGCGGAGGTGGCCGCCTGCTCGGCGTCCGAACGGATGTCGATCCGCCAACCGGTCAACCGGGCAGCAAGTCGGGCGTTCTGCCCTTCCCGCCCGATCGCCAGCGAGAGTTGGAAATCGGGCACGGTGACCCGTGCGGTACGCGTCGACGCGTCCACCACCTCGACCCGCAGGGCCTTCGCCGGGGAGAGCGCGTTGCCGACGAAGGTCGCCGGGTCGTCGGACCAGTCGATGATGTCGATTTTCTCACCGTGCAGCTCGCTCATCACCGCCCGGACCCGCTGACCCATCGGGCCGATGCAGGCACCCTTGGCGTTGACCCCGGAGGCCGTCGAGCGTACCGCGATCTTGGTGCGGTGACCCGCCTCACGGGCGATCGCACTGATCTCCACGGTACCGTCCGCGATCTCCGGCACCTCCAGCGCGAAGAGCTTCTTGACCAGGTTCGGGTGGGAACGGGAGAGAGTGATCTGCGGACCACGCATCCCCTTGGCCACGTGCACCACCACGCACCGGATCCGCTCACCGTGCCGGTACTGCTCACCGGGCACCTGCTCGGGGGCGGGAAGTACCGCCTCCAGCTTGCCGAGGTCGACGGTGACGATGCCCTTCTCGGTACGCGCCTCGTGCGCCTGCACCACGCCCGTCACCAGGTCGCCGTCCCGGCCGACGTACTCGCCGAAGTGCACCTCGTCGGTGGCCTCCCGCAGCCGCTGGAGGATCACCTGCTTGGCGGTCATCGCCGCGATCCGGCCGAAGTCGTGCGGGGTGTCGTCCCACTCCCGGACCACCGTGCCGTCGTCGTCCAGCTCCTGCGCGTAGACCAGGGCCGCGCCGTTCTTCCGGTCGATCTCCACCCGGGCGTGCGGCTCGGCGCCCTCGGTGTGCCGGTACGCGGTCAGCAACGCGGTCTCGATCGCCGCGAGGATCGTGTCGAACGGGATCTCCCGCTCACGCTCCAGTGCGCGCAGCGCCGCGAGGTCGATGTTCACCTCTCCTCGTCCTCCACATCATCTTCGTCGTCGAAGTCTTCGGTCTCGGTGTCTTCGGTCTCGGTGTCTTCGATCTCGGTCAGGTCCTCGTCGGCAACCTCGTCCAGGCGGTTGAACTCCACCTGGACCCGGCCCGGCCCGAGATCGGGGTAACGCCACTCGGTGGACTGGCCGTCGCAGTCCAGCACCACCGTCTCCTCGTCGGCCGCGACCACCCGGGCGGTGAGCTGCCGCTCACCCGAGGGCTGCTGGCCGCGCTGCCCGGGCAGCGCGGGACCGCCCCGGGCGGTCACCTTCACCAGCCGGCCGACGTTGCGCCGCCAGTGCCGGGGCAGCGTCAGCGGCCGGTCCACCCCCGGGGAGCTGACCTCCAGCTGGTACTCACCGGCGACCAGGTCCGAACCGGTCTCCTCGGCCGCGTCCAGCGCGGTCGAGACCGCCCGGGAGACGTCCGCGACCCGGTCCAGATCGATCCCGCCGTCGCCGTCCACGATCACCCGGACGACGTGCCGGCGACCGGCCCGCGACACGGAGAGATCCTCCAGGTCGTACCCGGCGGCACTGACCACTGGCTCGATCACCGCGCGCAGTCGCGCGCGGTGGGCACCGAGGTCGCTCCGGGGTCGATCACCGACCCGTGGTCCCGCCGTCGACCTGGTGGCACGGCCACGCTGCGTCATCCCGCACCCCATCTCTCGATCGACGGCCGACCCGTCCGGGCAGCCACGTCGGGCCGCCACCGGGGCAGTCGCGTCCGGTGGTTGCGCAGAGCGTAACGCGCCTGGCGACAGATGCAGCGGCCGGCGCACCGACTCCGGTGGCCCACGTCCGCGCCGGCATGGTGTTGACTTAACCCCGTGTTGAGCGGCAGAACAACGCAGCGCCACGGCACGGACGGACATTCCCGGCGTACCGTCCTCCGCGTCGGCGCCCTGGTCACCCTGGCCGGCACCGGTACGGCACTGACCGGCTGTGATCTCTTCGACGGTCAACCGGCACCCGATCCCGCCCCCGACCCGCTGGCCCCGCTGCTCTCCGGCGCGCTCGACCTGGCCGACCGGTACGCCGCAGCCGTCGCCGCCGCTCCGGAGCTGGCCGGCCGGCTCGACCCGATCGCCGAGGCGCACCGGGCGCACGCGGCGGAACTGGCCCGGGTGATCGGTACCACCCCGTCGGGCCGCCCGAGCGGCTCCCCCAGCGGCCCGCCCGCCGGCACCCCGGCCCAGCTCCTGGCCGACCTGCGTACCGCCGAGCAGCAGGGCCGCGACGCGGCGGTGCGGGCCTGCACGGAGGCACCCACCGAACGGGCCGCGCTGCTGGGGTCGATCGCCGCCGCCCGGGCCACTCACCTGGAGGCGCTGCGATGAGCGAGGAGCTGGCCGCCGCGCTGCGCGCCGAGTATGCCGCGATCTGGGCCTACGGGCCGATCGGGGTACGGCTGCGCGGGGCCGCCGTCGACGCGGCCCGGCAGGCGGAGGCGGCCCACCGGTCCCGCCGGGACGCCCTGGTGCTGCAACTGGCGGCCGGGGGCGGAACGGTGCCGACCGGCCAGGCCGGGTACGCGCTGCCGTTCCCGGTGACCGACCAGGCGAGTGCCCTGCGGCTGGCCGTCGAGATCGAGGAGCGGACCGGCGCGTACTGGCGGGCCGCGTTGCCGGTCACCACCGGCGCGGAGCGGTCCCGGGTGCTGGCCGCACTCACCGACTGCGCGGTCCGGGCGACCCGGTGGCGGCGCACCGCCGGGATGACCCCGGTGACGGTGGCCTTCCCCGGCCGCCCCGGCTGACCCCGGAGGCACCCGGCGCGGATCGTCCGGTTTGCGGGAGACATACCGGGTATGCATACTGCCATCCATGTCCATCCGCCACGGTCTGCTCGCCCTGCTCGAACGGGGGCAGATGTACGGCTACCAACTCCGGGCCGCCTTCGAGGAGTCCACCGGAGCCACCTGGCCACTGAACATCGGGCAGGTCTACACGACCCTGGGGCGGCTGGAACGCGACGGTCTGGTGCTCGCCCTGCCCGAGAACGAGGGTGGACAGCGGCCGTACGAGATCACCGACGCCGGCCGGGCGGAACTGGCGTTGTGGTTCGCCACCCCGATCAGTCGTACCGACCGGCCCCGGGACGAGTTGGCGATCAAGCTGGCGCTGGCGCTCACCACCCCCGGCGTGGACGTCCGCGCGGTGGTGCAGAACCAGCGCACCGCCACGATGCGGGCGTTGCAGGAGTTCGGCCGGCTGAAGCGGATCGACGACCGCCCCGACGACCTGGCCTGGCGGCTGGTCCTGGACGCGATGATGTTCCAGGCAGAGGCGGAGCTGCGCTGGCTGGACCACTGCGAGGCGAGCCTGGTGCGCTACCGGCCGAAGCCGGCCAACAGCCCCACCGGCGCGGCGGGAGCGACGGGGCCGGCCGGCACACCGGGACCGGCCGCCGCAGATCCGGCCGCTGGAGATCCGTCCGCTGGAGCCGGACCCCGGGTCGGCGGGAAGCTGCCCCGATGATCCCGGTCGTGCCCGCCGACGACCCGGTGCTGGAACTCCGCGACGTCCACCGCACCCACGGCACCGGACCGGTCACGGTGCCCGCGCTGCGCGGAGTGGACCTGACCGTGGCACCGGGCGAACTGGTCGCCGTGATGGGCCCCTCCGGATCCGGAAAGTCCACCCTGCTCAACCTGGCCGGCGGTCTGGACCGGCCGACCCGGGGCACGGTGCTGGTCGCCGGCCAGCCGCTGGCCGGCCTGAACCGCCGCCAGCTCGCCGCGCTGCGCCGCCGCCGGATCGGGTACGTGTTCCAGCAGCTCAACCTGCTGCCCGGGCTCACCGTCGACGAGAACGTCGCGCTGCCGCTGGAGCTGGACGGCGTACCGGTCCGACGGGCCCGGCAACTCGCGCAGGCCACCCTGGCCGGGATGGAGCTGACCGGCCTCGGTTCCCGGTTCCCGGACGAACTCTCCGGCGGCCAGCAGCAGCGGGTGGCGATCGCCCGGGCCCTGGTCGGTCAGCGTTGCCTGCTGCTGGCCGACGAGCCGACCGGTGCGCTGGACTCACAGACCGGTGAGGCGGTGCTGGGCATGCTGCGCGAGCGGGTGGACGCCGGGGTGGCCGCCGTCCTGGTGACCCACGAGGCCCGGCACGCGGCGTGGGCGGACCGGGTGGTCTTCCTCCGCGACGGGACGGTGGTGGACAGCACGGCCCCGCTGGGCAGCCCCGAGCAGTTGCTGCCCAGCGCGCTGCGGTGAGCCCGGCGGGACCGCTGCGGGTCGGCTTCGGCTCGTGGCGGGCGGCGGTCCGGATCGCCTGGCGGGAGTCCCGCCGGGCCCGGGGCCGTACCGCGCTCATCCTGGCCATGATCACGCTGCCCGTGCTGGCCCTCACCTTCGCGGCGGCGACCTGGGACATGTTCCAGCTCACCCCGCAGGAGGAGGCGGTTCGCCGGCTGGGTGCGGCGGACGTCCAGCTGCGCTGGGCAACCGACGGACCGCTGCGGCAGGTGCCCAACGACGCCAGCTACGGCTCCGAAGCACCGGCCCGGCAGCGGCCGGTGACCGTCGCCGAACTGGCTGCCCTGCTGCCCGCCAACAGCCGGGTGGTCCCGCTGGTCGAGCAGTCCCGCCTCCGGCTGGTCACCCCGGACGGCGTCACCAGCATGCAGGTGAGGGGCATCGAGGTCGGCGACCCGCTGGTCCGGGGCATCGTCCGGCTCCGCTCCGGACGGGCACCCCGCGGACCCGGTGAGGTGGCGGCGACCGGTCCGGCCCTGCGCCGGCTCGGCGTCGCCCCGGGCGGGACGGTGACCCTCGCCGACGGTTCCCGCACGTTCCGGGTGGTCGGGGTGGTGGAGTTCCCCGCCGAGCTCGGCGAGATGCTGGCGGTACCACCGGCCGGGCTGGCGGAACCGCCCGACGTGTGGCTGGCGGACATCCCGGTACCGGTCGGCCCGGACCTGGTCCGTCGGCTCAACGCGCAGGGCGTGCTGGTCGAGACGGCGCCCGGCAGCCCGGTCTACCCGACGGACGAGCCGCCGGCCGTCGGGCCCGTCGACCAGGAGTCGGTCAGCCTGAGTGTCCTCGTCGGCGGGCTCGGCCTGCTGGAAGTGGTTCTGCTGGCCGGCCCGGCGTTCGCGGTCGGGGTACGCCGTCGACAACGGGAACTGGCCCTGGTCGCGGCGAACGGCGGTACCCCCGCCCAGTTACGCCGGATCGTGCTGGCCGACGGCCTGGTGCTCGGTCTGGCCGGCGCCGGACTGGGACTGGCCCTCGGTGCCGCAGCGGCGGTGGCCGCCCGGCCACTCGTCGCCGAACTGCTGTACCAGCACCGCCCCGGTGGCTACCGGTTCTTCCCGGAGGCGCTGGTCGCCATCGCCACCCTGGCCGTGCTGACCGGGGTACTCGCCGCGCTGGTCCCGGCGTACACGGCCGGACGGCAGGACGTGGTCGCCGGGCTGACCGGCCGGCGGGGCGCCACCCGGTCCCGGCGCTGGCTGGTACTCGGACTGTGCCTGGCCGGCACGGGGTCGGTGACCGCCGCGCTGGCCGCCACCCGGGTGAGCACCTGGGGCATCCTGATCGGGCTGGTCCTCGGGGAGATCGGGCTGGTGCTCTGCACCCCCAGCCTGGTCGGGCTGCTCGGCCGGCTCGGCCGGGGGGCGCCGCTGGCGCTGCGGATCGCGCTGCGGGACACCAGCCGCAACCGGGCCGCCGCCGCCCCGGCCATCTCGGCGGTGCTGGCAGCGGTCGCCGGCAGCGTGGCGACCGGCGCGTGGCTGGCCAGCGACGAGGCCCTGACCGCCGCCCGGTACCAGCCCACGCTGCCCCCCGGGTACGTCACGGCGATCCGGTCGGAAGCGGACCCGGGCAACCCGCCGCTCACCCCCGAGTCGGTCGGGGAACTGGCCCGGGGAGCCGGCGTCGCGGCGACCGCCGTGGCGACGCTGAGCGTGCCGGGCTGCGGCCCCGGCACCGCCCCGGGTGCCTCCTGCTGGCTGGCGGTGCGCCGGCCCGCCGTCGCGGCCTGCCCGGAGCCGGCGCGGTGGCCGCCGAGCGCGGCGGAACGCGAGCGGGCCCGGACCGACCCCCGCTGCCGGTCGGCCGACGGCGTCTACTACTACGACACCTTCTACCTGGGCATGGGCACCGTGGTCGACGACGGTCCGGCCCTGCCGCTGATGACCGGCGCCTCCGGCGACGACCTGGCCCGGGCCACGGCGGTGCTACGGGCCGGTGGGGTGGTGATCGCCGAGCCCTGGCTGGTGGTGGACGGGCGGGTCACCGTCGAGGTGTACCGCAACACCGTCGACAGCCGCTCCCCGGAGCTGGTCACCCTTGATCTGCCGGGCTACGCGCTGACCACCGGCCTCCGGGCGTCCCGGGAGATCTACTCCCCCGGTGCGCTCGCCCAGGCCGGTCTCGCCGGGCACGACATCGGCTTCGTGCTGGGTACCTCGGCGGCTCCGACCGACGCCGCCCAGAAGCGGTTCACCGGTGCGCTGGCCCGGCACGACGACTACCAGGTGCTCGTCGGTCCGGACGGCCCGCCCACCACGCCGGCACCGTTCGGCCTGGTACTGGCCGTCGCCGCCGGCCTGGTCACCCTGGGTGCCGCCGGGATCGCCACGGGTCTGGCCGCCGCCGAGGGCCGGGCCGACCTGACCACCCTGGCCGCGGTGGGCGCCAGTCCGGGGGTACGGCGCACGCTGGCGGTCAGCCGGGCCGGGGTGATCGCTGGGGTGGGTACCCTGCTCGGCATCGTCGCCGGTCTCGGTGCGGCCGGCACCATCCTCACCGCGATCAACCGGGCGTACGCCGACACCTGGCCGCCCACGGACCCGTACCCGCTGGTCGTGCCCTGGCTGCCGCTCGGGGTCCTGCTGGTGGTACCCCTGCTGGCGATGCTCGGTGCAGGACTACTCACCCGGTCCCGGCTGCCGATCGAGCGTCGCGTCGACTGACCCGCCGCCCCGCCCGTCGATCATGGACTTATGGTGGGCACTAAACGGCTTTATAGCCGTTTTGTGGGGCACCACAACTCCATGATCGACGGGCGGGGAGAGGGGCCGGGACGGTGTGCCGGCACACTGGACGGGTGTCCGCTCTGGGAAGCCTCACCCGCCGACTCGGCCACCGGCGCTGGTTCGCCGCCGGGGCCCGGCTCCTCGTCCCCGCCGACCGGTTGGTCGGTCGACTCACCCGGGGACGGGTGGTCGCGCTCGGCCTGATCCCATCGTTGATCATCACCACCACCGGCCGCCGTTCCGGGCAGCCGCGCAGCAACCCACTGCTCTACGTCCGCGATGGTGACGGGTACGTGGTGATCGGCTCGAACTGGGGGCAGACCCATCAGCCGGCCTGGGCATTGAACCTGCTGGCCGAGCCGACCGCCGAGGTCGCAGTGGGCGGGCGGCGGATCCGGGTACGGGCCGAGCTGGCCACCGGCGCGGAACGGGACCGGCTCTGGCGGCTGCTGGTGACCGAGTGGCCGGCCTACCAGACGTACGTCGAGCGGGCCGGCGGGCGGGACATCCGGATCTTCCGGCTGGCCCCCACCGGCCCGGCCTGATCCGTCCACGGAAGCGGACGGAACAGGCCGGATCGGCGGCGGGCCGGCCGGTTCAGCCGAGCCCGCCCTGTACCCCGATCAGCCGGCCGACCAGGTAGGTCGCGGCAGCGGCGGCCGCGCCCAGCAGCAGTTGCCGGGTGCCACTGGTCCACCAGGGCCGGTTGGTGAACCGGGCGACCACCGCACCGGCGGCGAAGAGCCCGACCCCGCCGACGCCCAGGGCCAGCCAGAGGCTGGTGAACCCGAGCAGGTAGGTCAGCAGCGGGATCAACGCGCCGATCGAGAAGCAGAGGAACGACGAGACCGCCGCCGACCACGGGCTGGGCTGCTCGTCGGGGTTCACGCCGAGTTCCTCGCGGACGTGTACCCGCAGCGCCTCCTCCGGGTTGCGGGCCAGCGTGGTCGCCACCTCGTGGGCCAGTTCCTCGGACAGCCCGCGGGCGACCCACGCCTCGGCCAGTTCCCGCGCCTCGGCCTCCGGGTGCCGTTCCAGCTCGCGGCGCTCCTTGGCCACCTCTGCGGCCACCTGCTCGTTGGCCGACCGGACGCTGGTGTATTCGCCCAGGCCCATGGAGATCGCCCCGGCGACCAGCCCGGCCGCGCCGGTGAGGACGATGCTGCGGGGGGACACCCCACCGCCGCCTACCCCGGCGATCAGCGCAATGTTGGTGACCAGCCCGTCCATCGCGCCGAACACGGCCGGCCGGAGCCAGCCGCCGGACACATCCGCGTGGTGCGCCTCGCGCAGCGCCGCCGGGGTCTCGGTCACGGCAGTGTCAGAATCTCGTGACCGTCCTCTGTCACCACGATGGTGTGCTCGAACTGGGCGGTCCACTTCCGGTCCTTGGTGACCACCGTCCAGCCGTCGTCCCACAGGTCGTACTGGTGGGTGCCGAGGGTGATCATCGGCTCGATGGTGAAGGTCATGCCCGGTTCCATCACGTCGGTCGGTCGAGGGCTGTCGTAGTGCGGCACGTAGAGCCCGCTGTGGAACGCCTCGCCGATGCCGTGCCCGGTGAAGTCCCGGACCACGCCGTAGCCGAACCGCTTCGCGTACGACTCGATCACCCGGCCGATCACGTTGATCTGCCGCCCCGGCGCGACCGCCTTGATGCCCCGCATCATCGCCTCGTGGGTCCGCTCGACGAGCAGCCGGGCCTCGTCGGAGACCTCGCCGACGCAGAACGTGGCGTCGGTGTCGCCGTGCACCCCACCGATGTACGCGGTGACGTCGACGTTGATGATGTCGCCGTCGACGAGCACCGTGGAGTCCGGGATGCCGTGGCAGATCACCTCGTTGAGGCTGGTGCAGCAGGACTTGGGGAAGCCCCGGTAGCCCAGCGTCGACGGGTAGGCACCCTGGTCGATCAGGAACTCGTGCACCACCCGGTCGATCTCGTCGGTGGTGACGCCCGGCTTGCAGTGCTCACCGGCGAGCTGGACGGCCTGGGCGGCGATCCGCCCGGCGACCCGCATCTTCTCGATGGTCTCGGGTGTCTGCACGTGCGAGCCGCGCCACGGCTGGGGCTGCTTCTTGCCCACGTACTCCGGGCGGACGATGTGCGACGGCACCGGTCGCCACGGGGAGAGCGTGCCGGGGGTCAGCGGAGCACGGACGTTCATGGCCTCAGACTATCGCCGACGACCGCGACCGTTCATCCGCCGGTGACTCCAGCCACTGACCTGCCCGGTCGGTTGTTGCCCGGGCCGGTCCGCTGTGCCATCGTGTCAGGTGTGGATCAAGGTGGCGCGGAACCGGTCTTCTCCGCGACGGCGGAGGTTGACGATGGTCGCCTCATGGTCCGGGTACGCGGCGAGGTCGACATGTCGACTGCCGAGACGATGTACCAGACCGCAGTGCGGGAGCCGGCCGAGCACCTGATGCTCGACCTGCGCCGGGTGACCTTCTTCGACTCGGCCGCGATCCACGCGGTGATCCGGATCGCCCGGCATTTCCCGGACTCGTTGACCGTGCTGCCGTCCCCACCGGTCCGCCGGGTACTGGAGATCGCCGGGCTGATCGGTCAGCCCTGGCTCAGCCGGGACTGACGCCCGACGGGCGGTCCCGGCCGACGGCGGCACTGCGCCAACCACCTGACCGGCCCGACCGGCCGCACTGCGCGAACCAGCCCGACCGGCGTCACCGCGCCAACCAGCCCGAACGGCGTCACCGCGCCAACCAGCCCGAGCGGCGTCACCGCGCCAACCGGCGGCGCAGGGTCACCTCGGTGCCGCTCCCGGTACGGGTGACCGTCACCTCACTGAGCGCCCCGATCAACGCCAGGCCACGCCCCCGGAACCCGGCCCCGCCCGGCTCCCGCCACTGCCCGCTGTCCCGCACCGTGGCGGTCACCGTCCGGTCGGCGATCATCACCTCCACGTCGATGTGCGGCTCGACCGGCTCCACCGGATGCTCGATGGCGTTGGCCGCCGCCTCGGAGATCGCCACGGTCAGATCGAACAGGTCGTCCTCGCTGACGTCGTGGGCGAGGAGGAAGTCCTCCAGGCGCTTGCGGAGCACGCTGAGCTTCGCCGGGTCGGTGGGCAGCCGCAGGGCGAACCGGTTGACGGCCGCCGCCTCCAGGGCCAGCACCGCCACGTCGTCCCGGCGCGGACGCCCGGCCACCCGGTTGACCACGACGCTGACCAGGTCGTCGACATGCCCGCAGACGCTCGCGGCGTCCGCGCGGAGCTGCGCTATGCCCGCATCGATGCCGAGTGACCGGTCCTCGACCAGCCCGTCGGTGTAGAGCAGCAGCCGCGAACCCGGATCGAGACGCCCGTGGACGGTCTCGTACGACGCATCGGGCAGCGCACCGACCGGCGGACCGAACGCGCTGTGGTACAGGAAGCTCACGTCACCCTCCCGGATCACGATCGGGGACGGATGCCCCGCGCTGGCGTACCGCAGCCCTCCGGTCCCCGGGTCGAAGGACAGGCAGACCACGGTGGCGAAGGAGCGGCCCTCGGTCGAGCCGACCAGCCGGTTGAGCCGGGTGAGCGCCTGCCCAGGGTCGTACCCCTCCAGGATGTACGCCCGCAGGGCGTTGCGCAGTTGACCCATCGCCGCGGCGGCGGGCACCCCCTTGCCGACCACGTCCCCGATCACCAGGACCAGTTCGTGGCCGACCCTGGTCGCGTCGTACCAGTCACCGCCGACCTCGGCGTCGGCGGTGCCCGGCAGGTAGCGGCTGGCCACGATGGCCCCCGGCAGGTACGGCAGGGTCCGGGGCAGCGGGCTGTGCCGCAGGGCGTTGCGGTGCAGCACGGTGAGTGGCCCGGTCAGCGGAGCGGGTAGCTCCGGGTCGCCGAGCAGGTCCTCCAGGGGGCCCAGTACCAGGGTGAGCGGGGTGCGGAACTCATGGCTGACGTTGGCGAAGAAGTTGGTCTTGGCCCGGTCCAGCGCCGCCAGTTCGGCCGCCCGGGCGCGTTGCTGCTCGTGGGCCCGCTGCCGGCCGACGGCGGTGGAGATCTGGGAGGCCACCAGGTCGAAGAAGTTGCGGTACTCGTCGGTCAGGGCGAGCCGTTCGCTGGCCCCCACCACCAGCGCCCCGGCCGGCTCGTTGGCGGCCATGATCGGCAGCACCAGGGCCCGCCGGGCGGCGCGCGCAGGGGCGGTCCGGAGGAAGTCGGCGACGTCGGCGGTGCTCGCCGGCCCGCCTGCGGGACCGTCCGGCAGTGCCGGCGGCAACTCGGCGTCGAGCACCCGCACCGGGTCCCGGCCGACCCCGCTGTGGCTGATCAGACAGGCGGGGCCGGTCCCCGCCTCGGTCAGGTAGAGCAGCGCGAACGGGATGTCCGCTCGGTGGTCGTCGAAAACCCGGGACGTTGCCTGCCCCAGTTCGGCGTCGCTGGACACGTCGGCCAGCCGCGAGCCCAGCTCGGTCAGCGCCCGCAGTCGCCGCTCGCCGAGCACCCGACCGGTGGTCTCGGAGCAGATGCAGTAAACCCCGTCGATGCTGCCGTCCTCGCCCCGCAGCGGGTCGTAGGAGACGTCGAAGTAGGTCTCCTCCAGGAAGCCGTACCGGTTGAGCAGGAACGGGTGGTCCCGGCCCTGGTACGCCTCACCGGTGCGGCGGACGGCGACGAGTAGTGGCCCGAGCACGTCCTGCCACATCTCGGACCAGTGTTCCCGGGCCGGCTGGCCGAGCACCGCCGGGTGCTTCCCGCCGATGGTGGGGAGGTAGGCATCGTTGTAGAAGGCCAGGTAGTCGTCGCCCCAGAACATGCAGATCTGGGCCCGCGAGGTGAGTAGGGCGCTGATCGCGTGCCGCAGGCTGGACGGCCAGGAGTCCGGGCCGCCGATCGACGTCGACCGCCAGTCGAAGTCGCGCATCCGGGCGCCCATCTCACCGCCGGCCGCGAACGCGGCGGCCAGCATCGGCGAGACCTCCCCCACCATCGCGTCGCTGCACGGCTGACAGTCCCCGTCCCCCTGGGCCGAGCTCATGAAGCCTCCCGCTCCGGCCGTCGGCAGGTGCCCGCTTGATCCGCCCACCGTGACCGGCCATGTACCCAGGCGGACCAGAAACGTAACGCATTCGGGTCCGGAGACGCTGCTGATCGGGAAGCGGTCCCGGCCCGAGTATCGGCCTGGCCGGGCGGGTGGAACCGGCCCTGGCCTGGCCCGATAGGTGGAACCGGCCCTGGCCTGGCCAGGTAGGTGGAACCGGCCCTGGCCTGGCCGACCGGGTGGCACACACCGGCCGGGCGGCAGGAGTAACCGTCAGAAAACCGGCAGGCCGTCGATGCTCGCGCCGTTGCGGTTGGCCCGGTACTCCACCAGATCCTCGGTGCTCCGTCGGGCATGTGAGGTAATCAACAGGTCACGGTCGCCCTGGTACTCCATCAGCGGGACCGCGTACCCGCAGGAGTCGCTGACCCGCAGCACCTCGACGTCGATCACCGCCCGGACGGCGTGCAGGTCCGGCGGGTCCGGGAACCAGCCCAGCGCCTCGGCGAACCCGGGGCTGTCCACCACCACCGCCCGACCCCGGCCGTGCAGCCGGACCACCTTGGGCGGCCCCTCGAACGCGCAGCACATCAGCGTGATCCGGCCGTTCTCCCGCAGGTGGGCAAGGGTCTCCGCGCCGCTGCCGTGGTAGTCGAGATACGCCACCCGGTGCGGGCCGAGGATCACGAAGGTGCCGCGCATGCCCTTCGGGGAGACGTTGACGTGCCCGTCGACCGCCGCCGGGGCGGTCGCCACGAAGAAGACCGACTGTGCCTCGACGAACTCCCGCAGACGTCCCTCGATGGCCGGGTAGACCTTGCCCATGCCGACGATGCTGCCAGTCGATGACCACCGCCGTCTGCCCCGTTCCCACTGGCAGGGACCCGGCCGCAGGTCGACCGACGCGCCACACGTCGACCAACGCGCCGCAGGTTGACCGACGCGCCACACGTCGACCGACCCGCCGCAGGTCGACCGACCCGCCGCCGGCCGGGCAGCCCGGCCCGCCGGGTCAGTCGGCCGGTACGGCGGCCACCAGGGCACGGAACGGCCGCAGGTCGTCCGCAACCTCCGGGTGCCACTGCACGCCGAGCACGAACCGGCGATCCGGGTCCTCCACCGCCTCGATCACCCCGTCGTCGGCCCAGCCGGTGACGCTCAGCCCACCCGGGTCGGCCACCCCCTGGTGGTGGTACGTGTTGACCTCCCCGCTGCCGGCCATCACCCCGGCGATCCGGCTGCCTGGCGCGAACCGCACCGGGTGGGTACCGAACACGCCCGGCGCGGGCCGGTGCCGATCGTGCCCGACCACGTCCGGCAGGTGCTGGTGCAGGCGTCCCCCGTACGCCACCGCGAGCAGTTGCATGCCCCGGCAGACGCCGAGGACCGGCAGGTCGGTAGCGAGCGCGGCGGTGAGCAGGGTGAACTCCCCGGCGTCCCGTTCCGGGCGGGACTCGGTCCACCGGCCGGGTGGTTCGGCGTACCGGGCCGGGTCCAGGTCGGCCCCGCCGGCCAGGACCAGCCCGTCCAATCCGGCCAGCACGTCGGCGTCGTGGTCGTCGGGCGGCAGCACCACCGCCCGCGCCCCGGCTGCGGTGACCGCCCGAACGTAGGCGTACGGCACCAGCACCGCCGGCAGGTCCCGCCACGGGCCCCAGCCGGCCGGCTCGACGTACGCGGTGATCCCGACCACCGGCCGGCGGCGTGCCCCGACCTCCCGACGGGGTCTCACAGCGGGGTGACGTACGCGCCGGTGATGCCCCCGTCCACCACGAACTGCGCGGCGGTCATGAACGAGGCGTCGTCGCTGGCCAGGAAGGCAACTGCGGCGGCGATCTCCTCGGGTCGGCCGAACCGGCCCATCGGCACGTGCACCAGCCGGCGGGCGGCCCGCTCCGGGTCGGCGGCGAAGAGGTCGAGCAGGAGCGGCGTGGCGATCGGGCCGGGACAGAGCGCGTTGACCCGGATCCCCTCCCGGGCGAACTGCACGCCCAGCTCCCGGGTCATCGCCAGCACCCCGCCCTTGCTCGCGGTGTACGCGATCTGCGACGTGGCCGCGCCCATCAGCGCCACGAACGACGCGGTGTTGATGATCGAACCCTTGCCCTGCCGTTGCATGTGCGGGATGACGTACTTGCAGCAGAGGTAGACGCTGGTGGTGTTCACCCGCAGCACCCGTTCCCAGGCGTCCAGCCCGGTCTCCAGGATCGAGTCGTCGTCCGGCGGCGAGATGCCGGCGTTGTTGAACGCGATGTCCACCCGGCCGTGCCGTTCGGCCACCCCGTCGAACAGCTCCCGCACCGCCGTCTCGTCGGCCACGTCGGCGGCGACGAACTCCCCGCCGACCTCCTCGGCCGCCGCCGCCCCGGCGGTCGGGTCGATGTCGACGCAGACCACCCGGGCCCCCTCGGCGGCGAACCGGCGCACCGTGGCCAGTCCGATGCCGCTGCCCGCCCCGGTGACCACGGCCACCCGGTCCTGCAACCGTCCCTGCACAGTCACTCCTCGGTCTGTTGGCCCGTTCTTACTGGTCCGTCGAGATGAAGACGTTCTTGGTCTCGGTGAAGGCGAGCGGCGCGTCCGGTCCCAGTTCCCGGCCCAACCCGGAGCGCTTCATCCCGCCGAACGGCGTCCAGTAGCGCACCGACGAGTGCGAGTTGACGCTCAGGTTGCCGGCCGCCACCGCCCGGGAGACCCGGATCGCCCGTCCCACGTCCCGGGTCCAGATCGAGCCGGAGAGGCCGTACTCGGTGTCGTTGGCCAGCCGGACCGCGTCCGCCTCGTCGTCGAACGGCAGCACCGAGACCACCGGCCCGAACACCTCCTCGCGCCAGTGCCGGTCGCCCGGCGACCCGGCGAGCAGCACGGTCGGGGCGTACCAGAAGCCGGGTCCGTCCGGACAGGATCCGGTGAACGCCACCGTCGCCCCGTCGACGTAGGACGCGACGGTCTCCCGCTGCCGCGCCGAGATCAGCGGCCCCATCTCGGCCGACTCGCGGGTCGGGTCCTCCACCCGGACCGCGCGTACCGCCGGCTCCAGCAGTTCCAGGAACCGGTCGTACACCGTCCGCTGGACCAGGATCCGGGAGCGGGCGCAGCAGTCCTGGCCGGCGTTGTCGAAGACCGCGTACGGCGCGGTGGCGGCGGCCTTCTCCAGGTCCGCGTCGGCGAAGACCAGGTTGGCGCTCTTGCCGCCCAGCTCCAGGGTCAGCCGTTTCACCTGCGCCGCGCAGCCGGCCATGATCCGGGTACCGGTGGCGGTGGACCCGGTGAAGCAGATCTTGCGGACGCTCTCATGGGTGACGAAGCGTTCCCCGACCACGCTCCCCTCGCCGGGCAGCACGGTGAACACCCCGTCCGGGAGGCCGGCGTCCCGGGCCAGCTCGGCCAGGCGCAGCGCGGTCAGCGGGGTCAGCTCGGCCGGCTTGAGCACCACGGTGTTGCCGGCGGCGAGGGCCGGGGCGAATCCCCAGGCGGCGATCGGCATGGGGAAGTTCCACGGCACGATGATCCCGACCACGCCGAGCGGCTCGTGGAAGGTGACGTCCAGCCCACCCGGTACGGGGATCTGGCGGCCGGTCAGCCGCTCCGGGGTGGCGGCGTAGTAGTCGAGCACGTCGCGGACGTTGCCGGCCTCCCAGCGGGCGTTGCCGATGGTGTGCCCGGCGTTGCGGACCTCCAACGCGGCCAGCTCGTCGAGGTGCGCGTCGACCCGGGCGGCGAAGCGGCGCAGCAGCCGGGCCCGGTCCGCCGGGGCCACCGCCCGCCAGCTCTCGAACGCGGTCGCCGCCCGCTCGATCGCCGCGTCGGTCTCGGCCAGGGTGGTGGCGGCCACCGTGGTGATCACGTCCCCCGTCGCCGGGTTCACCACCTGCATCATCGTCCCGCCCCCTCCGCTGCGCCGTCGATCATCTTTACGTTGATCATGGAGTTGTGGTGCCCCACAGAAGCCGCATAACGCCCGTTATCCCCCACCATAAGTCCATGATCGACGGGCTAGAGGCGCTCGAACCCACGGAACAGCTCCCAGTCGGTGACCGCCGCGTCGAAGGCCGCCAGCTCGACCCGGGCCTGGTTGGCGTAGTGCGCGACCACCTCGCCGCCGAAGGCCGCGCGGGCGATCGACGAGGACTCCCACAGCTCCAACGCCTCCCGCAGGGTCCCCGGCACCCGGGGCGCGTCCGCGTCGTCGTACGCGTTGCCGGTGCACTCCGGCCCCAGCGGCAACTCCGCCTCGATGCCGTGCAGCGCCCCGGCGACCAGCGCGGCGATGGCGAGGTACGGGTTGACGTCCGCCCCGGGTACCCGGTTCTCCACCCGCATGCCCTGGCCGTGCCCGGCGAGCCGGAGCGCGCAGGTCCGGTTGTCGCTACCCCAGCGCAGCGCGGTCGGCGCGAACGAGCCCGGCTGGTACCGCTTGTAGGAGTTGATGTTCGGGGCGAACAGCAGGCTGAACTCCCGCATCGTGGCGAGCAGCCCGGCGAGCACCCGCTGCCCGGTGACCGACAGGTGCCCCGGACCGTCCCCCAGCATCGTGGAGTGGCCGGCGGCGTCGCGCAGCGAGAAGTGGATGTGGCAGGAGTTGCCCTCGCGGGCGTTCGGCTTCGCCATGAAGGTGATCGACATGCCCTCCTGGGCGGCGATCTCCTTCGCCCCGTTCTTGTAGATCACGTGGTTGTCGGCGCAGGTCAGCGCGTCGGCGTAGCGGAACGCGATCTCGTGCTGGCCGAGGTTGCACTCCCCCTTGGCGCTCTCCGGGACCAGCCCCGCACCGGCCATCTCGTTGCGGATCCGGCGCAGCAGCGGCTCGATCCGGGCGGTGCCGAGCAGCGAGTAGTCCACGTTGTACTGGTTGACCGGGGTCAGCTCCCGGTAGCCGCGCCGCCAGGCGTCCTCGTACGAGTCACGGAACGCCACGAACTCCAGCTCGGTGCCGGCGTACCCGGTCAGTCCGTGGCCGGCGAGCCGGTCGAGCTGGCGGCGGAGGATCTGCCGGGGCGAGGCGGCCACGTCCCGGCTACCCGGGCCGTCCCCGGCATCCGGGCCACCCCCGGCACCCGCTGCCCCCGGGCCCCGCCCGTCCGGCCAGGCCAGGTCGGCCAGGACCAGCGCGGTACCGGGCTGCCACGGCACCCGGCGCAGGGTGGCCAGGTCGGGCAGCATCGCGATGTCGCCGTAGCCGCGCGACCAGCCGGACATCGCGTACCCGTCAACCGTGTTCATCTCCACGTCGACCGCGAGCAGATAGTCGCAGCCCTCGCTGCCGTGGTCGAGCACGTGGTCGAGGAAGTACCGCGCGTGGAACCGTTTGCCCTGCAACCGGCCCTGCATGTCGACCAGGGCGAGCAGCACGGTGTCCAGCTCACCGGCGTCGACGGCGGCCCGTAGCTGGTCCGGGCTCATCGGGGCGTTCGTCATCGGCGGGCCTCCATCACCAAGGTCTACTGGCTGACCGGACCCCCGTCAATGCCCGTCGGCCGTGTCCCGGCAAACCGGTGGATCAACTGTTCGGCAGGCCGGGTCACGGCAGGTACCGGGGACGGTTCCAGCCGACGAACCGGTCGTACATGGCCTGCGGGCCGGGCATGTCGTGCGGGTTGAGCCGGTGCAGGTCCCGCATGGCGGCGTGCAGCAGCCCGCAGAGGTACACCGACAGGCCGATCCGGTCGTCGGCGTACTCGGCGCGCAGCGTCAGCCGGGCGGTCGGGCAGGGCCACGGCTGGGCGCAGGGGCGACAGAGCCAGAGCGGCTGGATCGGGGTGTGCGGGGCGACCCGGGCGGACAGCCGCAGCTCACCGCCCATCGCGCACCGTCCGGCTCCGGCCGCCAGTCGGCGCCGGCTCCGTGGCCGGCGCGGGCTCCGTCGGTCCCGCCGGCTCCGTGGTCGGTGCCGGCTCCTTCCTGGGTACGCGGACCGGATTCTGACGTACCGGAAGCGGCTCGTAGTCGCCGGAATATGACATGTGCGCTCCTCGTATTTCCGTTACCAGATCTCCTCCCTCTCGTTCTCCCATCCGACCGCGCAGGTGCGGTACGCATTCCTGCCGTCCGTGCAGTTCAGCCACCTGGCCGGGTGACGTCGGGCAGTACCGGGCGGGAAACGGGCAGAGATTGGGGAAGCAATGGGCAACGTCACCGAATTCATGCTCGACGAACTGCGCCTGCTCCGTTCGGCGCAGAAACTGAGCCAGGACGAGTTCGGGCGCCGGATCAACTATTCGGCCTCGCACGTCAGTGCGGTGGAGACCGGTCAGCGTCCGCCGACCGCCGACTACCTGACCGCGGTGGACGGGGCGTTCGGCACCGGCGGGGTGTTCTGCCGGATGCTGACCCGGCTGGCGAAACTCGACAACGCACCGGTCTGGCTGCGGGAGTGGATCGAGTGCGAGCAGGAGGCGACCACGCTGCGCTGGTTCGAGCTGGCCTACCTGCCCGGCCTGCTCCAGACCGAGCGGTACGCCCGGGCCACCCTCTCCGGCGGCCGGTTCACCGCCGACGAGATCGAGCGGAACGTGGCGTCCCGGCTGGCCCGGCAGGCCATCCTGGACCGGGACGACCCGCCGCAACTGGTGGTGGTGATCGACGGCGGCATCCTGACCCGGCCGGTGCTGGACGCCCCCGGTCTGATGGCCGAGCAGTTCGACCTGCTGATCGCCCGGGCCGAATCCGAGCACGTGCAGGTGCACGTGGTGCCCCGGGACACCGGGATGTATCTGGGGCTGGCCGGGCAGTTCATCATCGCCGAATTCACCGACGGCCGGCGGGTGGCCCATGCCGACAACCAACTCAACGCCCAGATCACCGAGGCACCCGTCGACATTGCCAGGCTGGCCCGGACGTGGGAAATTGTTCGCAACGAGGCGCTCCCCCGTCGCCAGTCGATCGAGCTGATCAAGGAAGTGGCGAAGACATGGAACTGAGCGAGGCCCGGTGGCGGAAATCGACCCGGTCCGGCGGTAACGGCGGCTCCTGCGTCGAGGTGGCGGACAATCTCCCTGGCGTGGTGCTGGTCCGCGACACCAAGGACCGCGACGGCGGCACCCTCGGCTTCACCCCGGACGCCTGGCGCTCCTTCGTCTCCCGGGCCCGCGCCCTCGGCCCACGGAGCTGACCCGCCACTGACGGCCAACGTCGACCGACCGGACCACCCGCCGGCACCGTCCTCAGTAGACTGCCAGCACCCGGCCGACCGGTCCGACGGTCGGCGTACCGCCCCGACCGGTCAGGCCGCGGTGCGGACAGGGAAGGTGGTCGACCCAGGTGAGCCCACTGGAGCCGGAGATCCCCGCCACGGCGTGGCGGGAGCCTACGACTGCGGACCCCTTCGTCCCCGCAGCGGGTCCGATTCCCCACCAGGTCGCCCCGCCGCAGGCGTCAGCCCTGCAACCGGTACGACCGGACGGCGCCGCGCTACCCGGCTGGCAGCCGGTACAGCCGGCGGAGGGGACGGGCCGGGAGGCGGTACGCCGGGCCGGCCGGGCCGTGGCGACCGGGGCGGCGCGTACCGCCCGCACAGCCGCCCATCGGGGAACCCGGCCGGTGGTGAACTTCTTCGCCGGCATTGGCTGCTTCTGGCGGGGAGCGGGCCGGTTCCTCACCAGCCCCGTGCTCTGGCTCTACGCGGCGGCCCCGATCGGCCTGCTGGTGCTGGCCATGCTCGGCATCACCGCTGCGGTGGAGGCCGGTGTCGAGATCGTCGTCCACTGGCTCACCTCGTTCGTGCAGAGCTGGCCGGCGGTGATCTCCGAGGTGCTCGGCGGCATCCTGCTCTGGGGCGCGCGGATCGGCGTACACATCGTCCTCGGTTATCTGGTCCTGCCGCTGAGCATCGTGTTGGGCGCGCCCTGCTACGTCCTGCTCGCCCGGCGGGTCGAGCGCACCCTCGGCAACGCCGGCACCGGAGGCGATCCGCCCTCGCTGTGGCGGGCCTGTGCCGTCACCATCCGGCAGGCCGTACTGGTCACGCTGGTCCTCCAGTTGGGTTGGCTGCTGCTGGTACCGCTGCTGCTGATACCGGGGCTCAACCTGTTCGTGGCGCTCGGCACGGTGATCGTCTTCAACGGGTTCCTGGTGGGACTGCTGATCCTGTCGATCCCGCTGCACCACCACGGCACCACGACGTTCCGCGCCCAACTCGGTACGGCCTGGCGCCACCGGGCGAGCGTGATCGGCTTCGGCGCCATGGGCAGCCTGCTGCTCGGCCTCCCGGTGACCCCGCTCCGGGCGGTCATCGCGCCGATGGTCTTCATCGGCGCGCTGCTGCTGCACCGGCGGATCCGCACCATCGACGGGGCAACGGCGGAACGGGCCGGCGGGCCGCCGCCCGGACCGGTGCCCCCGACACCGCCCGCTCTGCCGGCGGGCCCCTGGTAGCGACCGTCAGGTCAGCACGAGGCCGGCGACCCAGAGGGTGGCGATCATGGCGCCGGCGGTGAACTCGATCAGGAAGGCCAACCCGGCGGCCTGCACGGCCTGCTTCGTCGCCGGCCAGGCCAGCCGGTTGTCACCGAGCCGGAGCCGTTCGGCCAGCCAGATCCCGAGTACGAAGCCGAGCAGCAGACCGACCACCGGGACCACGAAGAACCCGACCAGACCGAGCAGACCACCGGCGAGCAGGGTGGAGTTGGGGACCCCGACACGCTTCAGGTTGCGGCCCGGCCAGGCGTACTTGACCACCGTACCGAGCACCGCGACCACGGTGGCCGCGCCGAGCACCGCCCACCGCTGCCAGCCGCCCTCGGTGAAGATCGCCCAGATCAGCACCCCGCCCCAGCAGAGCGGCAGCGCGGGCAGCACCGGCACCACCACCCCGAGCAGCCCGGCCACGATGGCCACCCCGGCCAGCAACGTCGCCAGGGACTGCGTATCGGTCAGGTCCATCGTCTCCCGCCATCCGTCTCCGCCAACCGGGCGGTGATCTCCGTTGCCTCCACAGGGGAGCCGAAGAGCCGCCCCTGCCCAGTGTCACAGCCCAGGGCACGCAGTCGTGCGGCCTGTACCTCGGTCTCCACCGCCTCGGCCGTCACCCGCAGGTCCAGCGCGTGCGCCAGCCGGACCAGGGCGTCCACGATCTGCTCGTCGCGGTTGTCGGCCGACCCGTCGGGCCCGGCGGACCGGATGCCCTCCACGAACGGGGCGGCCAGCTTGAGGCAGTGAATCGGCAGCCGCCGCAGATAGGCCAGGTTGGAGTATCCGGTGCCGAAGTCGTCGATGGCCAGCCGGACGCCGAGTGCGGAGAGCCGACGCAACGACCGTAGCGGCTCCCCCGTGGTACCCATCACCGCGCTCTCGGTCAGCTCCAGTTGCAGCAGTTCCGCGGGGAGCCCGGTGTCGGCCAACGCCCGGGCCACGGTCTCCACGATCCCCGGGTCGTCGGCCTGCCGGGCGGCCAGGTTGACGCTGACCACCGGCGTCGTGTCCGGGTGGGCGACCAGCCACCCGGCGGCGTCCCGGCAGGCCCGCTCCAGCACCCACTGGCCGACCCGGACGATCAGGCCGGTCTCCTCGGCCAGGCCGATGAACCGGTCCGGCCCGATCAGGCCCAGTTCCGGGTGCCGCCAGCGGACCAGCGCCTCCACGGCCAGCATCCGCCCGTCGGCCAGCGACACGATCGGTTGGTAGTGCACCACGAACTCGTCCCGGTCCAGGGCGCGCGGCAGGCCGGCGGCGAGCGCCGACCGGGCCTGGTCCCGGGCGCTGCGCTCGGGGTCGTAGACCGCCCAGCGGCCCCGCCCCTCCGCCTTGGCCCAGTAGAGCGTGGTGTCGGCGGCCTTCATCAGCCCGGTGGCGTCCGTGCCGGCAACCGCCCCGGAGACGATGCCGATGCTGGCCGAGACGGCGAGCTGCTGGTCGCCGACCTGCACCGGGTCGGCGACGGCGGCCAGGGCCGCCTCGGCGACAGCGACCGCGTCGTCCAGCGCCGGGCACGGGTCGACCAGGATCACGAACTCGTCGCCGCCCATCCGGGCGACCAGGTGTCCCTGCCCGGCGACGCACTCGGCCAGCCGCTGGGCGATCACGACGAGCAGCCGGTCACCCAGGTCGTGGCCGAGGCTGTCGTTGATGGTCTTGAACCCGTCGAGGTCGAGGAAGCAGACGCCGACCCGGTGTTCCGGCGCCGCCGTCGCGAAGACCCGGCCGAGGGTCTCGAAGAACAGGGTACGGTTCGGCAGCCCGGTCAGCGGGTCGTGCAGCGCCTGGAAGCGCAACCGCTGCTGGAGTTCGTACCGTTCGGTGATGTCCTCGATCATCGCCACGGTGAACCGGGGCCGGCCGTCGTCGTACCGGATCAGCGAGACCGCCAGGTCGGTCCAGACGATGCTGCCGTCCTTGCGGTAGTAGCGCTTCTCCACCTGTACGGTGTCGATCCGGCCCTCGATCAGGTCCTGGTACAGCTCCCACATGCCGGCGGCGTCGTCCGGGTGGAACAGCGACGCCACGTTGATCTGCCGCAGTTCGGCGACGGAGTAGCCGAGCATGTCGGCGAAGGACTGATTGACGTCGATGACCATGCCGTCGATCCCGGCGATGCCGATGCCGATGGCCGCCCCGGTGAAGACCGCCCGGAACCGGGCCTCACTGTCCCGCAACGCCTGTTCGACATGGTCCCGGGCCCGCCAGGCGGACCGGGCGATCCGTTCCTGCTGGGTGAAGGTCCGGTCCCGCAGGGCCTGGGCGAAGCCGGCGGCCAGGCCCCCCTGCAACTGGGCGACGCGCTCGGCCGGCCCGGTCGCCATCCGCCCGTCCAGCCCGGCGGCCCGCAGTCCGGACATCCGGGGCGCCGGCCGGCCGGGCAGCACCTGGGCCAGGAACCGGTCCCCGAGCGCCCGCACCGACCAGTCGAGGACACCCGGTTCGGTCAGGTGCGCCTCCACCAGGGCGCGCCCGACGTCCGCCGCCGGTTGGGCGGTGAACGGGTCGGCGAGCAGCGCCCGGGCGAGCCGTACGGTGTGGACCAGCAACAGCCGCTCGGTTTCGGGGCCGCTCAGTGGCACGAACCCCAGCCGGCGGACCGCCCGGGCCCAGTCGGCGGCGTACCGCTGGACACCGGGACGGCTGAACCCTTCGTCGCCTGTGGTGGGCAGCGCGTCACCCATGCCGGGCTAGTCTGTCGGTCGGTCGTACCGGCCGACCCCGCCGAACGCGCCGAACCGCTCCGGGTGGTCGTCCAGGTCGGACGGGGCGTCCGGCCGCCACAGCGGCATGTGCACCACGCCCGGCTCCAGCAGGGTCCAGTCGCCGAAGAAGCCGGTGATCTCGGCGCGCGAGCGCAGGGTGATCTCGGTGTCGGTACGCGCCGAGAGCCGCTGGGCGTCCAGCATCTCCGGTGGCTGGTCCTCATAGGTGGAGTGCGAGATGACCAGGAAGCTGCCGGGCACGGCGGCGGCTCGCAGGGTGGCCAGGACGTCCCCCGGCCGGTCCGTGTCGGGGATGAAGTGCACCACCCCGGCGAGCAGGATGCCGACCGGGCGGGACAGGTCGAGCAGCCCGCTCGCGGTGGCCTCGGCGAGGATCCGCTCCGGCTCCCGCAGATCGGCGTGGATGACCGTGGCGAGATCGTTACCGGCCAGCAGTTCCCGGCTGTGCGCCACCGCGACCGGGTCGATGTCGACGTAGACGATGCGGGCCGCCGGGTTGACCGACTGGGCGACCTCGTGGACGTTGCCGACGGTCGGGATGCCCGACCCGATGTCCAAAAACTGGTCGATGCCCTCGGCGAGCAGCACCCGGACCGCCCGGCGCAGGAACTCGCGCCCGGCGCGCATGGTCGCGGCCAGGTTGGGGGTCATCCGGGCGATCTGCTCGGCGAGCTGCCGGTCGATTTCGAAATTGTGTGCGCCACCGAGGAAGTAGTCGTACACGCGGGCCGCGCTGGGGCGGCTCAGGTCGATCTCGGCGGGGGGTCCGTCCGGCAGTTGCATGGTCCGTCCCAGGGGGGTCGAGGCGTACGGGACCGGCCGGTGCCGTCACCGTGCGACGGCCACCGGTGGACCCGCAGGTCGGATGGTCTGCCCACTCTAGGCTGCGGACTCCATGATGAGGGAGATCCCTTGTCCGACTCCCACGCACATCGTGGCCAGCGCGCGCCGTCCACCCCGGTGCCGCAACTCCAGCGCGGCGGTCAACGCCAGCCGGGCGCCGCTGGCGCCGAGCGGGTGGCCGAGCGCGATGGCACCGCCGTTCGGGTTGACGTGTTCCGCGTCGGTGGGCAGGCCCAGCTCGCGCAGCACGGCCACGGCCTGGGCGGCGAACGCCTCGTTCAGCTCGATGACGTCCAGGTCGCCGATGGCGAGACCGAGCCGGTCCAGCAGCTTCCGGGTGGCCGGTACCGGGCCCATCCCCATGATCCGGGGCGGGACGCCGGCCGCCGCCGCACCGCTGATCCGGGCCAGCGGGGTCAGGCCGTACGCCGCGACGGCCGCCTCGCTCGCCACCAGCAGCGCCACCGCGCCGTCGTTGACGCCGGACGAGTTACCGGCGGTGACCGTGCCACCGGCGCGGAACGGGGTGGGCAGGGCGGCCAGCTTCTCCAGCGAGGTCTCCCGGGGGTGTTCGTCGGTGTCCACCACCCGGGTGCCGCGCCGCCCCTCCGGTACGGTCACCGGCACGATCTCCTCGGCGAACCGGCCGTTCGCCTGCGCCTTCGCGGCCCGCTGCTGGGACCGGACGGCGAACCCGTCCTGGTCGGCGCGGGCGACACCGTACTCGGCGGCCACGTTCTCGGCGGTCTCCGGCATCGAGTCGATGCCCCAGCCACGTTCCATCCGCCGGTTGACGAACCGCCAGCCGATGGTGGTGTCGTGGATCTCCGCCGCGCGGGAGTACGCGGAGGTCGCCTTGGGCAGCACGAACGGCGCCCGGCTCATGCTCTCCACCCCACCGGCCACCATCAGGTCCGCCTCGCCGGCCACGATCGACCGGGCGGCGATGGCGAGCGCGTCCAGCCCGGAGCCGCAGAGCCGGTTGACCGTGGTGCCCGGAACCTCCTCGGGCAGCCCGCCGAGCAGGGCGGCCATCCGGGCCACGTTGCGGTTGTCCTCCCCGGCCTGGTTGGCGCAGCCCAGGACCACGTCGTCGATCCGGGCCCAGTCCACCGTCGGGTGCCGGGCCACCAGCTCGGCGACGACGTGCCCGGCCAGGTCGTCGGGGCGTACCCCGGCCAGGTCGCCGCCGTACCGGCCGAACGGGGTACGGACACCGGACACCAGGTAGGCGACGCTCATCGGACTGCCCTTCGTTCGGGGGATGGGAAGGCATGTCGGGTGCCGACCGGGTCGCGACCGGCACGACGGCCAGGATATCGACGCGCCGCCGGGATAGGTTGGGGCCATGGTGCGGGCCCAGTTCAGCGCAGAGACCGCCGGCAGCGGCGAGTTCGTCCGGCAACCCAACCGGTTCACCGGTCGCGTCACCCCCGCCGCCGACTCGCCGCCCGGCGGCGGGCCGGACGCACAGGGCCGGTGGCCCCTGGAGGCCGGCCGGTACCGGCTGATCTGGTGCCGGGCCTGCCCGTGGGCGCACCGGACGCGGATCGTCCGGGGCCTGCTCGGGCTGGACGACGCGATCAGCCTGGGCACGGTCGACCCGATCCGGGACGAGCGCGGCTGGCGGTTCGCCCTCGACCCGGACGGCCGGGACCCGGTGCTCGGCATCGGGTACCTGGCCGAGGCGTACCGGGCCACCGATCCGGGGTACACCGGCCGGGTGACCGTGCCGGCCCTGATCGACACCGTCACCGGGCAGGTGGTGACCAACGACTACCCGCAGCTCACCCTGGATCTGTCCACGCAGTGGCGGAGCCTGCACCGCCCCGGCGCCCCGGACCTCTACCCCGAGGCGCTGCGGCCGGAGATGGACGCGCTGATGGCCGAGATCCACCGGGATGTCAACAACGGGGTCTACCGCTGCGGCTTCGCCACCAGCCAGTCCGCCTACGAGGAGGCGTTCGGCGCGCTCTTCGCCCGGCTGGACGCGCTCTCGGCCCGGCTGTCCGACCGGCGCTACCTGATGGGTGACGTGATCACCGAGGCGGACGTCCGGCTCTTCACCACCCTGGTCCGGTTCGACGCGGCGTACCACGGGCACTTCAAGTGCAACCGGCAGAAGCTGACCGAGATGCCGGTGCTCTGGGCGTACGCCCGGGACCTCTACCAGACGCCCGGGTTCGGGGACACCGTCGACTTCGACCACATCAAGCGGCACTACTACGGCACGCACCACACGATCAACCCGACCGGGATCGTGCCGGTCGGCCCGGACGAGTCCGGCTGGACGACGCCACATGGGCGTGCCTGACCGGCCCGTCGCGGTCGGCACCGACCGGTCCCGGGTCGCCGCCGCCGGCTCGGCCCTGTGCAGCATCGGTGGCACGGTCGCGGTGACGTTCGCCGTGGTCGCCGGTCCGGGGCCGGGCCTGAGCGGGTACGTCAGCGAGGCCGGCATCGTCGGCAGTCCGTACGCGCTGGCGTACCGGATCGGGGTGCTGGTGCTGGCGGCGGCGCTGCTGCTGCTCGCCGCCGCCCTGCCCCCGGCGCTGCGTCCGGCCGCCGCGCTGCTGGCCGCCGGCGGCCTGGCCACCATGCTCTCCGGCGCGGTCACCTGTTCCGACGGCTGCCCGCTGCCGCCGTTCGAGCGGGCCACCGTGGCGGACCTGGTGCACGGCGGGGCGAGCATCGCCGCAGTCGCGGCGGTGGCCTTCGCGATGCTGATGATGCTGCGTACCCCGGCCGCCGGGCGGACCCTGAGCGGCCTCGCCACGGTCGCCGCCCTGGTGACGTTTCCGCTGGCCGCAGCGGTGGGGCTGGCCATGCTCACGGTCGGGCGGGGCGCGCTGGTCAGTACCCTCGAACGGCTGCTGCTGGCCGTGACGATCGGCTGGGGCTTCACCACCGCCGTGCTGATCGGTTGTTCCCGCCTTCGCCTGTAAGGATCGTCACGGGGTGCACTCCTTCCCCCGCCAGCCGGTCCACGCGTACCGTCGGCGGGCGATGACCAACGTCTGGGATCTCACCGTCCGCCTGTATGTCGATCTGCGACTACAGGCCAGCAGCAGCTGTCCGGCTCAGCCGCCCCGCTGACCGGCACCTGTCCGGTCCGGCCGCCGCTGACCGGCACCTGTCCGGTCCGGCCGCCGCTGACCGGCACCTGTCCGGTCCGGCCGCCCCGCTGACCGTCGACCCGCTCCACCCAGACCGTTTGGAAAGATCAATGGTTACCACCGCGCCCACCGGTGCGCCCGGCGGCGTGCCCGCCCGGCTGCGTCGCACCCTCTCCACCGTCCCCTTCTCCGTCCAGATCCTGGCCGGCCTCCTGCTCGGCGCCGGCCTCGGCTACCTGGCCCGGGTCGCCGACCTGAGCTGGCTCGCCAGCACCCTCGACACCGTCGGCAGCCTCTTCGTCCAACTGCTCAAGCTCGCCGTGCCGCCGCTGGTCTTCACCGCCATCGTGGTCAGCGTGGTCAGCCTGCGCGGGGTGGCCAACGCCGCCCGGCTGGCGTGGAAGACGCTGCTCTGGTTCGGCATCACCGCGCTGATCGCGGTCAGCATCGGCATCGGACTCGGCCTGCTCACCAACCCCGGCCGGGGCGTCGACCTGGACGTCGCCGGGGCCACCGCGCCGAAGCGGACCGGCTCCTGGACCGACTTCCTCACCGGCATCGTGCCGACCAACCCGGTCGCCGCGTTCGTCGAAGGCAACGTGCTCCAGATCGTCTTCCTGGCCCTCGTGGTCGGTACGGCGGCCCTGCTGGTCGGCGCCGCCGCCGAACCGTTCGTCACGCTCAACCGCGCCGTGCTGGAGATCGTGCAGAAGGCGCTGTGGTGGGTGATCCGGCTCGCCCCGATCGGCACCCTGGGTCTGATCGGTCACGCCGTCGCCGCGTACGGCTGGGACCTGCTCGCCCCGCTCGCGCGGTTCACCACCGCCGTCTACGTCGGCTGCGCAATCGTCCTGTTCGTGGTCTACCCGCTGGTGCTGGTGACCGCCGGCCGGCTCAACCCGGTGCGCTTCTTCGCCGGTGCCTGGCCCGCCATCGAACTGGCCTTCGTGTCCCGCTCGTCGGTGGGCACCATGCCGGTGACCCAGCGCTCCGTGGAGCGCCTCGGCGTTCCCCGCGAGTACGCCTCCTTCGCGGTACCGTTCGGCGCCACCACCAAGATGGACGGCTGCGCCGCGATCTACCCGGCCCTCGCGGCGATCTTCGTGGCCCAGGTCTTCGGGGTCGCCCTGAGCCCGGTCGACTACCTGCTCATCGCGTTCGTCTCGGTGGTCGGTTCGGCCGCCACCGCCGGCCTGACCGGGGCCATCGTGATGCTCACCCTGACCCTCAGCACCCTCGGCCTGCCGCTGGCCGGCGCCGGCCTGCTGCTCGCCATCGACCCGATCATCGACATGATCCGTACCGCCACCAACGTCGCCGGTCAGGCCCTGGTCCCGACCATCGTGGCCGCCCGGGAGGGCACCCTCGACCGGGCCGCCTACGACGCCATCGGCGTAAGGAAGGGCCCCCGCTTAACGCTTTCGGTATAGGAAGGGCCCCTTCTTAACACCCCCGACCGCTGAGGAGAGACCGGAGTGAGCCTCCTGTTCAGCCCACTGCCACTGCGTACGGTGACCCTGCCGAACCGGGTGGCGATGGCCCCGATGTGCCAGTACAGCGCCGGTCCGGACGGGTTGCCGACCGACTGGCACCGGGTGCACTACGGCGCCCGCGCGGTCGGCGGCGCCGGCCTGATCATCACCGAGGCGACCGCGGTGCTGCCGGAGGGGCGGATCAGCCCGCAGGACACCGGCCTCTGGTCCGACGCGCACGTCGACGCCTGGCGGCCGATCACCGCGTTCCTCGCCGGGCAGGGAACGGTGCCGGCCGTCCAACTCGCGCACGCCGGGTTCAAGGCATCCACCTACCGGCCCTGGGCGACGCGGCGCGGCGGCGTGCCGGACGACGAGGGCGGTTGGACGCCGGTCGGCCCGTCGGCCGAACCCTTCGTCCCCGGGTACCGGATCCCGGATGCGCTGGACACCGCGGGGATCGCCGCCGTGGTGGAGGCGTTCGGCGCCGCCGCCGGGCGCGCGATCGCGGCCGGGTTCGCCGCCGTGGAGATCCACGCCGCGCACGGGTACCTGCTGCACGAGTTCCTCTCCCCGCTGACCAACCGGCGGACCGACGGGTACGGCGGCGACCTGGCCGGTCGGATGCGGCTGACGCTGGAGGTGGCCCGGTCCGTCCGCGCCGCCGTCGGCGACGACATACCGGTGCTGGCCCGGATCTCGGCGACCGACTGGGTGGACGGCGGTTGGACCGTCGACGACAGCGTGTCCCTCGCCGCTGAGCTGGCCCGGGCCGGGATCGACCTGGTCGACTGCTCGTCGGGCGGGGCGTCGGCCACCGCGCAGATCCCGGTCGGTCCGGGCTATCAGGTGCCGCTCGCCACCCGGGTACGCGCCGGGGCCGGCGTGCCGACCGGCGCGGTCGGGCTGATCACCGAGCCGGAGCAGGCCGAGGAGATCGTCGCATCGGGTGCGGCCGATCTGGTGCTGCTCGGCCGCGAACTGCTGCGGGAGCCGTACTGGCCCCGGCAGGCGGCGGCGAAACTGGGCGCCGGGCCGGGCTGGCCGGCGCAGTACCAGCGCGCCGTCTGACCGGCGCCAGGTGTTAAGAAGGGCCCCTTCCTATGCAGAAAGCGATAAGAAGGGGCCCTTCCTTACACCTCAGAAGAGGATGGTGGCGAGGGTGCCGACGGGGCGGAACCCGCAGCGCTGGTAGACCCGCCGGGCGGGCAGGTTGAAGTC
The DNA here is from genome assembly GCF_036906895.1 of Micromonospora sp. CPCC 206060. NCBI lineage: Bacteria > Bacillati > Actinomycetota > Actinomycetes > Micromonosporales > Micromonosporaceae > Micromonospora > Micromonospora sp. CPCC 206060. The sequence continues at coordinate 87,334 of NZ_JBAKHU010000013.1, forward strand.
GTTGACGTAGAGGCTGACCGTGGGCGCGACGTGGGCGAGGGCGTCCCGCACCACTGCCGCCATCGCCCCGGTGGCGATTCCCTGGCCCCGCCACTCGGGGTCGACCCAGACCCCCTGGACCTGCGCGGTCCGCCGGGTCACCACGGCCAGTTCGGCCTTGAAGACCACCTTCCCGTCGACGAACCGGGCGTACGCCCGGCCGGCGCGGACCAGCTCGGTCACCCGCCGCCGGTAGCCGCGTCCGCCGTCCTCGGCGAGCGGCGAGACCCCGACCTCCTCGGTGTACATGGCGACCGCGGCCGGGAAGAGCTGGTCGATCTCGCCCGCTCGGACCCGGCGTACGTCGGGGTCGGCGGCCGGCTGCGGCGCCGTCCCGGTGGCCAGTAGCGGCTGGTTGGGGCGTACGTCCCGGGCCGGCCCCCAGCGCGCGGCCAGTCGTTCCCAGAGGCCGAGCACCGCGTCGGCGTGCCCGACGATCGAGGAGCAGATGCGGGGTTCCCCGCTGAGCAGTTCGGCGAAGGCGGCGACGGCCGGTGGTGTGGCGAGCACCGGGGTGAGGTTGCCGCCGAGCCAGCAGATCGACTCCAGGTTGCGGCGGGATCCGTAGCCGAGGACCCGTCCCTCTCCCCGCCACCAGGAGAGTCCATGGGCGGCGACCCGTTCGGCGACCGGTGCGGCACCGTACGGGTCGAGGTCGAGCAGTCGCTCCACGGAGCGCCGCTCCCCTTCCCCCACCCGTCGTACCGGCACCGTCAGCACAGTTACAGCCTGCCAGATGAGTAGGGCGCTCCGCCGGTCGACGGCGGGGTGCCGCCGGGTGGAATGACACCTACCCCGAGCCGACTTGTCGGCGATAGTTTCCCGATATATCGTTGAGCCATCGACGATGGTACGGAGGACATCATGCACTTCCATCGGATGTTCCAGGGCCCGCCCGAGGCACGGATGCGCGGCTTCGGCTTCCCGCCCATTCCGCCGTTCCCGCCCGGTGGTCCCGGCGGCTCCCGTGGTTGGGGCGGTGGCCGGGGACGCGGCGGCGGTCGGGGCCGTCGGGCCGGTGTCCGCAGCGCGGTGCTCGCGCTGCTGACCGAGCGGCCGATGCACGGTTACGAGATGATCCAGGAGATCGACTCCCGCACCGGCGGGGCGTGGCGGCCGAGCCCCGGCTCGATCTACCCCACCCTCCAACTGCTGGAGGACGAGGGCGTCATCACCGGGGTGACCGACCCGGCAGGTGGTGGCCGCCGGCGGTTCGCCCTGACCGAGGCGGGCCGGGAGGAGGCGGAGCGGGCTGCGGCCACACCCCCGTGGGGCGAGTACGCCGAGCAGACCGTGCACAGCTGGCACGAGATCCGGGACGCCGGCTTCCAGGCGATGAACGCCCTGCGGCAGGTGATGATGAACGGCACCGACGAGCAGCGGGAACGGGCCGCTCAGGTGCTCGACGAGACGCGTCGCAAGCTGTACGCCATCCTCGCCGAGTCCGACTGACCCGGCGAGAGATCCGCCCGACCCCGAGAAAAAGAAACCGCGGTGGACCGGTTGCGGACCGGTCCACCGCGATCATGTTGCGGGGACGGTCAGTGCACCGTCACGGTCGCGCCGCCGACCAGGCCGCGCAGTTCCTCGGGCAGTTCGGCGCCCATCTCCTCAGCCAGCCGGAGTGCCTCCTCGATCAGGGTCTCCACGATCTGCCCCTCGGGCACCGTCTTGATCACCTGACCACGTACGAAGATCTGACCCTTACCGTTGCCCGACGCGACACCCAGGTCAGCCTCCCGGGCCTCACCCGGCCCGTTCACCACACAACCCATCACCGCCACCCGCAACGGCACCGGCAACCCCTCCAGACCGGCGGTGACCTCCTCGGCCAACTTGTACACATCCACCTGGGCCCGACCGCAGGAGGGGCAGGAGACGATCTCCAGGCCACGCTCACGCAGGCCCAACGACTCCAGAATCGCCGCACCCACCTTGATCTCCTCGACCGGCGGGGCCGACAACGACACCCGGATCGTGTCCCCGATCCCCTCGGCCAACAACGCACCAAACGCCACCGCCGACTTGACCGTCCCCTGGAACGCCGGACCCGCCTCGGTCACCCCCAGATGCAACGGATAGTCACACCGCGCAGCCAACTGCCGATACGCCCGGACCATCACCACCGGATCGTTGTGCTTCACCGAAATCTTGATGTCCCGGAAACCGTGCTCCTCGAACAGCGAACACTCCCAGAGCGCCGACTCCACCAGCGCCTCGGCCGTCGCCTTGCCGTGCTTGGCCAGCAGCCGCTTGTCCAACGAACCCGCGTTGACACCGATCCGGATCGGCACCCCCGCCTCCCCGGCCGCCTTCGCGATCTCCCGGACCTTGTCGTCGAACTGCCGGATGTTGCCCGGATTGACCCGCACCGCCGCACACCCGGCGTCGATCGCCGCGAACACGTACCTCGGCTGGAAATGGATGTCAGCGATCACCGGGATCTGCGACTTACGCGCAATCGCCGGCAACGCCTCCACATCATCCTGCGACGGCACCGCCACCCGAACGATCTGGCAACCCGCCGCGGTCAACTCGGCGATCTGCTGCAACGTGGCATTGACATCGGAGGTGAGGGTCGTGGTCATCGACTGCACCGACACCGGCGCACCACCACCGACCGGCACCGAACCGACCATGATCTGACGACTGGCCCGACGGGGCGCGAGCGGCGGAGGCGGTACGGCGGGCATACCGAGACTGACAGCGGTCACTTCAGGCACTCACCTTGAGAAGAGCGTTATCGGATTGACGACGTCCGCAGTGACCGTGAGCAGCGTGAACGCACCGCCGACCAGGATCACCGCGTACGTGAGGGGCATGAGCTTGAGGTAGTCGACCCGGCCCGGATCGGGCCGGCCGAGCCGGGCGAAGATCCAGGACCGGACGCGCTCGAACCAGGCGATGGCAATGTGCCCGCCGTCGAGCGGCAGCAGCGGCAGCAGGTTGAAGATGCCGACGAAGAAGTTCAGCGAGATGAAGAGGAAGACCAGGATCTGCCAGACGCCGGCCTCCAGGGCCTCGCCGCCCAGCCGGCTCGCCCCGACCACGCTGATCGGGGTGTCCTTGTCGCGCTCGCCGCCGGTGATGGCGGTCCAGAGCGCGGGGACCTTCTGCGGGATCCGCTTCATCGCCTCGTAGGTGCCGACCGCCAGTTGGCCGGTGTAGTCGGCGGTGGCGCCGAACGCGGCGACCGGCCCGTACGTCACCATCGCCGGCTTCTGCACGTCGAGGTCGACGCCGAACGCGGCGACCGGGCCGACCGGGCCGGCCACGTTCTCCAGCGGCGGGCGCTGCACCTGGGCGAGGGTGACGTCGACGCTGGCCGGGACGCCGTCCCGGACGTAGTCGACCGTGACCCGGCCCGGCGGGGTGGCCCGCAACGTGGTGAGCAGGTCCCCGTAGTTGTCGATCGGGGTGCCGTTGAGCGCGGTGATCAGATCCCCGTCGCGGAGGTTGGCCTGGGCGGCCGGGCTGGTCGGATCCCCCGTCTGGCAGGTGCGGGCGACGTTCTCCACCACCACGCAGTCCTGCACGTTGATGGCCGCCGGCTCCCGGCGGGCCTCGTCGTTGGTGGTGGGGTACTCCGGGTTGGGCAGGCCCATGAACATCGCGGCCAGCCAGATCGCGATCAGCGCGAGGGCGAAGTGGGTGATCGAACCGGCGGACATCACGATCGTCCGCTTCCAGACCGGGAACCGCCACATCGCCCGGTGCTGGTCCTCCGGCTCGACATCGTCGTCCTGCGGCGTCATGCCGACGATCTTGCAGAAGCCACCGAGCGGGATGGCCTTCAGACCGTACTCGGTCTCCCCCCGTCGGAACGAGAACACGGTCGGGCCGAACCCGACGAAGTAACGGGTGACCTTCATCCCGAACCGCTTGGCGGTCAGCATGTGCCCGGCCTCGTGCAGGCTCACCGAGATGAGGATCCCCAGAGCGATGACCACCACCCCGAGCAGGTACAGCATCAGGCTTCCTTCCCCAATCTCGCGATGATCTCCTGGGCGTGCGTTCGCGCCCACGACTCGGCGGCGAGCACGTCCTCGACGGTACCTGGTTCGGTGAAGTCGGGCGCCGCGTCCAGCACCCGTTCGAGGGTGTCCACGATGCCGAGGAAGGGCAACCGGCCGGCCACGAAGGCCGCCACGCACTCCTCGTTGGCCGCGTTGTAGATCGCCGGGCGGCAGCGCCCCGTCTCCCCGGCCGCCTTGGCCAGCCGGACCGCCGGGAAGGCGTCGTCGTCGAGCGGGAGGAACTCCCAGGTGTGCGCGGTCGTCCAGTCGACCGCTGCCGCCGCGTCCGGCACCCGGTCCGGCCAGCCCAGACCGAGCGCGATCGGCAGGCGCATGTCCGGCGGGCTGGCCTGGGCGATGGTCGATCCGTCGACGAACTCCACCATCGAGTGGATCACCGACTGCGGGTGGACCATCACCTCGATGTCCGCGTACGGCACGTCGAACAGCTCGTGCGCCTCGATCACCTCCAGTGCCTTGTTGACCATGGTGGCGGAGTTGATCGTCACGACCGGCCCCATGTTCCAGGTCGGGTGGGCCAGCGCCTGGGCCGGGGTGACGGCGGTCAGCTCGTCACGCCGCCGGCCCCGGAACGGTCCGCCGCTGGCGGTCACCACCAGCCGGCGTACCTCGGCCCGGGAGCCGCCGCGCAGGCACTGGGCCAGCGCGGAATGCTCGGAGTCGACCGGAACGATCTGCCCCGGCCGGGTCTGCGCGGCCCGGACCAGGGATCCGCCGGCCACCAGGGACTCCTTGTTGGCCAGGGCGAGGGTACGACCGGCGCGCAGCGCCGCCAGGGTCGGCGCCAGGCCCAGCGAGCCGACCACGCCGTTGAGCACGATCTCGCACGGCCACGCGGCCAGCTCGGTCATCGCGTCCGGGCCGGCGATGATCTTCGGGATCCGGAAGTCGCCGGTGGCGTACCCGCGCCGGGTCGCCTCGGCGTAGAAGGCCAGTTGCAGGTCCTGGGCGGCCGATGCCTTCGCCACACCGACGACGTCGACCCCCAGTTCGAGGGCCTGGGCGGCGAGCAGCTCGACGTTGCCGCCGCCCGCGCCGAGCGCGACCACCCGGAACCGGTCCGGGTTGCGTCGCACGATGTCGATGGCCTGGGTACCGATCGAACCGGTCGAGCCGAGCAGTACGAGTTCGCGGGGGAGGGTCACCCGGCCATTCTTCCCCAGCGGTGCACCGCGTCCACCGGGAGCCTCAGTCCCCACCGCCGACCGGCTCCTCCTCGATCAGTTCAGCCGCGCCGCAGGACGAACGCCTCCAGTTCCTCACCGCCGTACCAGTCGGTGCGCCGGCCGACGTGGGTCATGCCGAGCCGCCGGGCCACCGCCATCGAGGCGTCGTTGCCGGGCGCGACCACCGCCCAGATCTGCGGCGTACCGGTGGCGAACTCCCGGGTGACCGCCGCGCGGGCCGCCTCGGTGGCGTACCCGTGCCCCCAGGAGTCGGGGTGCAGGTGCCAGCCCACCTCGATGTCGGTGGTGGGTACCGACTCGTCCCGACCGGGCAGCGGCTTGAGCAGCAGGCTACCGACCACCAGCCCGGTGTCGCGGCGCTCGATCGCCCAGGTGCCGTACCGGTCGCCGTGGCCGGCGTGCCGGGCGTGCCAGTACCGCACCCGCTCGACGGCCTGGGCCGGGTCGGTCAGCGGCAGGCCGGGCGCGGTACCGAGCCACCGGACCACCTCCGGCCGGGAGTAGATGTCGTAGACCCGGTCGAGATCCGTCCGGGACCCGCTCCAGTCCCGGAGGATCAACCGTTCCGTGGAGAAAACCGTCATGGCCGGGAAGCCTATTGAATGGCAGAGGTGCCGGCGGGGAATAAACTCGCGATGAGCGACGGGTGGCGGCTACGGCGGGTGACGGCGGCTGCCTTCCGTCCGGTACGCGGTCGGGATCTGTCCCTGCACGCGGCGGCGATCACCTTCTACGGGGCGATCGCCGTGGTGCCGGTGGCCCTGCTGGCCATCTGGATGACCGGGCTGCTGGCGGGTGCCGGGCGGGTACGGCGGCTCACGTCGTACGCGGTGGAGACGCTGCCGGGCGCGATCGGTGCCGACCGGGCGGTGGCCGCGCTGGTCGGCGCCGGGTTGGAGCTGACCCCGCTGCTGGCGCTGGCCGCCCTGCTGCCGGCGTCGTTCTACGGTGAGGGGTTCCGCCGGGCGTTCGTCTCGGTGGCCACCCCGCCGGACCCGGACGAGTCCCTGGTCGGCTGGCGGGGCCGGTTGCTGCTGCTGCCGCTGCTCGCCCCGGCCCCCGCACTGCTGCTGTCGATCCTGATGGCGCTGCCGCTGACCACCCGGCTGGTCCGGCAGGGTGGCTGGACCGGCGCGCTCGGTGTGGTGCTCTCCTTCCTGGCCGTGTGGCTGGTCCTCACCCCGGTACTGCTCTGGGTGTTCCGGGTGGTCGGACCGGCCGCACCGGACTGGCTGTCGGCGCTCGGGGTGGGCTCGTTCACCGCCGCCAATCTCTCCGGATTCCTGCACGGCTTCGTACTGTTCTGCTCGCTGCCGCTGGACCTCGGGGTGCCGTTCGGCGGCTTCGACGAGATCGGCGCCGGGGTGGCCGTGCTGCTCTGGCTCTATCTGTTCCACGTCATCGTGCTGGCCGGCTACTCGGCCACCCTGGCGCTGAGCCGCTGGCGGGCCGCCCGCTGATGCCCCGCCGTCCACCTCGTGGTCAACGGGACGGGTGCACGCCTCGCCGATCGCCAGGCGTACCACGGGGTCAGCGGCGGAAGGGGCCGGTCACCTCGTAGGTCATCCCACCGGTACCGGCGATGTCGCCCGAGGTGCCGCGCTGGGAGGAGAAGTAGAGCCGGGACCCGTCCGGGGAGAACGCCGGCCCGGTGATCTCCGAGGACGACTGCCCGAGGATGCGCAGGAAGGGCGCCACCACCCCGGCCGGGGTGATCATGTTGATCTCCATGTTGCCGCCGTCCTCGGCTACGTAGAGGTCTCCCCCGGCGGTACCGGTGATGTTGTCCACCCCGGTCAGCGGCGCGGTGCCGTCGGGCACCAGCGAGTCGTCGTACGCCAGGTCGATCCGCTGGTTGACCGCGTCGTACGCCCAGACCCGGTTGTCGCCCTTGGTGGTGAACCAGCAGGTGCCGTCGGCGTACCAGCAGCCCTCACCCCCGACGAAGTGCTTCGCCGCGCCGACCTGGTGCCGGGTGGCGACCGGAAAGCCGTCCCGGTCCGGAATGTCCTGCCAGGTCACCGGTCCGGCCACCTGGTCGGCCGGGGCGCAGAGCACCTGCACCCGGCCGGTCCGCAGGTCACCCCAGGTGTCCGGAACGAACCGGTAGAAACAGCCGTCGGACTCGTCCTCGGTCAGGTAGATCACCCGCCGTTCCGGGTCGCAGGCGGCGGCCTCGTGGGTGAACCGTCCCATCCGGGTCCGCTCCTCGGCCGCGCGCCCGCCCTCCGGCCAGGTCTCGAAGACCCGGCCGAGGGGTACCTCCTCGCAGGAGAGCCAGGTGCCCCACGGGGTGGCGCCGCCCGCGCAGTTGACGTTGGTGCCGGACAGGATCCGGTACGCCGACGCGATCGACCCGTCGGCGTGGAACCGGACCGCCGAGGCGCCGCCGAGCAGCGGGATCTCCGAGTTCGACACGTAGATCCAGCCGCTGCCGGACGGGAAACAGGCGCCCCCGTCGGGGGCGGGGTGCCAGAGGTGGGTGGTTCCGGGTACCCGCTGCCCGGAGCGGGCGATCACCCGGCTGGTGAAACCGGCGGGTAGCTGGATGCCGTTGGCGTCGGCGGGCAGCAGGGCGCCGTACGGGCCCGGCCCGGGTTGGGCGACCCCGGCGAACGCCTGCTGCCAGAGCGCTCCGGAGAAGGCGGCGGTGCCGGCGCCGAGGACGGCGGCGCGCAGGACGGTACGACGCTCCACGGTTACCTCCAGATGTGTCGATGCCCCAGCGACAGTAGACCGCCGAGGCATCGACGTTCGCAACTATCTGGTGAACGCGTGGTGACGACTGGCCGCGTCACCGGCCGTTGCCGGACCGGCCCCCGTCGACGCCGGTTCCTCCCCGGCCGGCGCCGGGTGGGCCGACTCCCGGATGCCGTACCGCTGGTAGACCCGGCCGAGCGGCCCCGGCGCCCACCAGTTCCACCGGCCCAGCAGCCGCATGGTGGCCGGCACCAGCAGCGCCCGGACCAGGGTGGCGTCCACCACGATCGCCACGATCATGCCGATGCCGATCAGCTTGATGTACGCCATGCCGCCGGTGGCGAAGCCGGCGACCACCACGACCAGCAGCAGCGCGGCGGCGGTGATGATCCGGCCGGTCTGCTGCAGGCCGGTGGCCACGGCCGTCGTGTTGTCCCCGCTGCGGTCCCACTCCTCGCGGACCCGGGAGAGCAGGAACACCTCGTAGTCGGTGGCGAGGCCGAAGAGGACCGCGAGCATCAGGATCGGGTTGCTCGGCTCGATGAAGCCGGTCGGGGTGAAGCCGAGCAGGTCGGCGAGGTGCCCGTCCTGGAAGATCCAGACCACCACACCGAAGGACGCCCCGATGGAGACCAGGTTCATCAGCACCGCCTTGACCGGCAGCACCACCGAGCCGAAGGCGAGGAAGAGCAGCACCAGGGTGGCCGCCGCCATGATCAGGGCCATCCAGGGCAGCCGGGAGCTGAGGCTGTCCAGCAGGTCCCGGTCGGCGGCCGGCCGGCCGCCGACGAGCACCTCGCCGCCCTCCGGGGCGGGCAGGTCACGGAGTTCGCGGACCACGCGCTGGGCGACGTCCCCGGTCGGTTCGCCGGTGTAGGTCACCGAGAGCAGGGTGGCGTCCCCCCGGTTGGCCACCGGCTGCGCGCCGGTCACGCCGGGCACCCCGGCGACCCGCTGGGCGAACTGTCCGGCCTGCTCGGCGGGTACCCCGGTGAGCAGGACGTCGATCGGTGCGACGGTGCCGCCCGGGAACTCGGCGCGGATCCGCTCGGAGACCACCCGGGCCGGGGCGTCGGCCGGCAGGACCCGCTCGTCGAAGCCGCCGAACTCCATCCGCAGCGACGGCGCGGCCAGCCCGAGCAGCACCACGACCACCCCGACCGCGAAGAGCGCCGGGCGGCGCATGACCACCCGGGCGATCCAGGCCCAGCCGCCGCCGGTCAGCGTCGGGACCGGCCCGGCGGCCTTCCCGCCACGCCGCCACGGCAGGGGTACCCGCAGCGCGTTGATCCGGGGGCCGAGCACGACGAGCAGGGCGGGGAGTACGGTCAGCGAGGCGAGCATGGCGACCAGCACGGCGGCCATCCCGCCCAGTCCCATCGAGCGGAGGAACGCCTGCGGGAAGATCAGCAGGCTGGCCATGGCGACCGTGATGGTGAGCCCGGAGACGAGGACGGTCCGGCCGGCGGTGGCCATGGTCCGGGCGATCGCGGTGGGGGTGTCGTGGCCGGCGGACAACTCCTCGCGGAACCGGCTGACCACGAAGAGCGCGTAGTCGATGGCCATGCCCAGGCCGATCAGCGTGATCACGTTGATCGCGAAGACGGAGACCTCGGTGACCATGTTCAGCAGCCGGACCGCGATGAACGCGCCGAGGATGGCGAGACCGCCGATGAGCAGCGGGGTGGCCGCCGCGACCAGGCCGCCGAAGATCAGGATGAGCAGGACCAGCAGTACCGGCATGGAGAGCAGCTCGGCCCGGGTGACGTCCTCGCTGGTCTGGGTGTTGGCGTCGTGCAGGAACGGCACCGTGCCGCCGACCTGGGTGCGTACCCCGGGGGCGTCGAGCGCGGGCCGCAGCGCCTCGTACGCCTCGGTCTGCGCGTCCTCGTCGGAGGCGGTCAGCCGGATCAGCACGTAGGTGGCCCGGCGGTCGCTGGACAGCAGGGCCGGCGACGGGGTGTCGTACCAGCTGGTCACGCTGGCCACCTCGGGGCGGCTGCGCAGCCCGGTGAGGGTGCTGGCGACCGGGTCGCGGAAGGCCGGCTGGTCGGCGGTGTGGGTGTCGCTGAACCAGAGCACGATCACGTCGGCGCCCTGCCGGCCCAGCGTCTCGGTGATCCGCTCGGCGGCGCGGCTGGACTCGCTCGCCGGGTCGTCGAAGCCGCCGCCGGTGAGCAGCCCGAACACCCCCGCTCCCCAGGTGGCGCCGACCGCCACCAGCAGCAGCGCGGCGCCGAGCGCCGCGTGGCGTAGCCGGACCACGGCGCGCCCCCACCAGTCGAACATTGCGTCCCCCAAGCCGTAAGCTGTAACCATAGATAATCTGAGTGAACGCCGTTAACTATCGCAACGGTGTTCGCTTCCGTCAAGGCGCGTCGGATCACACCTCCGTCGCGCCCGTCAAGGGAGGCCGTCGATGACCGCACCAACCCGGCGGGAGCGGCTGCGCACGGCGACCGTCACCGAGATCAAGGACGGCGCCCGCCGGCTGCTCGTGACCGGCGGGCCGGACGCCGTCTCCCTGCGGGCCATCGCCCGGGACATGGGCATGACCGCGCCCGCCATCTACCGCTACTTCCCCAGCCTGGAGGCGCTGGTCGCGGCGCTGGCCGGCGACCTCTACGACGAACTGCGCAGCACCATCGAAGCCGCCCGGGACAGCGCCGGGGACGACCCGGTCGGGCAACTCATCGCGATGGCCCGGGCCTTCCGGGGCTGGTCGGTGACCCACCCGACCGAGTTCGGCCTGATCTTCGGCGCCCCGACGCCAGGGCTGGACGCGTTCGTCGCCGGCTGCACCGACGCCGATCACCCGGGAGCCCGGTTCGGCGCGGTCTTCATCCAGCCCTTCCTGGACCTGTGGCACCGCACCCCGTTCCGCGCCCCGCCGCCCGAGATGATCCGCCAGCACCTCGGCGACCGGCTGGAACCGCTGCGGCTCAGCCACGGCGAGATACCCATCGAGGTGGCGTACACCTTCCTCTCCGGCTGGACCCGGCTCTACGGCCTGGTCGCGATGGAGGTGTTCCGGCAGGTGACCTGGGCGGTCACCGAGCCGGAGGCGCTCTTCGAGACCGAGTTGGCCATCTTCCTGGACGAACTGGGGAGTTCCACCCAGGGACTGCCGCAGGCAGGCTCCGGCGACTAGGCTCGCCCGCCATGAACGCTGAGCTACCGGCCCGGGCCGATGTCGTGATCATCGGAGCCGGGCACAACGGCCTGGTCTCCGCCGTCCTGCTGGCCAGAGCCGGGCTGGACGTGCTGGTGCTGGAGGCCGCCGACACGATCGGCGGCGCCACCCGCACCGAACAGCCGTTCCCGAAGGTCCCCGGACTGCGCCACTCCACCGGCTCCTACCTGCTCGGGCTGATGCCACCCGAACTGCTCGCCACGCTGGACGTGACGATCCCGGTGCTGCGCCGCGACCCGCACTACTTCCTACCCACCCCGGGCGGCGCCGGCTCGCCGTACCTGCTGGTGGGAAGCGACCGGGCGGCCACCCGGCAGCAGCTCACCGAGTTCTTCTCCCCCGCCGACGTGGCCGCCGACGACGCCATGCAGGCCGAGCTGGCGGCGTTGCGCGACGACCTCGCCCCGGCCTGGCTCGCCGGGCCACTGCCGGTCGAGGAGACCGCCGAGCGGTACGTCCGGCCGGCGCTACGGGAGGTCTTCGTCAACCTGGTACGCGGCTCGGTCGCCGACCACCTGGCCCGCTTCGACTTCCGCTCCGAACTGCTGGTCTCCATGTACGCGGTCACCGACGGCCTCTCCGGGCTGAACGCCGGCCCGGACGACCCCGGCACCGGGCACAACTTCCTGGTGCACAACATGTGCCGGCTGCCCGGCGCGGACGGCACCTGGATGATCGCCGAAGGGGGCATGGGCACCGTCTCCCGGACCTTCGCGCAGGCCGCCCGTGCCGCCGGGGCGACCATCCTGACCGGTACGCCGGTCCGTGCCGTCCAGCTCGACGGCGGCGCGGCCAGCGGGGTGGTCCTCGCCGACGGCCGGGCGGTGGCGGCCTCCGTGGTGCTCGGCGCCTGTGACCCGTACCGGCTGATCGACCTGCTGCCCGACGGCGCGCTGCCGGCACCACTGGGCGAGCGGATGGCGGCGGTCCGCCGGCCCGGCACCACGCTCAAGCTCAACCTGGCGCTGACCGGGCTGCCCCGGTTCCGCTGCCTGCCCGACGACGCGCCGAGCCCGTTCGGCTCGACCATCCACCTGCTGCCCGGCTCGGCCTCCCTGGTCGGCGGGGACGGCACGGCACCGATGGCCGCGCTGCGCGACATGTGGGCGGACGTGCAGGCCGGGCGGCTACCCGAGGAGCCGACCATCGAGTGGTACCTGCACACCACGGTCGACCCGTCGCTGAGCGACGACGCCGGGCACCACTCGTCGGCGCTCTTCGTGCAGTCCGTGCCGTACGCCCCGACCGGCACCACCTGGGACGAGGCGCTCCCCGGTTACGTGGCGAAGCTGGTGGCCATCTGCGAGCGGTACGCCCCGGGCACCGGGGACCTGATCGCCGACGCGGTGCCGCTGCCTCCGCCCGGGATCGAGGCGCACTTCGGTATCACCGGCGGCCACATCCACCACGTGGACAACACCGTGTCGTTCACCGACCGGATGCCGTACGCCACCGGGATCGACGGGGTGTACGCCGGCAGCGCCGGGTGCCACCCGGCCGGCAGCGTGATCGGGGCGGCCGGGCACAACGCGGCCCGCCGTATCCTCGCCGACCTCGGCCGCCGCTAGCCCTTGTCGATCATGGAGTTGTGGTGGGGCAGTTGAGGCGAAAAGCGGCTTCTGCGGGGCACCACAACTCCATGATCGACGGGGTCAGTCAGCGGTGACCGGGGCGTCGGCGCGGTGTGCCCGGATCGGATGACCGACGCTGGTCAGGCAGCGTCCACTGGCCAGGTCGAACTTCCAGCCGTGCAACTGGCAGGTGAGCTGGTTGCCCTCCACGATGCCGAACCGGCTGAGATCCGCCTTCAGGTGCGGGCAGCGCCGCTGCACCACCCAGTCACCGATGGTGATGTCCTCGGCATCGACGTTGCGTTCGTGCTCGTCGTACCAGCCCTCGGCGTACTGCATGCGCTCGCGGGAGAGGCACTTGAAGAAGGCGTAGACGAACTCGTTGTACTGCCCGATCCGGGCCGCCGAGAAGCGGCAGGAGAGGAAGAGCGAGTTGACCCAGTCCACCTCGTCGATGTGCAGCAGGTGCTCGATCAGGGCGCGCTCGGTGCGGAACCGGTACCGGACCTTCTCGTCGGCGTACGGCCGGACCTGCTGCTCGGGGAAGTCGACCACAATGGATTCGACCGACTCGCCGTCGTAGCCGACCAGGTCGAAACGGACCGGGCCGCCCACCCCCTTGGCCAGGTAGACCGACTCCTCCAGCAACGGCTCGATCCGCCGCTTCATCTCCTTGAGCACGTCGATCTCGGGATGCCGCCAGGACGCCTTCTCCGCCTCGATGATCGGGCGCTTGCGCTCCCGCATCTGCTCCAGGTGCGCGACCTTGTTGGCGAAGAACTCCTCCACCGGCTCCGGGTGGGTGGTGGTGCAGCCCTCCGTGCTGACCTCGGCGACGCTGCCCGGCAGCAGGACCACGCCGTTGTTCCCGCCGACCTTGGCGTACTCGGCGAGGAAGACCGACTGGTCGGGGAAGATGTTCCCCTCGTCGCCGTGAATATCGTTGAACTGCCACAACGCGTCGTCCAGGAAGCAGGGCGGACCGGCGATCGGGAAGACGTGCGACGCCTTCAGGTCGTCGATGTAGCGCCAGGTCCGGTCGAACTGCCGCTCCCGTTTCTGCTTGCCGAACGCGGTCTTCGCCGCCGCCGGCAGCTCGTAGACCATCGGGTACCAGATCGCACCGGAGAACTGGAGGAAGTGCGCGTGCACGTGCCCCAGCTCGGCGAAGACGGTCAGGTCGGTCGGGCGGGCGTCGTTCTGGTTGAGCAGCCGGACCCCGTCGTACTCCACCCACAGCGACGAGTCGCCGATCGGGCCGTCGGTCGGGCTGGTCAACGCCTGGATCATGATCTTCAGACCGCCGTCCAGCTCGACGACCTGCTCGTTGGGCGCCCGGAGGAACTTCGTGAAGCCGAGTTCACGTAGCTCGTCCTCCATCTCGGAGGTGGGGAACTCGGGCAGCAGCACGGTGGCCGACTTCGACACGAAATCCCTCAGGTGCGCCGCGTCGAAGTGGTCCCGGTGCAGGTGGGAGACGTAGAGGTAGTCGACCTGACCGAGCGACTCCCAGTCGAGCTGTGAGTTGTCCGGAAACGGGAACCACGAGGCGAAATAGGCGGGATTGACCCACGGGTCGCAGAGGATGCTGCCCGCGGCCGTGTCGATCCGCATGCTGGCATGCCCCGTACCGGTCACTCGCACCGCACTGTCCCCCTAGAGAAGGCAATCAGATGTACGCCACGACGCTACCGGAGCCGCTCCGGGCACCTGCCCGCGACGGGCGTACTCAACACCGCCGGCCATCCCCGCCGGGGTGACCGGGACCCAAGCGGTCGGACCCTGCGCCGGGCCGGCCAGGGGGCGTGCCAGACTACTCCTCAGATCCACGTCAAGAGGGAAGGACCGACAGTGGCAGGAAGCGAGCCGGTAACGTCGCCAGACCAGCGCAAGCCGGGGCACCGCAAGGCGGGTCAGATCGGGGCGGTCGTCACCGCGCTGGCCCTGCTGGCGATGATCTGCGGCAACCACGAGGGCAGGGTCGAGGACATCTGGCTGATCGCCGGTGCGGTGATCCTGCTGTCCATCGTCATCGGCGACGTGGTGCTGCGCCGCAACGGTCTGCGTTCCTGATCCACCCCGGCACCCCGACACGTTCCCCGTAACACACGGGTGAGGTGAGACAGCACGGCGAGGGCCCGCCCCGGTACCGGGGCGGGCCCTCGCCGTTGCACGTCAACGGCCCAGCAGGATGTCCTGTACCTCCTTGAGGGCGGCATCCACCTCGGCCTCGAAGTAGCCGCCCGGCACCAGCCCGAACCGCAGGCTGTCCAACTCCTGCGGGTTCACCGGCATCGGCCCACGGCCGGCCATTCCGGCGAGGAGCCGCTCGAAGAGCTGATCCACCTGGTCCGGGTCGTACCCGCTGCCGAAGCGGCGTACCTGGAAGGTGCGCCGGATCTGGTCCACCCGGTGAAGGTCACTGCCGGGCGGCCCGGCCATCGGGGGGCCACCCGCCGGAGGGCCGGCCACCGGCGGCGGACCGCCGACCGGCGGACCAGCGGGCGGGGGCGCCGACGGGCCACGCCCACGGGGGTCGCGCAGCTCGCGCTCCGGCATCCGGATCTCGGCGGTCATGTCGGCCCGGCCGTGGCGACCCGCCACGAAGCCGTCGAACCGGTCCTCCGGCCCGAAACCCGGACCCGGGCGCCCGGGCGGCGGCGGGCCGGGCGGCAGGCCGGGCCCGCGGGACGGGCCGTCGAAGCCGCCACGCTGGGGCGGACCGTCGAACCCACCGGACGGCGGGCCGTCGAAACCACCCGGCGGCGGGCCATCGAACCCACCACGCTGGGGAGGACCGTCAAACCCACCGGGCGGCGGCGGACCGTCGAAACCACCCGGCGGCGGACCATCGTAGCCACGACGTGGCGGCGGACCGTCGAAACCACCGGGCGGGGGCGGGCCGTCGAAACCGCGACGCTGGGGAGGACCGTCGAAACCACCAGGAGGCGGACCGTCGAAACCACCAGGAGGCGGACCGTCGAAACCACCAGGAGGCGGACCGTCGAAACCACCAGGAGGCGGACCGTCGAAACCACCAGGAGGCGGACCGTCGAAACCACCAGGAGGCGGACCGTCGAAACCACCAGGAGGCGGACCGTCGAAACCCCGACGCTGCGGTGGAGCATCGAACCCACCGGGCGGCGGCGGACCGTCGAAACCACCACGCTGGGGCGGACCGTCGAAACCGGGCGGGGGCGGACCATCGAAACCACGACGTGGCGGCGGGCCGTCAAACCCACCGGGGGGCGGACCATCGAAACCACCACGCGGCGGAGGACCATCGAATCCACCGGAGAACGTACCGGTCGGCTCGTCGTACCGGGCGTCGTACCGGTCCGGCTGGGGCCCACCGGCCTGCGCGGGCATCGGGCGGGGCGGGGCCGGGGCCATGCCCCGTTCCTCCCGCATCGGCGGACCCATCCGCTCCCCGGGCCCCATCCGCTCCGGCATCCGGGGTTCCGGGCCCCGCGCCGCGCCACCCCGCTCCTCCAGCTCGGCGAGCTGTCGCTCGACCCGGTCGAGGTGCAGGTCGACCTGCCACTCGTCGTAGCCGTTGAATCGCACCCGGAAGACGACGTCATGGACCTCCTGGGAGGCGACCGGCGGGCCCACCGGCTCACCGGCGAGTGTGGCCTCGACCCGGTCCAGGAAGGCGTCCACCTCGTCGACCTTGTAGCCCCGGCGGAGCGCCTTGCGCCGGAAACGCTGACCCTGACTCGCCACTATGTCTCCTGGTTTCGTTCGCTACGCCACGTCACGCCGTAGCCTCACTCGACGCCGTCCCGCTTTCGTCCGCGGCAGCGGCCAACTGGCCGCAGGCACCGTCGATCTCCCGGCCCCGGGTGTCCCGCACGGTGGTGGAGACACCGGCATCCCGCAACCGGCGGACGAACTCCCGCTCGACCGGTTTCGGACTGGCGTCCCACCGGCTGCCCGGGGTCGGGTTGAGCGGGATGAGATTCACGTGGGCCAGCCGGTTGGCCAGCAACCGACCCAGCAGGTCGGCGCGCCACGGTTGGTCGTTCACATCCCTGATCATGGCGTACTCGATCGACACCCGACGGCCCGTGCGGGCCGCGTAGTCCCACGCCGCATCCAGCACCTCCGCGACCTTCCAGCGCTGGTTGACCGGGACAAGTTCGTCGCGTAGCTCATCATCGGGCGCGTGCAGCGACAACGCAAGGGTCACCGAGAGGTCTTCGCTGGCCAGCCTGCGGATCGCCGGCACCAGGCCGACGGTGGACACGGTGATGTGCCGCTGCGACAGGCCCAGTCCCTCGGGTGCGGGAGCGCAGAGCCGGCGTACCGCCGCGACGACCCGCGAGTAGTTGGCCAGCGGCTCGCCCATGCCCATGAACACGACATGGGACAGGCGCGGCGGCGAACCGGCCACCGCGCCGGAGGCGGCCACCCCGGCGAGGTAGACCGCCTGGTCCACGATCTCTGCGGTGGAAAGGTTACGGGTCAGGCCGGCCTGACCGGTGGCGCAGAAGGGGCAGGCCATGCCGCAACCGGCCTGGCTGGAGATGCAGACCGTGACCCGGTCCGGGTAGCCCATCAGGACGCTCTCCACCAGCGAGCCGTCGTGCAGCCGCCAGAGAGCCTTGCGGGTGGCACCGTCGTCGCAGGCCAGCTCGCGTACCGGGGTGAGCAGGGTGGGCAGCAACTCCGCGGCGAGCCGGTCCCGGGTGGCGGCCGGCAGGTCGGTCATCGCTGCCGGATCGCGGACCAGCCGCCCGAAGTAGTGGTTCGACACCTGCCGGGCCCGGAAGGCCGGCTCACCCAACCCGGTGACCAGGGCCTGACGACCGGGCAGGTCGAGGTCGGCGAGGTGCCGGGGCGGCATCGAGGCGCGGCGCGCGGCAGGGGCATCCGGACTGCTGGGGATCAAAGGCAGGCTCGTCATGGCCCGTCCAGTCTCCCACGCCGACCGGCGCGGATGACTGACCGGAGGTGCCGTTCCGGACCTGAACCTCTGGACGGCGGCGTCCGGCCGTGACGCACGACTCAGACCACCGGGACCAGCACGGTCAGCAGCAGGTACGCCGTGGGAGCCGCGAACAGGATCGAGTCGAGGCGGTCCATCAGGCCGCCGTGGCCGGGCAGCAGGTTGCTCATGTCCTTGACGCCGAGGTCCCGCTTGATCATCGACTCGCCGAGATCGCCGAGCACCGCGGCACCGGAGACCGCCAGCCCGAACAGCGCCCCCCACCAGGGAGCGACATCGAAACAGGACCAGAGCAGCAGGGCACCGCCCAGTGCGGCGGCCAGCACCGAGCCGGCGAAGCCCTCCCAGGACTTCTTCGGGCTGACCGACGGCGCCATCGGATGCCGACCGAACGAGACCCCGGCCGCGTACCCGCCGGTGTCGGAGAGCACCACAGCCGCGAGGGTCACCAGCACCCGCAGGCGCCCGTCGTCCGGTGCGGCGAGCAGGGCCGCGAACCCCCCGAGGAAGGGGACATACACGGTGATCAGCGCGGTGGCGGTCAGGTCACGCTGGTAGCCGGCCGGACCGTCGGCGAGCCGCCAGACCATCGCGGCCAGCACGGTGACCAGCAGGCCGAGACTGAGCGCGTCGGGGCCGGCCCACCAGGCCAGACCGACCATCAGCACACCACCGGCGAGCAGCGGTACCAGCGGCGGGTTGGCGTCGGCCCGGCGGACCGCCCGGGCCATCTCCCAGCTACCGACGGCGACCGCCACGGCCACCACCGCCAGGAAGGCGGGAGGGAAGAGGAACAGGGGCACCAGGACGGCGGCGGCGAGCGTGACGCCCACCCCGATCGCGGCGGGCAGGTTACGCCCGGCCCGGCTCTGGCTGCCGGCGGCCGGCACGGCGTCCGCCTCCGGTGGGGTACCGGCGGGTACCGACGGCTGGTGCGGGCGACCGGCCCGGCGGCGACCGGCCCGGCGCCTGCCCCGCGACGACCGGGGCGGCTCCGTCAGCGGGTCGGCCGGCGGCGTGCCACCCGGCCCGCCGGCCGGCTCACCCAGGGGGTCGGTGCCGGAACCGTCACCGGTACGGGTAGCCGGGTCGGCGAACGGGTCGGGGTGGTATCCACCCCCGGGACGGGGCGGCGGGTCGGTCAGGTCGGCGCCGTAACCGCCCCCCGGATAGCCGGGCGCCGCCGGATAGCCGGTGTGCTCGCCGGTCGGGTACGCCGGACCGGGCACCTCCCCCGGCTCGTGCGGATGGCCGTTGCGCAGGTCCGGCGGGTAGTCGGGGGCAGCCGGGGCGGACCGCTCGGCCGGCCAGGGCAGGCCGGTGGGCGCGGTCGGACGGTCCCAACTGCGGGGCTCAGCGCTGCGGTAAGGGTCGAGATGGGACATCAGACCTCGATCGGGCGTACTACGAGGCTCGCCACAAAACGCACGATCAAGATCAACCCCTAGGCGACTGATTGTCCTTCTGGTTTTCCCGCCGGCTGCGGGGCTCAGCCCGGGCAGCGGGCCTCACCCGCCGTTGGCGGGACGGATTCCGTGACTTCACCCCGCCGTCACCCGGAATCCCGCCGAGCCTACTGCACCGCGCGCCACCGGGCGGGGACCGATCTGCCCGGCGCCCCACGTCGGGGACCCCGGCGGTCCGACCCGCCCGGCCGCGGGAGCCGCTAGACCTCGAGAAGCTCGGCTTCCTTGTGCTTGACCAGCTCGTCGATGTGCGCCACGTACTTCTGGGTCAGATCGTCGAGTTCCTTCTCGGCGCGGCGGCCGTCGTCCTCGCCGGCCTCGCCGTCCTTGACGATCCGGTCCAGCTCCTCCTTGCCCCGGCGCCGGACGTTACGGACGGCCACCTTGGCCTCCTCGCCCTTCTGCCGGACCACCTTGATCATGTCCCGGCGGCGCTCCTCCGTCATCTGCGGGAGCAGGATCCGGAGCTGGTTGCCCTCGTTGTTCGGGTTGACACCGAGGTCGGAGTCGCGGATCGCCTTCTCCATCGCGGCGAGCTGCGACGCGTCGTACGGCTTGATGAGGGCCATCCGCGGCTCGGGGATACCGACGGAGGCCATCTGGGTCAGCGGCGTGGGGGTGCCGTAGTAGTCAATGATGACCTTGGAGAACATGGCCGGAGTGGCGCGGCCGGTACGAATGGCCCCGAACTCCTCCTTGGCGTGCTCGATCGCCCGCTCCATCTTTTCCTCGGCCTCGAGGAGGGTGTCGTCGATCACCTGTCCCCTCGCCTCCTTCTCTGCGTTGTTGTGGGCTCTGCTGTAGGTCCAACGGCCACTCAGGCGGTGATCAAGGTACCGATCCGCTCGCCGCCCACGGCCCGGATGATGGTGTCGTCCCCCTCGGCGCCGAAGACCAGCATCGGCAGGCCGTTCTCCATGCAGAGGCTGAACGCGGCGGCATCGGCGACCCGCAGGCCGCGACGCAGCACCTCGGAGAAGGTGATCGAGTCGAACTTGCTGGCGTCGGGATCGGTACGCGGGTCGGCCGAGTAGACGCCGTCCACGCCGTTCTTGCTCATCAGCACCACGTCGGCGTGAATCTCCAGCGCCCGCTGCGCGGCCACCGTGTCGGTGGAGAAGTACGGCATGCCGGCACCGGCGCCGAAGATCACCACCCGGCTCTTCTCCAGGTGCCGGATCGCCCGCAGCGGGATGTACGGCTCGGCGACCTGGGCCATGGTGATCGCGCTCTGTACGCGCGTCTCGATGCCCTCCTTCTCCAGGAAGTCCTGGAGGGCGAGGCAGTTCATCACGGTGCCGAGCATGCCCATGTAGTCCGCCCGGGCCCGGTCCATGCCCCGCTTCTGCAACTCCGCACCCCGGAAGAAGTTGCCCCCGCCCACTACGACGGAGACCTGCACGCCGCGGCGGACCACGGTGGCGATCTGCCGGGCGATGGCCTGTACGACGTCCGGGTCGACGCCGATCGCCCCGCCCCCGAACACCTCACCGGAGAGCTTCAGCACAACCCGGCGGGACCGTCCGGGCGGCGGCGCCGTGGGGTCTTCCTCCGCCAGGCTCCGGTCACTCACAACCTGCGTCATCCGCCCCGCCTTTCCGTCGCGGCCACGTCCGACGCGCCGCGTCCTGCGAACCTGCCGCTGCCGACCCTATGTGACGAGGAGGCCGCGGTGCCTGTCACGTACACCAGCGGCCTCCTCGTCGATTTCGTTGCACCCGGCCGGTCCGCGTAAGGCGACCGGCGTACCGGATCAGGCCTGGCCGACCTCGAACCGGACGAAACGGGTCACCTCGATGCCGGCCTCGGCCAGCACCTGCTTGACGGTCTTCTTGTTGTCGGCAACCGACGCCTGCTCGATCAGGACGTAGTCCTTGAAGAAGGCGTTCACCCGGCCCTCGACGATCTTCGGCAGCGCGGCCTCGGGCTTGTTCTCCTCGCGGGCGGTCTGCTCGGCGATCCGCCGCTCCGACTCGACGACCTCGGCCGGCACCTCGTCCCGGGTGAGGTACTTCGGCCGCATCGCGGCGATCTGCATGGCGACGGCGCGGGCGTCCGAGTCGCCGGCCTCGTCGGCCTTGCCGGTGTACTCGACCAGCACGCCGACCGCCGGGGGCAGGTCCTGGCTCTTGCGGTGCAGGTAGACGGCCGTGGTGCCGTCGAGCTTCGCGAAGCGGTTCAGCACCAGCTTCTCGCCGATCTTGGCGGACTGCTCCTGCACCAGGTCGGCCACGGTCTTGCCGTCCAGCGTCGAGGCGAGCAGCTCCTCGGCGTTCGACACGTCGGCGGCCACGCCGTGCTCGACCAACTGCTGGGCCAGCGCGATGAAGGCGTCGGTCTTGGCGACGAAGTCGGTCTCACAGTTGAGTTCGAGCAGCGCCTTGCCGGAGTGCGCGATCAGGCCGTTGGCGGCGGTCCGACCAGCCCGCTTGCCGACATCCTTGGCACCCTTGACGCGCAGGATCTCGACGGCCTTGTCGAAGTCGCCCTCGGCCTCGGTCAACGCCTTCTTGCAGTCCATCATGCCGGCGCCGGTGAGGTCGCGGAGCTTCTTGACGTCCGCGGCGGTGAATTGGGACATGGCTCTCTCTTCGATCGTTGAGGCTGCGGTGGGATGGTCTTGTGCGGATTACCCCGGAGTCCCGTACATACCACCCGGGACTTACCCGGAGCCGGTCCGGATTACCCCGGAACCGCCGACGGTGCACCCCGGACACCCGGACCGGGAGGGACCGGGCCGGCCCGGACACCGGTGGGAGGATCCGGCGAACCTGGTCCGGCCCGCCGGCCGCGACTGCGACCAGCGGACCGGACCGGTGCGGTCACTCCGCCGAGGCGGCCGCCGGCTCCTCGGCCTTCGCCGGCTCCTCGGCCTTCGCCGGCTCGTCCGACTTCTTCGGCTCCTCGAGCAGCTCGCGCTCCCACTCGGCCATCGGCTCGTCGGCGGCGACGACACCCGGCTCGGGCTTCTCGTCGGCGCCCCGGCGACGGCCGGAACGGGCGATCAGGCCGTCGGCCACGGCCGAGGCGACGATCTTGGTCAGCAGCTCGGCCGAACGGATCGCGTCGTCGTTACCCGGGATCGGGAAGTCGACCTCGTCCGGGTCGCAGTTGGTGTCGAGCACCGCGATCACCGGGATGCGCAGCTTGCGCGCCTCGTCGACAGCGATGTGCTCCTTCTTGGTGTCGACCACCCAGATCGCGGCCGGCAGCTTCTGCATGTCCCGCAGACCACCCAGGGTGCGGGACAGCTTGGTCTTCTCGCGGGAGAGCTGGAGCGTCTCCTTCTTGGTGTAACCGGCAGCGGTGCCGCTCAGGTCACCCAGCGCCTCAAGCTCCTTCATCCGCTGGAGCCGCTTGTACACCGTCTGGAAGTTGGTCAGCATGCCGCCGAGCCAGCGGTGGTTGACGTACGGCTGGCCGACCCGGGTCGCCTGCTCGGCGATGGCCTCCTGGGCCTGCTTCTTGGTGCCGACGAAGAGGATGGAGCCACCCTCGGCGACGGTGCCCCGGACGAAGTCGTAGGCCTTCTCGATGTAGTCGAGGGTCTGGCGCAGGTCGATGATGTAGATGCCGTTGCGCTCCGTCATGATGAAGCGCTTCATCTTCGGGTTCCAGCGCCGGGTCTGGTGCCCGAAGTGGACACCGCTCTCCAGCAGCTGACGCATGGTCACTACGGCCATGGTGGGGCTCCGTTTCACGATCCCTGGTTGTCTCGCCCGGCCGGCGGCCGGGCGCCTGGCGCCTGGTCGCCGGCCATGGTGGGCCCGACCGGGGTCGGGACC
The DNA here is from genome assembly GCF_036906895.1 of Micromonospora sp. CPCC 206060. Classification (NCBI taxonomy): domain Bacteria; kingdom Bacillati; phylum Actinomycetota; class Actinomycetes; order Micromonosporales; family Micromonosporaceae; genus Micromonospora; species Micromonospora sp. CPCC 206060. The sequence continues at coordinate 110,263 of NZ_JBAKHU010000013.1, forward strand.
AGGGGACCGTCGCCCCACGGGAAGACCGTGGGGAGGACGCGCGAGGTCGACCGCCTGAGGCGGTCGCCAGTCGCCCAGTGTACGCCCCCGCCGGCCCACCGACTCACAGGGTGTAAGGAAGGGCCCCTTCTTATCGCTTTACGTAGGTAAAGGGGCCCTTCCTAACCGATCAGCCAGGTCAGCCCACCGCGAGGGCGGCAGCCAGGAAGAGCGCCAGCGCCACGGTGAGGTACGCGGTCGGCGGTCGCAGCCACACCCGCCCCGGCTCGGTCAGCGACACCGCGCCGGTGCCCAGGCCGTAGAGACCGGCGGCGAAGATCGGCAGGCCGCACACCAGGAACGTGCCGGACAGGACGTGCGCCGGCGACACCGGATCGCCGACCGCCCCGCCGAGCAGCACCCGCAGCGCGGGAATCTCGAAGATCAGCACCAGTACCGCGTAGATCACCGCCAGGGCCGGCCGCCGGGTGCGGTAGACCCCGTCCCCCGCCGGACGAATCAGCTCCGGGTCGGCCGGGGGCGGTCCGTCGAGCCGGGGCACGACTGCCGGCATCGGCCCGGTCGGCTGGTCGAGCGGATGCGCGGGAGCGGTCGCCGGCTGGCCACCGTCGGGCCCCGCCGGGCCGCTGCGCGTCGGCTGGATGATCGGGTACGCGGTGAGCCCGGCCGATCGCCCCGGATCGACACCCGGATCATGGTCGGCGCCGGGCACCGCCTCGACCGGGGCACCCCGCTCGGCGGCCAGCCCGTGGTCGGCGGCGCCGTTGCGGCCACCCCTCGACGACACCGCACCACCCAGCGGAGCGACTCCCCCGGTCAACCGGTCGGCGTCGTCACCACCGATCCCGTCCCGCGTGGCGGCCCGGCGCGGCTCACGGTCCCCGCCGAACGGATCGGCCTCCGCCCGCCGGCCGGCCAGAGGATCCGCCTCGGGCAGCCGACCGGAACCCAACGCATCGACGTCGGTCAGCCGGTCGGCACCCAACGGGTCCACCTGGGGCAGCCGACCCGAACCGAGCGCATCCACCTCGGGCAACCGACCGGAGCCGAGCGCATCCACCTCGGGCAACCGACCCGAACCGAGCCGGTCGGAGGCGTGCCGGTCGGAGGCCATCCGCTCAGCGGCCAACCGCTCGGAGCGGCGCGAACGACTGCCGGCGTACGGCTCAGTGTCGAAGGGCTCGGGGCTGAGCACGTCACCTGTGCCGTACCGCCCGGTCTCCGCGTACCGCCCGTTGCCCGGATCGCCCAGATCGGCGTACCGGCCCTCCCCGATGCCACCCCCGCGCTGCTCCGGCACCCGGTGCTCCTCGGCGCGGTAGCGGTCCTCGCCCCCACCGCGCCACTCCGACTCGGCGTAACCGCGTTCGGCGCCGTACCAGCGCGACTCCTGATCTTCGGGATAGCTCCGTTGTCCGTCCACGGTCTGGCACCGTATGTGAACTGTTCACCCGGACGCCATTCGACCCACCGGCATACCACCGAGAGCGTGTTTCCGCTGCTGGATGCGGTTGTCTCACCGTGTTCCCCATAGCACGCCGAGTGCATGATCGTCCGGTTTTCCACAGCGCCCGTTCTTCTCCACAGATCCGCTCCGTCCGGTGGCGCCGGCCGGGTACGCCCGGCACGGTCAGCGCCATGACGAGGGCGAGGCAGGCGGTCGGGGCGTACGGCGAACGGTGCGCGGTACGCCACCTGACCGGGACGGGACTCCGGGTGGTGGCCCGGAACTGGCGCGGCGGGCAGGGCGAGTTGGACATCGTCGCCTGGGACGGTGACGTGCTCGCCTTCTGCGAGGTGAAGACCCGACGCGGCGACCGGTTCGGCAGCCCGGCCGAGGCGGTGGTGGGCAGCAAGGCAGCCCGGTTGCGCCGGCTCGCGGTCGAGTGGCTCGCCGCCACCGGCACCCACGCGGACGAACTGCGCTTCGACGTGCTGTCGGTGTACCTGCCGACCTCCGGCGCCGCCCGGGTGGAACACCTCAAGGGGGCGTTCTGAGATGGCCGTCGAGGCAACCCGGGGTGGGCGGGCATGAGCTACGCCAAGGTGCTCTGCGTGGGGCTGGTCGGGGTGACCGGCCACCTGGTCGAGGTCGAGGCGGATCTGGCTCCCGGCCTGCCGGCGGTGGTCCTCTCCGGTCTGCCGGACACCGCACTCAGCGAGGCCCGCGACCGGGTACGCGCCGCCGTGGTCAACTCCGGGCAGAAGTGGCCCAACCGGCGGCTCACGGTCAACCTGCTCCCGGCCACCCTGCCGAAACACGGCTCCGCCTTCGATTTGGCGATCGCGGCGGCGGTGCTGGGCGCCTCCGGCGAGCTGCCCCTGCTGCCGCTGGCCGGGGTGGTGGTGCTCGGCGAACTCGGGTTGGACGGGACGGTCCGGCCGGTCCGGGGCGTCCTGCCGATGGTGGCCGCCGCTGCCCGGGCCGGCATCGACCGGGTGGTCGTACCGGTCGGCAACGCGGCCGAAGCGGCGGTCGTCCCGGGAATCCGGGTCCGCGCGGTGGACACCCTGCACCGGCTGGTGGCGTTCGTCCGGGACGGCACGCCACTGCTCGAACCGCCCGCCGACCCGCCTACGACACAGCTCCGGGGCGCCGACCTGGCCGATGTCGCCGGGCAGCAGACCGGCCGCCGGGCCCTGGAGGTGGCTGCGGCCGGTGGTCATCACCTGGCGCTGTTCGGGCCGCCCGGAGCCGGCAAGACCATGCTCGCCGAACGGCTCCCCTCGATCCTGCCCGCCCTGGCCGACGACACCGCCCTGGAGGTCACCGCCCTGCACTCGATCGCCGGACTGCTGCCGGCCGACGGGCGGTTGATCCGCCGACCGCCGTTCCAGGCGCCGCACCACACCGCCACGGTGCCGGCGCTGGTCGGCGGCGGGAGTGGGCTGGCCCGGCCCGGGGCGATCTCGCTGGCCCACCGTGGGGTGCTCTTCCTCGACGAGGCGCCCGAGTTCGCCAAGGGCGCGCTGGAGGCGTTACGCCAACCGCTGGAGCACGGTCTGGTCCGCCTGGTGCGCAGCCAGGGCGGTACCGAGTACCCGGCCCAGGTGCAGCTGGTCATCGCCGCCAATCCCTGTCCCTGTGCGAAACCCGCTGGGGATGCGTTCTGCGAGTGCAGCCCGCTGGCCCGGCGGCGGTACCTGGGCCGGCTCTCCGGTCCGCTGCTGGACCGGATCGACGTACAGGTGACCCTGCTACCGGTGCGGGCGGCGGAGCTGATGGAGAGCGCCACCGCCAGCGAACCGTCGGCGGTGGTGGCAGCCCGGGTCCGGGCGGCCCGCGAGGCCGCCGCCACGCGCTGGGCGGCCCTCGGGCGGCAGCTCAACGCGGAGGTACCCGGGCCGGACCTGCGGCGTCCACCGTGGCGGCTGCCGGCCCGGGACACCAGGGAGTTGCGCCGCCGGCTGGACAGCGGCGCCCTTTCGGCCCGGGGCTTCGACCGGGTGATCCGGCTGGCCTGGACGGTCGCCGACCTGGACGGCCGGGACCGCCCCGACGGTGAGGACGTAGCCGAGGCCCTGCAACTGCGGACGGGGGAAGCGTGACCCACGAGCAACGCCTGCAAAACGGCAGAAGCGGGACAGGCGGGAGACAGCAGAAGCGCAGGACGGGAGGGACGTAATGAGCACCATTGAGGAGCGACGGTTGGCCCGGGTGGCGTTGACCTGGCTGTCCGAGCCGGGCACCTGGTCGGTGTGGCGGCTGGTCGAACGGCTGGGCCCGGTAGCCGCCCTGGACCTGCTGGTGGCGGGCGAGGCACCGGACGATCGGCTCCGGGCCGCCGTGGCAGCCCGGATGGCGTCGGGAGAGCCCCGGGCGGTGGCCGCCGAGGCGCTGGGCCGGGCGGAGCGGCTGGGCGCCCGGGTGGTCACCCCGGAGGACGAGGAGTGGCCGGTCCGGGTGGGCGACCTGCGGCTACTCGCCCTGCCGGGTGCGCAGCGCCGGGTCGACCAGGAGACCGCACCGCCACTGGTCTTCTGGGTACGCGGTCAGTGGCCGCTGGCCGAGATCCTGGACCGGTCGGTGTCGGTGGTCGGCGCGCGGGCGGCCACCGGGTACGGCGAGCACGTGGCCACCGGTCTCGGTTACGGGTTGGCCGAGCGGGAGTGGACGGTGGTCTCCGGGGGCGCGTTCGGCATCGACGCGGCGGCACACCGGGGCGCGTTGAACGCCGGTGGGGTGACCGTGGCAGTGCTGGCCTGCGGGGTGGACCGGCCGTACCCGATGGGCAACACCGCACTGTTCGACCGGATCGCCGAGACCGGGCTGCTGGTCAGCGAGTGGCTGCCCGGCGCGGAGCCGTTGCGGCCCCGGTTCCTGATCCGCAACCGGGTGATCGCTGCGGCCACCGCCGGCAGTGTGCTGGTGGAGGCGTCGGCGCGCAGCGGGGCGACGCAGACCCTGCGCCGGGCACTGGCGGTGCACCGGCCGGGGATGGTGGTGCCGGGGCCGGTCACCTCAGCCATGTCGGTCGGCGCGCACGAACTGCTCCGCGAGTTCCCGGCGGCCCGGCTGGTCACCGGGGTGCCGCACGTGCTGGAGGAGGTCGGTCGGATCGGGGCCGACCTGGCCCCACCGGCCCGGGGCCCGGAGCGCCCGCATGACCACCTTGACGACGAGGCCGCCGCCGTGCTGGAGGTGGTGCCCCGCCGTCGGGCGGCCGGCCCGGACGCACTCGCCGCCCGGGCCGGCGTGGACGTCAGGACGGCCCTGCGCAAGCTGTCTCTACTGGAGCAACTCGGCCTGGTGGTCCGCCGCGACGGTGGGTACGCCCTCGCCCCGGCCACGCCATCCCGACGCGCCAGGTGACCCTCAACGCCTACCCACCCAGCGAAACGGTGGGAAACCAGGTACTGGATCGCACTGCACTGCCGGCGGAGTGATCCTGGCCGGTTCCGCGTCGGAGTCCGCGACCAGCGAACTGCCGCGTTCCGCTCCGACGTGGCTGATCGCGCCCCGTCAACGAGGTAGCTCACCTGCACATCCGCCGTCCGGTCGATCGTTACGGGCACCGCCGGTCGCCGGTACCCGTGACATGATGCCGGCGTGTCGCTTCCTCGTCGTTCGCTGCTGGGTCTCGGGCTGGCCGCCGTGACCGCCGCGGTCGCCGGTTGCGACAACCAGCCCCACGACCGCTGGCCGACCCGATCGCCCACGCCGGAGGCGGCACCGGGCACCACAACCGCAGGTGTGTCGGCCAGCCCGGGCGGCACCGCTGGCCGGGTCGCGGTGAGTCCGACCAGCGGGCCGCCGGTCGCTGTGGGGTACGGGCCGAGGGTCGAGACGGTACTCCGGCGGTACCTCGCACCCACGCGGGAGAACCCCGACCACCCCGGGTACGCCGGAGCGGTGGCCCTGACCCAGGTGGCCGGTCGGCAGCAGGTACTCACCGCGGTCGGCGAGGCACTGCGCTACGACGCCGGCCCGGTACTCCTCCCGGCCGACAAGCGGGTCGCCATGCGACCGGACTCGATCTTCGACCTCGCCTCGATCACCAAGGTCTACACCGCGATCCTGCTGCTCCAGCAGGTCGACGCGGGGCGGGTCGACCTGGCCGCACCGGTGGTGGACTACCTGCCCGGGTTCACCGGTACGGGCAAGTCGGCGGTCACCGTGGCGATGCTGCTGACCCACACCAGCGGGCTGCCGGTCGGCGCGAAGGTGACCGGCTACTCCAGCGACGCCGAGCGCTGGGCGACGGTGCTGGCCACCCCGCTGGTCAGCGGGGCGGTCCCGGGGACGGTGTTCCGGTACTCCAGCGTGGGGCTGATGGTGGCCGGCAGGCTGGTCGAGAAGGTCACCGGGCAGCGGCTGGACCAGTCGTTGAAGACCCAGCTGACCGACCCGCTCGGGCTGCGCTGGACCGGCTTCAACCCGAACACCTGGCTGAGCAGCACCGACCGGGCCACCCGGCTGGTCGCCACGGACGCCCGGTCCTCCCGGGGTCTGCTGCGCGGCGTCGTGCACGACGACGTCGCCAACCACCTGGGCGGTATCGCCGGGCACGCCGGCATCTTCAGCACCGCGCAGGAGGTCGCTGTCATCGGGCAACTACTGCTCGACGGCGGTACGTACAACGGCCGGCGGATCCTCGCGGAGAGCACGGTGCGCCGGATGCTCGGCAACGCCAACGCCGGGCTGCCCGCGGTCGATCCGGAACGGCCCAACCGGACCTCGGATCACGGCCTCGGGGTGGTGCTCCACCAACCCTGGTTCATGGGTCGGCTCAGCTCGGCGGCGACCTTCGGGCACACCGGGTTCACCGGCACCTCGCTGCTCGTCGAGCCCCGCCGTAGGCTGGTCCTGGTCCTGCTGACCAACCGGGCGCACCCCAACTGGAGCTGGGCCGACCCCGACCCGACCCGGGTGGACGTCGCCGACGTGGTCGCCTCGGCGGTACGTCCCGGCACCCGGCTCGGCCGGTAGGGGCAGGCACACGACAGCGGGACGGGAGCGATGGGCGGCGGGAGTACCCGGGAACGGCACGAGGCTCTCCCGCAGGCGATGCGGGACGCGGTGGACGACTTCGCCCGGCACCTGTCCAGGGTGGAGAACCGGTCCGCGCACACCGTCCGGGCGTACGTCGCCGACCTGGTGTCACTGCTCGACCATGCCCACCGAATGGGCTGCACCACGCCGGCCGGGCTGGATCTCGGCGTACTGCGGAGCTGGCTGGCGAAGCAGCGCACGACCGGTGCCGCGCGTACCTCGCTGGCCCGCCGGGCAGCCTCGGCGCGGACGTTCAGCGTCTGGGCGCACCGGACCGGGCTGATCGGGTCCGATGTGGCCGCCGGGCTGGCCAGTCCCCGGACACAGCGGGAACTGCCGGCCGTGCTCCGCCCCGAGCAGGCCGCCGCCCTGGTGGAGGCACCCGGCGCCGATACCGCTGTCCCTGGTGCACCCGACGTCGATACCGCTGCCTCTGGAGCACCCGACGTCGGCGCCACGCTGCCCGACGCGGAACCGTCGCCGGTGCTGCTGCGGGACCGGTTACTGCTCGAACTGCTCTACGCCACCGGGGTCCGGGTCAGCGAACTCTGCGGCCTGGACACCGGGGACGTCGACCAGGGCCGCCGGGTGGTCCGGGTACTCGGCAAGGGCAACCGGGAGCGGACCGTGCCGTACGGCCTGCCGGCCCAGCAGGCCCTGGACGGTTGGCTGCGGCAGGGCCGGCCCGCCCTGGCCGGTCCGCGCAGCGGGGACGCGCTGCTGTTGGGGGCGCGGGGCGGCCGGCTGCCGCCGACGATGGCCCGTCGGATCGTCAGCGGGTACGCCCGGGCCGCCGGCCTGCCGCCGACCAGCCCGCACGGGCTGCGCCACTCGGCGGCGACGCACCTGCTGGAGGGGGGTGCCGATCTGCGCGCCGTGCAGGAACTGCTCGGGCACGCCTCGCTGGCCAGTACCCAGATCTACACCCACGTCTCGGTGGAGCGGCTGCGCGCCGCGTACCGGCAGGCGCATCCACGGGCCTGACACTCGAACAGCCGGTGCACCGGACAGGGCCAACCCGTACGGCGCGGCTCGCGCCTGAGCAGCGGGCGGCGGGCGGCGGGCGGCGGGC
>NZ_JBAKHU010000014.1:0-117120 GCF_036906895.1 Micromonospora sp. CPCC 206060
GGCACGTTCCGGACAAGCTGGACCGTCACTCACCGCGCTGACCTCGTTGCGCGGAATGGCTCACTGTGCTGCGCTCAGTCCATCTCGGAGGAGGATTTAGTGGCCAAACTCAATGCGAAAACCCTGGCCTTGATTATTGGCGTGCTCTTCGTCCCGTTGATCCTGGTCGGATGTGCAAGCAATGAGGAATCGGGGGAGACCAGGATTTTCGAGATCGAGAACACGGAGGAGGTCTTCGGCAAGAAGGAAGAAGAAGATGTGACCGTCAGGAAGCACTACATGATCCTGAACCCACCCGAAGATCTAATAGAATTGAAAGAACTGGTCGAGAAGTACGGAAAGGAGCATCCAGTCGAAGGAGAAATCCAAGTGACAGAGGGCAAAACCCGTTTTTTTCACATGCACTTCTACCGGGAGAGTGACGATTTGCCGAGGAACTGGCAGCCGGATGAAGGGTACCTGAGCACGGATCGGCTGGAACATCACAAGAACGATCTTATTGCAGCGATAAACTGGTCGGATGCGGACCCGCAGAAAGAATACTATAGTTATGACAAAAGCAAGGAAGGGAAAATTATCAAGCGGATGCGTTTCGTGGGGAATCGGCTTGTCGAGTGAGGCTGGAGTCTCAAACAGATGTGCAGCGTTGCGATGGCTTTCCACATGCGCCGCCTGGTCCGCGGGTCGACCTACCGACGCCCGGTAGTTGTGAGCCATCGAGCAGCCGAAACCGCCCTTCGGCCGAAACCGGCCGGCCGGCCACCGCCCATGCCCGCCTCCCGGTCGCCGAAATCGCGGCGCCATACCGACGCCGGCTTCTCTAGGATCGCCTGATGTTCCGGCCGACGTACCCGATTCGTACCGCGCGGCTCACCTTGCGCCCGGTCACGCCGGACGACCTCGACGACGTGTACGCGTATCAGCGCCGACCCGACGTCGTCCGCTGGATGCTCGGCGCCGAACCGCGTACCCGCGATCAGTCGCGGGCGTCGGTGGTCGCCATGGCGGGCGAGGACGCGCTGCGCGCGGAGGGGGACTGCCTGACTCTGGCCGTGGCCACCGACGTCGGGGTGATCGGGACCGTGGAGTTGGTCTGGCGCAGCCGGCGCGATCGCACGGCGGAACTCGGGTACGTCTTCCACCCCGACCATGGGGGGCGCGGGCTGGCTACGGAAGCCGCTACGGCTTGCGTGGACTGGGGTTTCAACGAGTTTGGGCTGCACCGGATCTACGCTCAGTGCCACGGCCGGAATGCGGCCTCCGCCCGCCTGATGATCCGGCTCGGCATGCGCCAGGAGGCGCACCACGTCGATAGCTACCTCTTCCGGGGAGAGTGGGCCGACCGGCTCGTCTTCGCCGTCCTCGCCCGCGAATGGCGGTCACGCGCCACGAGTCCAGACGGCTGAAGTCCCCATCCGGCGCTCGGCCACGACTGACCCGCGCCGAAACTTCGGCACGTATCTGGCACAGACGCCCGCCACGGGCCGCTGACGGCCGGAGACACGACAAAGGCCGCTGCCTAGGTTTCCCTGGTCAGCGGCCTTTGTCGTGCTGCTCATCGGTGGTGCCCCCGGCAGGATTCGAACCTGCGCCCCCGCCTCCGGAGGGCGGTGCTCTATCCCCTGAGCTACGGGGGCTCAGCGACTCGGAAACTGTAGCAGGGCCCGCCGGGGATCACCGAATCGGTACCGGTCGTGTCGCCGGAGGCCCGTCAGGGCTGGGTCAGCCGGCCACAACTGGGCAGCGGATGGAGCATGATCCGGGCCGGCAGCCGGCGGGGCCACTCGCCCCGGGGCCAGGAGCCGTCGATTATGACGTGCACCGGGTGGCCCTCGTCGCCGCTGAGCCGGAGCAGGAAGTCCCGGGGTAGCGGTGGGTCGACCGACGGGGTGGTGATCATGAAGCGCACCCGACCCCGGGCGGAGACCGCGGAGATCACGTCCGCCGCCGGCATGGTGCCGCGCAACCGGATCCGGCCGATCCAGTAGATCTCGGCCCCGTGTTCCTGGGCGGCCCGGCTGATCGCCGGGTAGTCGACGCGTACCCAGCGCTCCACTGCGTCGACGCAGAGCCCGCAGGCCCGCTCCCGGGGCTCGCGGGGGCCGACCCCCCACGCCCGCAGGTACGCCCCGACGTCGGTGGCGTCCAGCGGCCGGTCGAACCGGCGCTGGACCAGTGCGGCGAGACTCTGCCGGGTCCACAGTTCGTCGGTCAGGTCGAAGGTGTCCGGGTAGGTGCCCCGGAGCACGTCGATCAGCTCTAGTTCCTCTTCGCGACTGAGCGCTCCCGGCTCGCCCGGCCGCTGTCCGCGACGGGCGGCTGCGACCGCTCCGTCACCACCGATGGTGTGGCGCCGGCACCAGCTGGTGACCGAACGCCGCGCGTCTCTGAGTGCAACCCCCACGTCTGGGGCAACGAGCACGAATCCCTACTGGTCACGATATGTGTGGAGAAAACTCTCTAAAGTGCGTAGACGGAATTAACTCCCAAAAGGGACTTAACGGGATTCTGGTCGTAAAGCAGGGCGGGGTGACCGCTGCTGCGATCACCCCGCCCCCGCCCGGCTCTCAGCCGCGTAGCCGCTTCAGCGCCGCCTGGAGGTTGGTCAGGTCGGTGCGCTGGGTGTTCCTCATCGTCTGCGCGGTGCGTACCACGTCCGGCTCGGCACTGGCCGCCAGCACCCCGTCGATCATGTGGATGCCGCCCAGGTGGTGCCTGATCATCATCTCCAGGAAGAGGATGTCCACCTCCCGCCCCTGTGCGGCGCGCAGCTTCGCCATCTCCTCGGCCGAGGCCATCCCGGGCATCAGGCCGTTGCGCACCAGGCCGGCGCCGTCCGGCATCCAGGCCATCGGCGGCTGCGAGCCGGTCGGATCCAGCCCCCAGGACCGCAGCCAGGTCTGCATGGTCCCCATCTCACCCTGCTGGCCGGTGGCGATGTCCACCCCGATCTGGCGTACCTCCGGATCGGTGGCGCGCTGGAACGCGATCAGACCCATACCGACCGCCTGGGCGTGGTGGGTCGACATGTCCCGGGCGAAACCGGCCTCCACCGAGGCGTCCCCCGGCCGGGTCAGCCGGGGCGTCAACAGGCCTCCGGCGTACCCCAGCAGCAGACCGACCACGACGGCGAGGGTGAGGACGAGGGTGCCGAACCGTCGACGGCCCCCGGCCCCCCGACCGTCGGTGTCGACGGTCGGGGGGTCAGTGGTCCGCTCGGTCTCCGCCGTCGCGGGTGCAGTCATCAGTCAGTCCCTCTTACTGCTGGGCCGGCATCTGATCGCCGAGGTTGCGCGGCGTGGTGCCGGTCGCGGTGATGCCCTGCTCGCAGTTGGCGTTCGGGCCCTCGATCGAGGCGTTGACCCGCAGGGTCTTGATGAACTCGTCGATCCGGCTGTCGTCGGCGTTGTCGACCTTGAGCTGGAAGCCCCACGCCTGGAGCGAGATCGCCTTGTCCAGCCCCTCGAACGGGCTGAGCATCATCTTCTCCTGGCCCTGCACCTTCTCGGTCAGCTTGGCGACCTGGTCGGCCGGCAGGTCGGGGCGGTAGGTGATCCAGACCGTGCCGTGCTCCAGGCTGTGCACCGCGTGCTCGTTGGCGATCGGCGCGTCGTAGACGTCACCCATGCAGTTCTGCCAGGCGGCGTTGTGCGGGCCGGCCACCGGCGGCAGGACCGGGTAGTTGATCGAGCCGGAGACGTGGTTGCCGCCCTCGACCATCTTCGGCTCGGTCGCGCGGTAGTTGACGATGCCGTCGATGGCGGTGGCCCGCTCCTCCCACGGCTTCGACCCCTGGAACGTCGCCCAGGCGCCGTACCCGATGATGCCGGCGGCCAGGACACCGACCGCGACGAAGAGTGCGATCGGGCCCCAGGCCCGGCCCTGGCTCACCTTCACCGGTGCGAGCGGCTTACGGGGGCCCTTGCCGCCGGCCGGGCGGGCACCGCCCGCCGGACGACCGGCGCCGGCCTTGCCCGTACCGGCCTTGCCGCCGGCCGCAGGCCGGTCGGCTGCCGGCTTCTTGCCGGTGCTGACCACGGACGGACGGCGCTGGTCGCCACCCGGGGTGCTGATGCTCATCGTGCCTCGTCAGGTCGGTCGGTCAGGGAGTGGCGGGCCACGGTACGCAGCAGGGTCGCCGCCGGGTGACCGAGTCTACCCCCGCTAGCATGTTTCAGTGACTCCCGCGAAACTGGCCGACCTCGTCCTCTCCGCAGCCCACGCCGTCTTCACCACCCGTGGGCTGGACCACTCCGCGCTGCCGGAGACGACCGCCGTCGAGCGCCCCCGTAACCCGGAGCACGGCGACTACGCCTCGACCCTGGCACTCCAGCTCAGCAAGCGGGTCGGGCTGCCGCCGCGGGAACTGGCCGGCGCGCTCGCCGACGAGTTGGCCAGGACCCCGGGGGTCAAGTCGGTGGAGATCGCCGGGCCCGGCTTCCTCAACATCCGCCTCGACGCCGCCGCCGCCGGGCAGCTTGCCCGCGCCATCGTGCTGGCCGGTGCCGAGTACGGCCGCTCCGACCGGCTCGCCGGCCAGCGGCTCAACCTGGAGTTCGTCTCGGCGAACCCGACCGGCCCGGTGCACATCGGCGGGGTCCGGTGGGCGGCGGTCGGTGACGCGCTGAGCCGGCTGCTCCGGGCCACCGGCGCCGACGTCGGCACCGAGTACTACTTCAACGACGCCGGCTCGCAGATCGACCGGTTCGCCCGCTCGCTGCTCGCCTCGGCCAAGGGGGAGCCGGCGCCGGAGGACGGCTACGGCGGGGCGTACATCGCCGAGATCGCCACCGAGGTCGCCACCCGCCGGCCCGAGGTGCGCCAGCTCGACGACGCGGCGGCCCAGGAGGTCTTCCGGGTCGAGGGCGTCGCGCTGATGTTCGACGAGATCCGTTCCTCGCTCGCCCAGTTCGGCGTGGAGTTCGACACCTACTTCAACGAGAAGGACCTGCACGACCGGGGCGAGCTGGAGCTGGCCCTGGCCCGGCTGCGCGAGCAGGGCCGGATCTACACCTCCGACGGCGCGGTCTGGCTGCGTACCACCGACTTCGGCGACGACAAGGACCGGGTACTGCGCAAGTCCAACGGCGAGTGGACGTACTTCGCCGCCGACTGCGCGTACTACCTCGACAAGCGGGAGCGCGGCTTCGACCGGGTCGTGATCATGCTGGGTGCCGACCACCACGGTTACCTCGGCCGGATGAAGGCGATGGCCGCCTGCTTCGGCGACGACCCGGCGGTCAACCTGGAGATCCTGATCGGGCAGCTGGTCAACCTGGTCCGGGACGGGCAGCCGGTGCGGATGAGCAAGCGCGCCGGCACCGTGGTCACCCTGGAGGACCTGGTCGACGCGATCGGGGTGGACGCCGCCCGGTACGCGCTGGCCCGGTACTCCAGCGACTCGCCGATCGACATCGACGTGGAGCTGTGGACCCGGTCGACCCGGGACAACCCGGTCTACTACGTGCAGTACGTCGCGGCCCGGACCGCGAGCGTGGCCCGTAACGCCGCCGACGTCGGGCTGGACCGGGGTGACGCGGACGCGTTCCGCCCCGAGCTGCTCGCCCACGAGAAGGAGAACGACCTGCTCAAGGCGCTGGGCGAGTTCCCGGCCGTGGTCGCCTCCGCCGCCGAGCTGCGCGAGCCGCACCGGGTCGCGCGCTACCTTGAGGAGTTGGCCGGGGCCTACCACCGGTTCTACGACAACTGCCGGATCCTGCCGCACGGCGACGAGGAGATCACCGACCTGCACCGGGCCCGGCTCTGGCTCAACGACGCCACCCGCACGGTGATCGCCAACGGCCTGCACCTGCTCGGCGTCTCCGCCCCGGAAAGGATGTAGTTCCCGATGCGCGCTCATGAGGCCGGTGCGCTGCACGGCGACATCGGCAGCCGGGGGCCGGCCTGGCTGCGTACCCCGGTGGACGTCAACGCCCTGGTCCCGCAGCTCTGGCCCCGGACGGTGGTCCGGAGTGCCGACGGTGTGCTCACCGTCGGCGGGCTGGACGTCCGGGCGTTGGCCGCCGAGTTCGGTACCCCGGTGTACGTCCTCGACGAGGAGGACCTGCGGTCCCGCTGCCGGGACTTCCGGGCCGGGTTCAGCGGTGACGACGTGTACTACGCGGGCAAGGCGTTCCTCTGCCGGGCCGTGGTCCGGATGGTCAACGAGGAGGGCCTGCACCTCGACGTCTGTACCGGTGGTGAGCTGGCGGTGGCGCTGTCGGCCGGGATGCCGCCGGAGCGGATCGGTTTCCACGGCAACAACAAGTCGGTGGCCGAACTGGCCCGGGCGCTGGACGCCGGGGTGGGGCGGATCATCGTCGACTCGGTCGACGAGATCGACCGGCTGACCGCGCTCGCCCGCGAACGCGGGGTACGCCCGAAGGTGCTGGTCCGGGTGACCGTCGGGGTGGAGGCGCACACCCACGAGTTCATCGCCACCGCGCACGAGGACCAGAAGTTCGGCTTCTCGCTGGCCGGTGGGGCGGCGGTGGCCGCCGCGTTCCGGATCATCGACGAGGACGTGCTGGAGCTGCGCGGGCTGCACTCGCACATCGGCTCGCAGATCTTCGACGCCAGCGGCTTCGAGGTCTCCGCCCGGCGGGTGCTGGGTCTACAGGCGCAGATCCGCGACGCCCGGGGAGTCGAGCTGCCCGAGCTGGACCTCGGCGGTGGCTTCGGCATCGCGTACACCACGCAGGACGACCCGTCGACGCCGCAGGAGCTGGCCAAGCGGATGCACAAGATCGTCGAGGACGAGTGCTTCGCCCTGGCGCTGCGGGTGCCGCACCTGTCGATCGAGCCCGGCCGGGCCATCGTCGGCCCGGCGGTGTTCACGCTCTACCAGGTCGGCACGGTCAAGGACGTGGACGGCCTGCGGACGTACGTCAGCGTCGACGGCGGGATGAGCGACAACATCCGGACCGCGCTCTACGACGCGTCCTACTCGGCGACGGTCGCCTCCCGGACCTCTGCCACCCCGCCCATTCTTGCCCGGGTGGTGGGAAAGCATTGCGAATCGGGGGACATCGTCGTGAAGGATGAATTCCTGCCCGCCGACGTGCAGCCCGGAGATCTTGTCGCCGTACCCGGCACGGGGGCGTACTGCCGGAGCATGGCCAGCAACTACAACCATGTACCCCGGCCCGGTGTCATCGCCGTCCGCGACGGTGTGGCCCGGGTGATCGTCCGGCGGGAGACCGAAGACGACCTGCTGGCATTGGACGTGGGATGACATCACCTGTGCGGTTGGCGCTGTTGGGTTGCGGGACGGTCGGCCAGGAGGTGGTCCGGCTCCTGCACGAGCAGGCCGCCGACCTCGCCGCCCGGATCGGCGCCCCGGTGGAGCTGGCCGGCATCGCCGTCCGCCGGCTCGGTCGGGACCGGGGTGACCTTCCGGTCGACCCGGCGCTGTTCACCACCGACGCGCTCGGCCTGGTCAAACGGGACGACATCGACGTGGTGGTCGAGGTGGTCGGCGGTATCGAGCCGGCCCGGACCTGGCTGGTCGAGGCGCTGCGGGCCGGCAAGAGCGTGGTGACCGCCAACAAGGCGCTGCTCGCCGAGGACGGCGCCGCGCTGCACGACGCGGCGGCCGAGGGCGGCGCCGACCTCTACTACGAGGCGTCGGTGGCCGGGGCCATCCCGCTGCTGCGCCCGCTGCGCGAGTCGCTGCACGGCGACACCATCACCCGGGTCACCGGCATCGTCAACGGCACCACCAACTTCATCCTCTCCGCCATGGACACCACCGGCGCCGGCTTCGCCGAGGCGCTGGAGGAGGCGACCGAGCTGGGGTACGCCGAGGCGGACCCGACCGCCGACGTGGAGGGCTTCGACGCCGCCGCGAAGGCGGCGATCCTCGCCTCGCTGGCGTTCCACACCCGGGTCGGTGCGGCCGACGTGTACCGCGAGGGCATCACCGAGGTCACCGCCGCCGACATGGCCAGCGCCAAGGGGATGGGCTGCACGATCAAGCTGCTCTGCATCGCCTCCCGGGGGCCGGACTCCACCGGTACCGACTCGATCAGCGTGCGGGTACACCCGGCGATGATCCCGCTGAGCCACCCGCTGGCCAGCGTCGGTGACGCCTTCAACGCGGTCTTCGTGGAGGCCGAGGCGGCCGGTCAGCTGATGTTCTACGGCCGGGGGGCCGGCGGCGCGCCGACCGCCAGTGCGGTACTCGGTGACGTGGTCGCGGTTTCCCGCAACCGGCTGGCCCAGGTCCGGCAGGCCAGCGAGTCCGCGTACGCCGACCTGCCGATCCGGCCGATGGGGGAGGCGGTCACCCGCTACCACATCAGCCTGGACGTGGCCGACCGGGCGGGTGTGCTGGCCGCCGTCGCGGGGGTCTTCGCCCGGCACGACGTGTCGATCGCCACGGTCCGCCAGTCGGGTCGCAACGACGACGCGACCCTGGTCATCGTCACCCACATGGCCTCGGACGCGGCGCTGGCCGCGACCGTGGAGGAGCTGCGCCGGCTGGACATCGTCCGTTCCATCGCCAGCGTGCTGCGGGTCGAGGGCGGTTCCTGAGCACCGGTCCACCGGCGGGCGGGCCCGGTCCGGACGGTGGATCTTTCCCGACAGGTGGTTAATGCCGGGTGCGGCGCAGTACCGGCGGGAAGGCTGGGCCAGGCTGGACGCGTCCCGCCGGGACGGGGCCTGAACAGGCAAGGAGAGCGACATGTGGCGTGGGTTGATCGAGGCGTACCGGGATCGGCTGCCGGTCACCGAGGCGACCCCGGTGGTCACGCTGCACGAGGGGAACACCCCGCTCCTGCCGGCCCCGGTGCTCTCCGCCCGGCTCGGCTGTGACGTCTATCTCAAGGTGGAGGGGGCCAACCCGACCGGCTCCTTCAAGGACCGGGGCATGACGATGGCCGTGTCCAAGGCGGTCGAGGTGGGCAACAAGGCGATCATCTGCGCCTCCACCGGCAACACCAGCGCCTCCGCCGCGGCGTACGCGGCCCGGGCCGGGCTGACCTGCGCGGTGCTCGTGCCCCAGGGCAAGATCGCGCTGGGCAAGCTGGCCCAGGCACTCGTGCACGGGGCGAAGCTGCTCCAGGTCAGCGGCAACTTCGACGACTGCCTGTCGCTTGCCGCGAAGCTCGCCCAGGACTTCCCGGTGGCGCTGGTCAACTCGGTCAACCCGGACCGGCTGCACGGCCAGAAGACCGCTGCCTTCGAGATCGTCGAGGCGCTCGGCGACGCGCCCGACATCCACTGCCTGCCGGTCGGCAACGCCGGCAACATCACCGCCTACTGGATGGGCTACACCGAGGACCACGAGGCCGGCAACACCACCCGGACGCCCCGGATGTACGGCTTCCAGGCGGCCGGAGCGGCGCCGATCGTGACCGGCCAGGTGGTCCGCGAGCCGTCCACCATCGCCACCGCCATCCGGATCGGCAACCCGGCGAGTTGGACGAAGGCGGTCGACGCCCGGGACGCCTCCGGCGGACTGATCGCCGCGGTCACCGACCGGGAGATCCTGACCGCGTACCGGCTGCTCGCCCGCGAGGTGGGCGTCTTCGTGGAACTGGGCAGCGCGGCCAGCGTGGCCGGCCTGCTCCAGCAGGCGGCGGCCGGTCTGGTGCCGGCCGGGTCGACCGTGGTCTGCACGGTCACCGGGCACGGCCTGAAGGACCCGGAATGGGCGATCTCCACCGCACCGGCGCCGAGCACCATCGCCAACGACGTGATGGCCGCCGCGCGGGCCCTCGACCTGGCCTAGCGGGGCCGGTCACACCGGTTTCGTGGGCGGCTCGCACACCGTTTGCCGCTGCCCGGCGTCGGCGTGCCCCCGGGACGGGTCGGAAGACCGGGTCAGGCAGACTGCCCTTACCGAGCCGAACCTCTTCTCCAGGAGTGAGCCACGCCGATGTCGCTGCTCGCCAGATTAAGCCTCGCCAACCGGGGGCTGGTCGCCCTCATCGCGGTGGTGATCACGGCGTTCGGGGCGTTCGCCGTGCCGTCGCTGAAGCAGCAACTGTTGCCGTCGCTGGAGTTGCCGGCCGCCTTCATCGTGGCCAGTTACCCCGGTGCGGCGCCCGAGATCGTCGAGTCGCAGGTCACCGAACCGATCGAGAACGGCATCCAGGGCATCGCCGGGCTCACCAAGGTCTCCTCGACCACCCAGGAGGGTGCGACGACCATCCAGGTCGAGTACGAGTTCGGTACCGACCTCGACGACGTGGTCAACAAGATGCAGACCGCGCTCAACCGGATCGACGCGCAGCTGCCGGAGAACGTCGACCCGTTGGTGCTCGCGGGCAGCACGGACGACCTGCCGGCCGTGGTGCTCGCCGCCTCCGGTGGGGGCGGTGACGAGCGGGCGCTCGCCGAGAAGCTGCGGGCCACGGTGCTGCCGGAGCTGGAGACGATCGAGGGGGTCCGGACCGTCGAGATCAGCGGTGCCCGGGACCAGGTCGTGGTGATCACCCCGGATCCGGTCAAGCTGGCTGCCGCCGGGGTCGACCCGTCCACCATCGGTACGGCGCTGAAGACCAGTGGCGTCGCGGTTCCCGCCGGCGCGGTGGTCGACGGCGAGCGGGCGCTCACCGTCCAGGTCGGTACCCGGATCACCACCCTCGACGACCTGCGGGGCATCTACGTCGGCCGGAACGGCCGGGGCACCGCACCGGTACGCCTCGGTGACGTTGCCACCGTCGAGCAGCAGCTCGCCCCGGCGACGTCGTTCACCCGGACCAACGGCCGGGACAGCCTGGGCGTGGCGGTGACCGCGGCACCGGACGGCAACGCGGTGGAGATCTCCCACGAGATCCGGGACCGGCTGGCGGCGTTGGAGGCGGCCTCCGGCGCCGACCTGGACGTGGTCTTCGACCAGGCGCCGTTCGTGGAGAAGTCCATCGAGAGCCTGACCACGGAGGGCCTGCTCGGCCTGGTGATGGCCGTCCTGGTGATCCTGGTCTTCCTGCTCTCGGTGCGCTCGACCCTGGTCACCGCGGTCTCCATCCCGCTGTCGGTGGTGGTGGCGTTGATCGCGCTCTGGGTCGGCGACTACTCGCTCAACCTGCTCACCCTCGGCGCGCTGACCATCGCGGTCGGCCGGGTGGTGGACGACTCGATCGTCGTCCTGGAGAACATCAAGCGGCACCTCGGGTACGGCGAGAGCAAGCGGGACGCCATCCTCACCGGCGTCCGGGAGGTCTCCGGCGCGGTCACCGCCTCCACCCTGACCACGGTCGCCGTCTTCGCGCCGATCGCCCTGGTCGGCGGGTTCGTCGGGCAGCTCTTCGCGCCGTTCGCGATCACCGTGACGGTGGCCCTGCTCGCTTCGCTGCTGGTGTCGCTGACCATCATCCCGGTGCTGGCGTACTGGTTCCTCCGCCCCGCGTCGGGTGGCGCGGACGAGGCGGCGGTACGCCGGGCGGCCGAGGAGAAGGAGCTGCGCAGCCCGTTGCAGCGGGCGTACCTGCCGGTGATCGGGTTCGCCACCGCGCGGCGCTGGGCCACCGTGGCGATCGGCCTGGTGGTGCTGATCGGCACGTTCCTCCTCGCCACCCGGCTGGAGACCAACTTCCTGGACGACTCGGGCCAGGACACCCTGAGCATCACCCAGGAGCTGCCGGCCGGTAGTGGGCTGGCGCGGACCGACGAGGCGGCCCGCAAGGTCGAGGCGGTGCTGGAACGGACCGAGGGCGTCGAGACGTACCAGGTCAACGCCGGTGGCAGCGGGCGCCCCTGGGAGGGGTCGTCGGCCAGCACCAAGGCCACCTACTCGGTGGCGCTGGCCGAGGACGTCGATGCGGAGGCGCTGAAGGAGAAGCTGCGCGGCGAGCTCGGCGCGCTCGGCGCGGGTGAGATCAGCTTCGGCGGCGGCGGAGAGGGCGGCGGGTCGGCCAACCAGCTCGCGGTGATCGTCCAGGCCGCCGACGCGGAGACGCTGGCCCGGGCAGCCGAGCAGGCCCGGGCGGCGATGGCCGCCACCCCGGACGTGGTGGACGTCTCCTCCAGCCTCGCCGAGCGGGTGCCGCGGGTCGACGTGGTGGTGGACCGGGGCGCTGCGGCGCGGGCCGGTCTCTCCGAGGCGGCCATCGGCCAGCTCGTCGCCCAGGCGTTCCGGGGCAGCCCGCTCGGGCAGGTCTCGCTCGACGGTGAGCAGCAGAACGTGGTGCTGCGGTTCGGCGGCAAGCCGCCGCTGACCGCGGCGGAGCTGCGGGCGCTGAGGGTGGGTCCGGTGACCCTCGACGCGGTCGCGGACATCCGCCAGGTGGACGGGCCGATCGCGGTGACCCGGATCGACGGCGAGCGTAGCGTCACGGTCACCGGTACGGCCACCGGTTCCAACCTCGGGGCGACCACCCAGGAGCTGGAGAAGCGGCTGGCGGAGATCGACGTACCGGGGGCCACTTTCACGGTCGGCGGGGTCAGCGCCGAGCAGCGGGAGGCCTTCGCCGACCTGGGTCTGGCGGTGCTGGCCGCCATCGCCATCGTTTTCGTGATCATGGTGGCCACGTTCCGTAGTCTGATCCAGCCGCTGATCCTGCTGGTCTCGATCCCGTTCGCGGCCACCGGTGCGATCGGTCTGCTGCTGCTCACCGGCACTGCGTTGGGCGTACCGGCGCTGATCGGTGTGCTGATGCTGGTCGGCATCGTGGTGACCAACGCGATCGTGCTGATGGATCTGATCAACCAGTACCGGGCACAGGGGATGGGCGTCCGGGAGGCGGTGATCGAAGGTGGCCGGCGTCGCCTGCGACCGATCCTGATGACCGCGATCGCGACGATCTTCGCGCTGCTGCCGATGGCCTTCGGCCTCACCGGGGAGGGCGGGTTCATCTCGCAGCCGCTGGCCATCGTGGTGATCGGCGGTCTGCTCAGCTCGACCCTGTTGACCCTGGTCCTGGTGCCGACGCTCTACACCATGGTGGAGAACACCAAGGAGCGGTTCCGCCGGCGCTTCGGTCGTCCGGACGGTGCCGCGCCGGTACCGGCTGACGGGGATTCCGCCGCGACCGCCCGGCCGGCGCCGGCCGGCGCCGCGCCGACCCCGTCGGCGGCGCTGATCGGCGGTACCGACCAGTTCGAGGTGCTGCGACTGCCGAAGAGCCGCCAGTCGCCGCTCCCGCCGCAGGAGTAGCCAACGGGCCGGCCCGGTGCCTGAACGGATGCACACGTCCCGGACGCGGATCGCGCGTCCGGGACGTGCCATTTCCGGCAGAGTATGAAACCCGCTCGTACAACTCATTACCTCTGATACTCTCCGTAATTAGAGCATTCGCGGAGAGTGGTAAAGATGGGTGCGGTGCGGTTGCCGGGGCGCCGCGTCCTGCTGCGTCGCGCCGCACTGCTCGCCGCGGGCGCCGCCGCCGGAGCGGTCACCTTCGCCGAGGCGACCCGGTACGCCGACCGGCGGCTCCCGCTCGGCGACGGACCGGCCGGCAGCACGACCGGGGTCGGTGACCAGCCACCCGGCGACGGAGGACTGCGGGTGGTCTGGACGGTCCGCACCGACCGGCGTCAGGTCGCTCTCACCTTCGACGACGGTCCGGCGCCACAGTGGACCCCGATGGTGCTGGACATCCTGGACCGGCACCGGGTCCCGGCGACGTTTTTCCTGGTCGGTGAGCGGGTCCGGGCGTCGGCCGGGCTGATCCGGGGCCGACTGGACCAGCACGAGGTGGCCAACCACAGCTGGGCGCACCGCGACCTGGCCCGGATGGACGCCGACGAGGCCTACCACGACCTGCGCCGGGCCCACACCGCGATCGCCGAGGCGACCGGCCGGGAACCCCGGATGCTCCGGCCCCCCTGGGGCCACCTCGGCGGCGGCACGCTGCACGCCGCCGCACGGATGCGGTACGACCTGGTGCTCTGGTCGTTGCAGATGCGCGAGACGGTCTACCCGGGTGATCCCGCCGGCCATGCCCGGCACATCGTGGCCGGGGTCCGTCCCGGGACGATCCTGCTGGCCCACGACACCGGCACCGCCACGCGTCTGGTCGCACTGCGTGGCCTGCCCGACATCATCGACGGGCTACGGGACCGGGGCTTCGAGTTCGTCACCGTCTCCGCCCTGCTGGCCGGGGGCCCGGGCACATCACCCCGGCTAGCGTCACCCGCGTCCGACCTGCCGGGTAGCGTTCCGGTGCGTGCCGTCCCCGCTCCGGGTCCTTGCCCGTAACCGCAGCTTCCGCCGTCTCTTCCTCGCCGAACTGATCGTTTTCGGCGCCGACTGGTTCGTGATGGTGCCCCTGCTGGTGCTGCTGCCCGAGTTGACCGGCAGCGGCATCTGGGGGGCGCTCGTGCTGGCCGCCGACACCGCCATCGTCGCGCTGATGCTGCCGTTCACCGGGACGATCGCCGACCGGATGGACCGCCGCAAGATCATGATGGTGGCAAACCTCGGTGCCCTGGCCGGCGTACTGCTCCTGCTCCTGGTGCGCAGTGCGGGCACCGCCTGGCTGGCCCTGCTCGCGATCGGGACGGTCGCGGTCGCCAAGGCCCTCTACTCGCCGGCCGCCCAGGCGGCCCTGCCCAACGTGCTCGAACCGGACGAACTGGCCGCCGGCAACGCGGTGGCCGGTTCGGCCTGGGGCACCATGACCGTGGTCGGCGCCTCGCTGGGCGGCGTGATCAGCGCGGCCTTCGGGCCGTACGTCTGCTTTTGGATCGCCGCGGTCGGCCTGGTCGTGGCGGCCGTCATCGCCGCGCGGATCCGCCGCCCGTTGCAGGCTCCCCGGGACCAGTCCGTCCCGGCCCCGCGCACCTGGGCGGCGATCGGCGAGGCGATGCGGTACATCGTCCACCGGCCCTCGGTACGGGCCCTGGTCACGGTCAAGTCGGCGGTCGGGCTCGGCAACGGCGTGCTGACCGTCTTTCCGCTGCTCGCCGGGGTGTACGGGGTTGGCGCGGTCGGTCTCGGGCTGCTCTTCGCGGTCCGTGGCGCCGGCGCCCTGGTCGGCCCGGTGCTGATGCGGCGGGTGCTGGGCAACCGGTCCTGGCTGCTGCCCGGTCTGGCCTGGTCGATGGCCCTCTACGGGCTCGGCTATCTCGGGGTCTCGGTCAGCCGGTGGTTCCCGCTGGTGCTGGTGCTGGTCTTCGTGGCGCACTTCGCCGGCGGCAGCAACTGGGTGATGTCCAACTACGCCCTACAGGGCGAGGTCCCGGACGGGCTGCGCGGGCGGGTCTTCGCCACCGACATGATGCTGGCGATGGTCGCGGTGGCGGTGAGCCAACTGGTGGTCGCCGGCGTGGTCGACCTCGTGGACGAGCGGGTCGTACTGGCCGGCTGCGGCCTGGTCACGGTGGTCTACGCGATCGGCTGGCGGCTGGCCACCCGCCGGTTGTCGCTGGCCGAGCCGGCCGGCGTGCCCGACCGGGCGACCGCCTAGTGCGGTGCCGGCGTGCCCGACCGGGCGACCGCCTAGTGCGGTGCCGGCGTGCCCGACCGGGCGACCGCCTAGTGCGGTGCCGGCCTGCCCGGCCGGGCGACCGCCTAGTGCGGCTGCCCGGCAGGTGGTGGCACGGCCCGCCGGCCGGCCAGCACCGCCGCCACCAGCAGTCCGAGCCCGGTGGCATGCCAGAGACTCAGCAGCACCCCGACCCCGGAGCCGGCCAGGCCCAGCTCCCGGGCGGTCCAGTCCTGCCGGACCAACTGGGTGAACAGCACCGCCCAGCCGATGCTCAGCAGGTCGCCGAGCACTAGCACACCCATCCCGGCCAGGGCCAGCGTCCCGCTACGGCCGGGCAGGCGCCCGCGCGCCGTACCGACCAGGATCAGCCCGACGAGCAGTACCAGCAGTGTCGGCAAATGGCTGGCGACCTGTCCCACGACGTACCCGAACACACCCATCGCCCTCTCTGTCCTCATCCGGTGACCCCGGTCACGCTAACCGGACCGATCAACCGTCCCAGGCAGCGGACAAGGACGCGATCAGGGCCGGTCAGGCGGCCTAGCATGGCCCGATGACCTTCGTTTCCGGCCCGGTGCGGGTCCGGGTTCCCGCCACCAGCGCCAACCTGGGGCCAGGTTTCGACGCGCTCGGTCTGGCGCTCGCGCTCCACGACGACGTCAGCGCGGAGGTCACCGGGGCCGGTTGCCAGGTGGCGGTGTCCGGCGAGGGCGCGGGTGAGCTGCCCGCCGACGAGAGTCATCTGGTGGTACGTGCCATGCGGGCGGCCTTCGACGCACTCGGCGGGCAGCCCGCCGGGTTGGCGGTGACGGCGGTCAACCGGATTCCTCAGGCACGCGGTCTCGGTTCCTCGTCGGCGGCGATCGTCGCCGGGATCCAGCTGGCCCGGGGCCTGGTCGAGGGCGGCACCGAGCAGCTCGACGACGCGGCGGCGCTGCGGCTCGCGGCCGAGCTGGAGGGGCACCCGGACAATGTGGCGCCCTGCCTGCTCGGCGGGTTCACCATCGCCTGGACCGAACCCACCGGTGCGCGGGCGGTGTCGCTCACCCCGGCGGCGGGGGTACGGCCGACAGTCTTCGTCCCGACCGGCCGGGGGTTGACCTCGGTCGCCCGGGCGGCCCTGCCGCCGACGGTGCCGCACGCGGACGCCGCCTTCAACGCCGGCCGGGCGGCGCTGCTGGTACCGGCCCTCACCAGTGATCCGTCGCTGCTCTTCGCGGCCACCGCCGATCGGCTGCACCAGGACTACCGGGCGGCCGGGCTGCCGTCCACAGCGGCGCTGGTCAATGGGTTGCGTGCGGCCGGTGTGCCCGCCGTGGTCAGTGGGGCCGGTCCTTCGGTACTGGCATTCACCCCCGTCCCGGAAGGATTCGCACCGGGAATGGAATGGACCGCGTGGCAGTTGCCGATAGATGTAGCCGGGGCCCGAGTCGATCGGGGTACACTGGGACACGCCGAGCGGGACCCTGTTGCCGCAGGTCGGAAGAGTTGATTACGCTCTAGACTTAGCACAGCCGCGAAGCACGCGATCTCCCTGCGGGTCGGCGCACCCCCGAAGCTTTCGGCGGTTAGCCCGTCTCACCCCTGCCTAGGCCCACGCCGCACCGCAGTATCCACAGGATCGCCGCAGACGGCGAGACCTACCCACCGACGTCTGGTGGGTCGGGAAACCAACCGGCTGTGTGGCAGACTCCCGCGACGCGTCACGCGAGGCGGGTGCACCGAGGCCGCCCGGCCACCTGTTTCGACCCCGGGCAGCCCGGCCTATCGAGGGAAGGAATCCATTGAGCGACACCACCGACGTGACGTCGGATGTTTCCAACGTCGCTGGCGATGCCACCACCACCGCCGCTCCCGCCCGTCGTCGGCGGACCGGCACCGGTCTGTCGGCGATGCTCCTGCCGGAGCTGCAGAGCCTGGCCGCGTCGCTCGGCATCTCCGGTACGGCCCGGATGCGCAAGGGTGAGCTGATCAGCGCCATCTCCGAGCGACAGGGCGCCGCCGCCGGTACCACCCCCCGGCCGCGTGCCGAGGTGGCGGCTGCCACCGCACCGGTCCGGGACGAGGTCCGTGCCGAGGTCCGGGACGGTGGTGAGCGTCCGGAGGCGGAGCGCCGGGGCGCTGTCGAGACGGCAGCGCAGCCGACTCCGGCTGGTGAGACCGAGCCGCAGCCCCGGACCCGGGGTCGGCGGTCCACCCGGGCCACGGCGACTACCGAGGCACGACCGGCGGAGGCGACCCGGGCCGCTGAGCCACGTGCTGCCGAGCCGCGTGCCGCTGAGCCGCGTACGGAGGAGACGCCCGCCGCCGAGCCGGCCGAGCGGGTCGAGTCCCGTCCGAGCCGTGACCGGGGCGAGCGCGCGGACCGGGGCGAGCGAGCGGAGCGGGGCGAGCGAGGCGAGCGCAACGACCGCAGTGACCGGGGCGAGCGCAATGAGCGCGCCGACCGGGGCGAGCGCAATGAGCGCGCCGACCGGGGCGAGCGCAATGAGCGCGCCGACCGGGGCGAGCGCAATGAGCGCGCCGACCGGGGCGAGCGCAATGAGCGCGCCGACCGGGGCGAGCGCAATGAGCGCGCCGACCGGGGCGAGCGCGGGGACCGCAACGACCGGGGGGCGCGTGCCGCCGACCGGGACAACGACGGTGACGACGACGGCGATGGCGGCGGCCGGCGGAGCCGGCGCAGCCGGTTCCGGGACCGCCGGCGTGGTCGGGGCGACCGCCCCGAGGGCGCTGCGGAGACCGGTGGCGGCCGGGAGCCGCAGGTCAGCGAGGACGACGTGCTCGTCCCGGTGGCCGGCATCCTGGACGTGCTCGACAACTACGCCTTCGTCCGGACCACCGGCTACCTGGCCGGCCCGAACGACGTCTACGTGTCGATGTCACAGGTCAAGAAGTACGGCCTGCGGCGCGGCGACGCGGTGACCGGTGCGGTCCGCGCCAACAACCGCGACAGCGGTGAGCAGCGGCGGGACAAGTACAACCCGCTGGTGCGGCTGGACACGGTCAACGGCATGGAGCCGGAGGAGGCCCGCCGCCGTCCGGAGTTCTACAAGCTGACCCCGCTCTACCCGCAGGAGCGCCTGCGGCTGGAGACCGAGCCGCACATCCTCACCACCCGGGTCATCGACCTGGTCACGCCGATCGGCAAGGGCCAGCGGGCACTCATCATGTCGCCGCCCAAGGCCGGTAAGACCATGGTGCTCCAGGCGATCGCCAACGCGATCACCCATAACAACCCGGAGTGCCACCTGATGGTGGTACTGGTCGACGAGCGGCCCGAAGAGGTCACCGACATGCAGCGCTCGGTCAAGGGCGAGGTCGTCGCGGCCACGTTCGACCGTCCGCCGCAGGACCACACCACGGTCGCCGAGCTGGCGATCGAGCGGGCCAAGCGCCTGGTCGAGCTGGGCCACGACGTGGTCGTACTGCTCGACTCGGTGACCCGGCTCGGTCGGTCGTACAACCTGGCGGCGCCGGCCAGCGGCCGGATCATGTCGGGTGGTATCGACTCGACCGCGCTCTACCCGCCGAAGCGCTTCCTCGGCGCGGCCCGCAACATCGAGAACGGCGGGTCGCTGACCATCATCGCCACCGCGCTGGTGGAGACCGGGTCCGTGATGGACACGGTCATCTTCGAGGAGTTCAAGGGCACCGGTAACGCGGAGCTGAAGCTGGACCGGAAGATCGCCGACAAGCGGGTCTTCCCGGCCATCGACATCCACACCTCCGGTACGCGTAAGGAGGAGATCCTGCTCGCGCCGGAGGAGCTGGCCATCACGCACAAGCTCCGCAAGGTCCTGCACTCGCTGGACTCGCAGGCCGCGCTGGACCTGCTGCTGGACCGGCTCAAGCAGAGCCGTACCAACATCGAGTTCCTGATGCAGATCGCGAAGTCGGCGCCGGGCGAGTAGCTCGGTCCGAACGTCACGCCGAAGGGCGCCACCGCGTGCGGTGGCGCCCTTCCACGTAGGTGCCGATCATGGAGTTGTGGTGGGGTGTATGGGCGGGTTCGTGGCTTTTGCGGGGCACCACAACTCCATGATCGGCGGGGTGACGTGCAAGGTGGCGACTGGAGGGCTGGAGTTTTCCTTCGGTTAAGTCGGAGGGTATTGAAACTTCTATTCACCATCCGGTTGACTGACGGCCATGCGAACCCGCAGTCGATCCGCTCACCTTGCCAGCGCGCTGCTGCTGACACCGCTGCTGACGCTCGCCGGGCCGGTGCCGGCCGGCGCCGAGCCGCCGGGGGTCACCCCGGCCACCGCCACCACCGCCGAGGACGCGCCCCGCGCCTCGTCGTACCCCGCCACCTCGACCCGCCTGGCAGCGGAGACCGGCCCGGCGGCCCGCACCGGTGCCGGCGTCGAGCCGGCCGGCGGGATCGAGACCGCCACCCGGACCCGCCCGGTCGCACCGGGCGTGCAGTTGACCTCCTTCGACCGGTACGACGCCAACGGCTGGCTGCGTGCCGACGCGCTGACCACCGACCTGACCGGCGGGGCGACCGTCGACTACGTCAACTCGGGTGCGGTCAGCCGGGCCGAGCCGCTGCGCGGCGCGGTGGACCGGTCCCGTGCGGTCGCCGCGGTCAACGGCGACTTCTTCGACATCAACAACTCCGGGGCCGCACAGGGCATCGGCATCCGCAGCGGCGAGCTGATCCAGTCGCCGGTGGCCGGGCACCCCAACGCCGCCGCGATCAGCCCGGACGGGATCGGCCGGATCATCCAGGTCGCCTTCGACGGCACCGCCACCCTGCCCGGCGGGCCGGTCCGGCTCACCCAGTTCAACAACATGGTCCAGGCCGGCGGCATCGGCCTCTTCACCCCGGCATGGGGGTCGTACCGGCGACAGCGGACCGTCGAGGGGGCGGCCCGGGTCACCGAGGTCACCGTGGTCGACGGTCGGGTCACGACGGTCGCGACCAGTGCCGGCGAGGGGGACATCCCGGCCGGTACCACGATCCTGCTCGGTCGGGACGCCGGTGCCGACGCGCTGGCCGGACTGCGCCCCGGCGACCCGGTCGTGGTGGCGTACCAGCCGAAGGCGTCCGACGACGGCGGCCTCGCCGCGGCGGTCGGCGGCGGCAACGTCCTGGTCCGCGACGGGGTGGTGCAGTCCATCGCGGACGCCACCCTGGCTCCCCGCACCGCGATCGGCTTCTCCGCCGACGGCCGGCGGATGTACCTGCTCACCGTGGACGGCCGGCAGGTGGACAGCCGGGGCGTGACGCAGACCGAGATGGGCCGGATGATGGCCGAACTCGGCGCCCACCACGCGCTCAACCTCGACGGGGGTGGTTCGTCGACGCTGCTCGCCCGGGAGCCAGGCTCGGCCACGGTCCAGGTGGAGAACAGCCCGTCGGACGGCACGGAGCGGGCGGTACCGAACGGCCTGGCCATCTACGCCCCGAAGGGTAGCGGCCGGCTCACCGGGTACTGGGTGGAGACCGCGAGCGACCCGACCGTCGCACCCGGCGTGGCACCGGTCCGGGGCGGCCGGCCGGACCGGGTCTTCCCGGGCCTGACCCGCCGGCTCACCGCCGCCGGCCACGACGAGACGTACGGTCCGGCCGTCGGTGCACCGACGTGGCGGGCGAACCCGGCCGACCGGGGCACCGTGGACGACGACGGGGTGTTCCACGGGCTGCGCCCCGGTACCAGCACCGTCACCGCCTTCCGGGACGGGGCGAGTGGCACCCTGAACCTGACCGTGCTCGGTCCGCTGACCCGGATCGACTCCACAGTGGACCGCGTTGGTCTGATGGATGCCGAGGACACCGGTGTGCTCGGTATCGTCGGTTACGACGCCGAGGGCAACACCGCACCGATCGAGCCGGCCGACCTGGAGCTGACGTACGACCGGTCGCTGCTGGAGATCACCGGCCGGCCGGACGGCACGCTCGCGGTGACCTCCCGCGCGGCCTCCGGCTCCGCGCTGGTCACCGTCCGGGTCGGGGACACCCGCACCGTCGTGCCGGTCACCGTCGGGCTGACCGACGTCCCGGTCGCCGACTTCTCCGACGCGGCGGCGTGGCGGTTCAGCGCCGCCCGGGCCACCGGCTCGGTCGCGCCGGTGCCGGGCCGCACCGGCACCGGGCTGAAGATGGCGTACGACTTCAGCCAGTCCACCGGCACCCGGGCCGCGTACGCCGACCCGCCGGCCTGGATCCCCGTCGCCGGTCAGCCGCAGGCGTTCGGCATGTGGATCCACGGCAACGCCAAGGGGGAGTGGCCCAGCCTGCACCTGCACGACGCGCTCGACCAGCAGCACGTGCTGCGCGGTCCGCTGGTCACCTGGACCGGTTGGCGGTACGTCGAGTTCACGGTACCGGCCGGGGTGCAGTACCCGGTGCGGGTCCGCCGGTTCTACGTGGCCGAGACCAACGCCGACGCGAAGTACACCAGCGAGATCGTCATCGACGACCTGGTGGCCCGGGTGGCGCCGACGGTCGACGTACCCGCCGAGGAGCCGCGCACCGACCGGGTGGTAGTCCGGGACGGCACGGTGGCCGGGGCACCCTGGCGGTTCGCGGTCATGTCCGACGCGCAGTTCGTCGCGGCCGACCCGGACAGCGACCTGGTCGCCCAGGCCCGCCGTACGCTCCGCGAGGTGAAGGCGGCGAAGCCGGACCTCCTGGTGATCAACGGTGACTTCGTGGACACCGCCTACCCGGCCGACTTCGCCCTGGCCAAGCGGATCCTGGACGAGGAACTGGGCGGCGAGGTGCCCTACCACTACGTGCCCGGCAACCACGAGATCATGGGCGCCCCGATCAGCAACTTCGAGGCGGTGTTCGGGGCGACCTGGCGCACCTTCGACCACCGGGGGACCCGGTTCGTCACCCTCAACTCGGCCACCGGCACCCTGCGCGGCGGCGGCTTCGACCAGGTCGGGGTGTTGCGGACGGCGCTGGACTCGGCCGCCGGGGACGATGCGGTCAACTCGGTCGTGGTGCTGCACCACCACCCGCCGCGTGACCCGCTGCCGGCCAAGGCCAGTCAGCTCGGCGACCGCAAGGAGGCCGCCCTGGTCGAGCAGTGGCTGGCGGACTTCCAGCACCGCACCGGCAAGGGTGCGCTCTTCGTCGGCGGGCACGTCGGCACCTTCCACGCCGACCGGGTCGACGGGGTGCCGTACGTGATCAACGGCAACGCCGGCAAGAACCCGGCCACCCCGCCGCAGCTCGGTGGCTTCACCGGCTGGACCGAGTTCGGCGTCGACCCGGTCACCCCGGCCGAGGCCGAGCGGGCCCGGCGCGATCCGCTGGCCGAGGGGCCGCGCTGGGTCGCCGCCGAGTTCCGGGCGCACGTCGACGGGCTCACCGTGACCGCCCCGGAGACCGTCTCGCCGGACGCCCCGGTACGGGTCACCGCGACCGTCACCCAGGCCGGCGGCCGGCAGGTGCCGGTGGCCGCCCCGGTCAGCGCCGACTGGTCCGCCTCGCCGGGGGTGCACGTCGGTTCCCGGGACGGGGTACGGCCGTACCACACCGCCTGGTTCGACCCGGCCACCGGCGAGCTGACCGCGTTGCGGTCGACCGGGCAGGTGCTGCTCGCGGTGACCGTCAACGGGGTACGCGCCACCGCAGCGGTCACCCTGGCCCCGGCCGTAACGGCCGTCACACCCGCCGCCTGAGGTGTTAGGAAGGGCCCCCTGTACAACGGAAAGCGATAACAGGGGGCCCTTCCCATCACCGGGCCCGGCCTCGTTAGCTACCCGGGGGCAGCGGGAATGCGGGCCGGGAGGTGAGCGTTGGCCCAGTCGGACCCCGTGTGCACAGCCCGGTTTCCGGGCCGGCTCCGGCCTCTGGCACACTGGTCAATCGGCCACCGGTACCGGTTCACGCCCCAGCTCCCTCGCGATCAGCGACAGGCGCCACGGCGACCCGGCGACCACCGACGAAAGGACCGAGGCGACATGAAGCCCAACATCCACCCGGAGTACGTGACGACCCAGGTCACCTGCTCCTGCGGCAGCTCCTTCACCACCCGCAGCACCGCCAAGGGCGGCTCGATCCACGTCGAGACGTGCAGCGCGTGCCACCCGTTCTACACGGGTAAGCAGCGGGTGCTCGACACCGCTGGTCGGGTTGCGAAGTTCCAGCAGAAGTACGCCAAGGTCCAGCAGAAGAAGGCCAAGTAGCTGCTTCGACGGCGCCCGTTCCTGGTCGGACGACCGGGAGCGGGCGCCGTCCGTTATCACCCCACCCCTCGGCCGGTCGTGAAGGAGCCCCCGCATGAGCAGTGAGCGTCTGGCCGCTCTCCTCGACGAGTACGCGGAGCTGGAGAAGCGCCTCGCCGACCCGGCCATCCACGCCGACCAGGGCACCGCCCGCCGGGTGGGGCGCCGGTTCGCCGAGCTGGCCCCGCTGCACAAGGCCGCGGGTGAGCTGGAGCAGGCCCGCGCCGACCTGGTTGCGGCCCGTGAGCTGGCCGCCGAGGACGCCTCCTTCGCGGCCGAGGCGGACGCCATCGCGGCCGACCTGCCGACGCTGGAGCAGCGGCTCGCCGAGCTGCTCATGCCGCGTGACCCGCACGACGCCAAGGACGTGATCGTCGAGATCAAGGCCGGCGAGGGCGGCGAGGAGTCCGCACTGTTCGCCGGTGACCTGCTCCGGATGTACCTGCGCTACGCCGAGCGGCAGGGCTGGGTGACCGAGGTGCTCGACTCGCAGGAGTCCGACCTGGGCGGGGTCAAGGACGTCTCCCTCGCGGTGAAGACCAAGGGGGTGCCCGAGGGCGGCAACGGTGTCTGGTCCCGGCTCAAGTGGGAGGGCGGCGTGCACCGGGTGCAGCGGGTACCGGTCACCGAGTCGCAGGGGCGCATCCACACCAGCGCCGCCGGTGTGCTGGTCCTCCCCGAGGCCGAGGACGTCGACGTCACCATCGACCCGAACGACCTGCGGATCGACGTCTTCCGGTCCTCCGGACCCGGTGGGCAGTCGGTGAACACCACCGACTCGGCGGTACGGATCACCCACGTACCGACCGGGATCGTGGTCTCCTGCCAGAACGAGAAGAGCCAGTTGCAGAACCGGGAGCAGGCGATGCGGATCCTGCGGGCCCGACTGCTCGCGGCGGCCCAGGAGCAGGCCGACGCCGCCGCCTCGGACGCCCGCAAGGCGCAGGTCCGCACGGTCGACCGCTCCGAGCGGATCCGCACCTACAACTTCCCGCAGAACCGGATCACCGACCACCGGATCGGCTACACGGCGTACAACCTGGACCTGGCCCTCGCCGGTGACCTGAGCGGGGTGCTCGACGCGCTCGCCGAGGCCGACCGGGCCGCCCGGCTGGCCGGCGACACCGAACTGGCCCGCCGCTGACCGGGGTGGGCCACGGGTTCAGTCGTTCGGCCCCTCCCAGACCAGGTAGATGAAGGTCGTCTGGTTCAGTTGGCCGGCATTGTTGAACACGGACTCCTGCACGGTGAGATACCCGAACCGGCCGGCCGTGGTGGTGAGGCAGAACGTACGGCCGGCCTTGAGCTGCGCCGCCGGGACGTCGAGTACCCAGTCCGGTCGGGGTATCGCCGCGCAGGCGCCCAACTGCGGCCGTCCGCCCCCGGCGAAGGGCGCGAAACCGACCCCGTTGAGGCCGACCAACCCGTACCGGGTCACCACCAGGTCCGCCCGGCTGCTGCCGGAACTCCCCACGAAATCCTCCCGCCCCGTGTCGAAGTCGTAGCCGGAGTTCGGCCCCGGGCGGGTCTCCTCAAGCGTGCCGCCCTGGAACCGTACGCCGATGGCGTCGGGAGGCGGGATGGGCAGGTTCACCGCGGCGTCCGGGCTGACCGGGCCGGAGGGTCCGCCGGTGGGGGTGACCGGGGCGGTCGGCGTCGGTGGGACGGCGGGTGTCGACGGAAGGCCGGGCGTGGCGCCGGCCGACGGGGTCGGGGTGGAACTGCCGGACGCGGCCGGGCTGGCGGTGACGTTGACGCCCGGCCCGTCGGTGATGGCCACGACGGCCAGGACCGTGGTCGAGGTGAGCAGGGCGAGCAGGATCAGCAGGAGAAACAGCACCGTGGACGGTCGGGCCCACCACGAGGCGAACCGGCCCGGCGGGTGCGGCGGAGCCCACCCGATCGGCCGGGTCACGACCTCGTACGGCTGCCGGACAGCCGGGCCGTCCGGGGGCGCCACTGGTACGGGACGGCGCTGCGCAGGCACGTCGAGCGCGCCGCCGGTGGTGGCTGGGGAGTCGGTTCCGGGTGCGGGTTGTGCCCGTTCCGGACTGCTCGGGTGGTCCGGCCGGTCGTCGTGGGACATTCGTCCTCCGTCCTGGTGTGGGGTGCACAGGATCGACGAACATCACAGTACTGAACGCGGGGTAACCGTAACGGATTTTCGGCGGTCGGGCGTCGGCCGGTCAGGAGGCGCGGCGGTGGGGTCGTACCGCCGTCCGGAATCCGTGGTCAGGATGCGTGGGGGCGGGATTTCGCGCGCAGCATCTCCCGGTCGGCGACGTGGAACGCGTCGCGCAGTGCCTCGCGCAGTGCCGCCCCTGATCCGGTGACCTCGGCGAACCCGACGCTCACCCCGACCGGGGTACCGGGCACCAGCGACTCCCAGTCCTCGGCGCGTACGGCGGCGGCGATCCGGCGACCCACCTCGGCCGCCTCCTCCATCGTGGTGCCCGGCAGCACCACCACGAACTCGTCGCCCCCGTAGCGGACCACGACGTCCCCCCGGCGCATCACCCGGTTGATGACCCCGGCGACCCGTTGCAGCACCAGGTCGCCGGAGTGGTGGCCGTGCCGGGTGTTGACCGCCTTGAAGCCGTTTAGGTCGCAGACCCCGATCACCGCCTGCTCCCCGCGTTGCACCATCGCCGCGATGTACCGCTCCAGGCGGCGCCGGTTGGGCAGGCCGGTCAGCGGGTCGGTCAGTGCCTCACCCTCGTACCGGGCCGCTTCGCGGCGCATCTCCTCGTGGTCGATCCGGGCGGCGATGCCGTCGACGTAGACGTCGCGGAGGCGGTCGTTGCGCTGGGCGGCCAGCCGGAAGGCGTGCCGGTCGGCGCGGTGCGCGGCGGCGTGGTCCCCGGTCCGGGCCAGGGCCAGGCTGCGTAACCGGGCCGGTTCCGCGGCCCCCAGGGTCTCGCTGGCGACCGTCGCGCCGTCCAGTCGGGCGACCGCCTCGGCCGCCCGGCCCTCCGCGATGGCCAGGCAGACCTCCCCGAGCTGGCGCATGTCCCGGGCCCGGGCGCTGTCCCCGCCGTGGCCGAGCAGGGTCACCGCGTCGGTCCCCGGCCCGCTCTGCGGCAGCTCCCCGAGCGCGGCGCGGCGGGCTGCGGAGTAGCCGTACGCGGCGAGGCTGCTCGGCCGGATCCGGCCCGCCCCGCCCGCGCGCAGGAACCGGGCCAGGTCGGAGTCGATGTCCCGGAGCACCCGCAGGCAGCCGTCGCTGTCGCCGTTGTGGTCCAGCGCAACGGCGTTGCGTAGCCGGATACCGGGCGCGGCGAAGGTCTCCTCGGGGATGCCGGCGGCCATGCCGAGCTGCCGGGCCCGTTCGATCGCACTCAGCGCGTACCCGTGGAAGCTGAGGTACGAGTACGCCATTGCCAGGTCGTGCCAGGCCCAGGCGGTGTCCCGGTCCGGGTCCTCGACGGCGCCGAGGGCGCGGGACGCCCGGACCAGGTGGGTGACGCAACGGTCCAGTGCGCCCTGGTGGTGCGCGGCGAGCGCGGCCAGCCCGAAGAGGTGGCCGTGCAGGTAGGGCTCGGAGAGATCCTGGACCGCCTTCGACGCCTCCTCGATGGCCCGGGTGTACTCGGCGGTACGGCCCAGGTTGAGCAGTGCGGAGAGGCGTTGCACCAGGGCGTCGGCGCGGGCGTACGGGTCGTCGGTGGTACGGATCACCCGGTCGAGTGCGACCATGGCCTCGGCCGACCGGCTCGCCTCCTGGAGCGCGCGGGCCCGCGTCAGCACGTCAACCTGGTCGTTGACCCGGTCGAGCCAGCCCACGCGGAACCTCCTGACCACATCGACCATCGTGCACCGACGGCGCGACAGGGTTTGCCGACGTTCATGATTATGTCGTGACAGGTTTCCCGGAACACCCAACCGAAGGGACAGAACGGGTCCGTCCGTCGGTGGCGGTGGCCGCCGCGACCCGTACCCTCGCGGCGGCGGGCGTGGCCTCCGCGAGGGCCGAGGCGGAGCAGATCGCGGCGCACGTGCTCGGCACTCCCCGGGGCCGGTTGGCGCTCGCCGACGGGTTCACCGCCGGCCAGCTCGACCGCTTCGACGCTCTGGTGGGCCGCCGGTCGGCCCGGGAACCGTTGCAGCACCTGCTGGGCGTCGCACCGTTCCGGTACCTGGAGCTGGCGGTGGGGACCGGCGTGTTCGTGCCGCGTCCGGAGACCGAGCTGCTCGCCGGGTGGGGCATCGAGCAGGGCCGGCGGCTGACCGGCGTGCGTACCGTGGTTGACCTGTGCAGCGGGTCGGGGGCGATCGCGCTGTCGGTGGCGCACGAACTGCCCGGCGTACGGGTGGTCGCGGTGGAGCGGTCCCCGGCGGCACTGCCCTGGCTGCGCCGCAACGCCGCCGAGCGGGCTGCCGCCGGGGACCCGCCGATCGAGGTGGTCGAGGCGGACGTGACCGCACCCGGGTTGCTCGACGAGCTGACCGGTCGGGTCGACGTCCTGCTCTGCAATCCGCCCTATGTTCCGCAGGAGGTGGTGGTACCCGAGGAGGTGGCCGGCCACGACCCGGGCGAGGCGGTCTTCGGCGGGCCGGACGGCCTGGCGGTGATCCGTCCGGTGATCCACCGGGCGGGGGCGCTGCTCCGCCCGGGCGGGGTACTCGGCATCGAGCACGACGACACGCACGGTGCGGCGGTGCCCGAGCTGCTGGCCGCCGACGGCCGGTTCACGCAGATTGCCGGGCACCGCGATCTGGCTGGCCGGCCCCGGTTCGCCACTGCGGTCCGAAGCGTGGGCGCCGCCCACGGCACAGCCGCCGTGACGTGGCAGACTGGCTCCTCGTGATGCTCTACGACTGTCGGTCGCTCGCCGACCGGGACCGCGGCATCGCCGCAGCGATCGAGGCGGTCAAGAACGGGGAACTGGTCGTCCTGCCCACCGACACGGTCTACGGGATCGGGGCGGACGCCTTCACCCCGTACGCGGTCCGGGCACTGCACGACGCGAAGGGCGGTCCGCAGGCGGCGCCGCCGGTGCTGATCGGTTCCCGGCACACCCTCGACGGGCTGGTCTTCACCCTGCCCCGGGCAGCCCGGGACCTGGTCGAGGCGTTCTGGCCGGGCGCGCTGACCATCATCGTCGAGCACTCGCCGAGCCTGTCGTGGGACCTCGGTGACTCCACCGGGACGGTCGCGGTCCGGATGCCGCTGCATCCGGTGGCGCTGGAGGTGCTGCGGGAGACCGGTCCGATGGCCGTCTCGTCGGCCAACAAGGTCGGTCAGCCGGCGGCGGTCACCGCCGAGGAGGCGCGCGACCAGCTTGGTTACTCGGTCCGCGCCTACCTGGAGGCGGGGCCGGCCCCGGACCCGGTACCGAGCACCATCGTCGACCTCACCGGGAGTGTCCCGGTGCTGCTGCGGGAGGGTGCGATCCCGCTGGTGAAGCTGCGTGACGTGGTCGCCGACATCGAGAGTCAGGTGGCCTGAGGTGCCGCCGTTCACCGTCCTGCACGTCTGCATGGGCAACATCTGCCGCTCGCCGATGGCGGAGCGGCTGCTCATCCTCGCGCTGCGGCAGCGGCTGGACCGGCTGCCGGTCGGGTCGGCTGCCGGCGACACCCTGCTCGCGGCCGGGTCGGCCGTCGTCGACACCCTGCTCTACAGCCACAGCGCCGGCACCGGTGGGTGGCACGAGGGGGAGGAGATGAACCCGCCGGCCGCCCGCCAGGTCCGGGCGCGTGGCGGCGACATCGCCGGGTTCGCCGCCCGAAAGCTGCGCTCCGACCAGATCGACGCCGCCGACCTGGTGCTCACCGCAACGGCCGACCAGCAGGAGTACGTGGTGGCGCTGCGGCCGGACGCCGCCGGGCGCACCTTCGTGTTGGGTGAGTTCGGTCGGCTGCTGACCGGGGTGGACGCCGCCGTGCTGCCGCCGGCCGAGGCCAGCCCGGAGGCGGTGTACGCCCGGGGTATCGCCCTGGTCGCGGCGGTCGACGCCGCCCGGCAGGGCGCGCCGACGCTGCCGGGTGACGACCTGGACGACCCGTGGGGTCGGGGCGACCAGTGTTTCAGCCGGGTGGCCGACGAGATCGAGGAGACGGTGCAGCCGCTGGCCACGCTGCTGCTGCCCTGACCGGGGACGACTCCACACCGGCCGACGGGGATAACTCCCCCATTTAGTGAACTTCCTGCGGATTTCGGGGAATCGGGATGACCCGTACCCGATGACGGCCATCCTGGACGGGTCATGCCGCCGGTGCCGGCGGTGCGTGGGCGGGCCACCCGCCCCGCACCCGGTGCCGCGCGCCGCTCTCGCGGGAAGTGAAGCTGATGAACCGGGCCCTTCTGCACAGGCTGGTGACGATCCTGGTGACCGGCGTCCTGGCCGGTCTGCTGCTCGCCGCGGCGGCGCTGCCCACCGCGCTGGTCCTCGGCCTCGGCATCCAGTCGATCGCCCTGCCCTACGTGGACCTGCCCCGCCAGCTACTCAACCCGGTCAGCGCGCAGCGCTCCGACCTGTACGCCAACGACGGCCGGACCCTGATCACCTCGTTCTACGCCGAGAACCGCACCGACATCCCGCTCGCCGCGATCGCGCCGGTGATGCGGCAGGCCATCATCGCGGCGGAGGACATCCGGTTCCACTCGCACAACGGGGTGGACCTGCGCGGTCTCATCCGGGCCTTCGTGGCGAACGGGACCGGCGGCCAGACCCGGCAGGGCGCCTCCACGCTGACCATGCAGTACGTCCGGAACGTGCTCGGCAGCGATCCGACGCTGACCGAGGAACAGCGCGCCGCAGCGACCGAGATCACCAACGGCCGCAAGATCCGGGAGATGCGGTACGCCCTGGCGCTGGAGCAGGAACTGGACAAGGACGAGATCCTGCGCCGCTACCTCAACATCGCGTACTTCGGTGCCGGGGCGTACGGCATCGCGGCGGCCAGCAAACGGTACCTCTCGAAGAACCCGGCGGAACTCAACCTGGCCGAGGCGGCCCTGCTGGCCGGGCTGGTCCGGTCCCCGAACACCGACGACCCGATCAACGGGGACGCCGACGCGGCCCGGGACCGCCGGGGGTACGTGCTCCACCAGATGGTGGCGCTCGGGGCGATCACCCAGGACCTGGCGGACCGGACCAGCGCGGAACCGCTGACCCTGCGGACCAGCACCGACCCGAACGACTGCTCGGCGATCACGCCGGCCCACCGGGACTGGGGCTACTTCTGCGACTGGTTCCAGCAGTGGTGGGACGCCCAGCCGGCGTTCGGCGAGACGGTCGAGGAGCGGCAGCGGGCGTTGCGCCGGGGCGGATACCGGATCGTCTCCTCGCTCGACCCCACCGTGCAGGCCACCGTGTTGCAGCAGGCGTTGTCGGTGTACGAGCACAACGATCCCCGGGCGTTGCCGACCGCCGTCGTGGAGCCCGGTACCGGCCGGGTGGTGGCGATGGCGGTCAACCGGCAGTACAGCCTCGCCCCGAACCCGGCCGGCCAGCCGAACCGGCCGAACACGGTGAACCCCCTGGTCGCCGGGGGCGGCACCATCGAGGGGTACCAGGCCGGCTCGACGTTCAAGCTCTTCACCATGCTCGCCGCGCTGGAGGCGGGACTGCCCCTGAGCACCGAGATCGACTCACCGTCGAAGACCACCACCCGGTGGCGGATCAGCGGTACGGCGGCCAACTGCGGTGGCTTCTGGTGCCCCGTCAACGCCGACCCGAATTGGATGAACGGCAAACGCAACATGTGGACCGGCTTCGGCCGCTCGGTCAACACGTACTTCGTGCGGCTCGCCGAGCAGGTCGGGGTGGACCGGTCGGTCGAGATGGCGCAGCGGCTGGGCATCGTCTTCCGGGCCGAGTCCGACGCCCGGCTCGCCATCGACGGAGCCGCCGAGTGGGGGCCCTTCGTGCTCGGGGTCTCCGCGACCACCCCGCTCGACCTGGCCAACGCGTACGCCACCGTCGCCGCGGAGGGCCTGTACTGCGTTCCGCTGCCGGTCCGGTCGGTCACCAACAGCAGTGGACAGCCGGTACCCGGTGTCGGCCCGGACTGCCGCCGGGTGCTCCGGGCGGATGTGGCCCGGGCCGCCACCGACGCGGCCCGCTGCCCGGTGGGGGACCAGTCGGCGTACCAGCGCTGCGACGGGGGTTCGGCGTCGAACCTGTTCAAGACGCTGGCCCGGCCGGTGGCCGGGAAGACCGGTACGACCGACGGGACCGCCACCGAGGTGGTGGTGGCGTACACCCCGCAGCTCGCGGTGGCGTCCATCGCGGCCAATCCGGACAACCCGGGGGAGGCGGTGAAGACCCGGGTACAGCCGAAGATGGTCGACGCCGTCGCGCGGATCCTCACCGTGGCGTTGCGGGACCAGCCGGCGCTCGGCTTCACCCCGCCGAGCCAGGCGATCGCTCTTGGCGCCGGAGCCGCGGGTGCCGCGCGGGCCGGCAACTGACCGGTGCGGGCTGTCTGTGTGCGGGCTGCCCGTGTGCGGGCTGCCCGTGTTAATAGGGGGCCCTTCCTCTACCGAAAGCGTTAAGCGGGGGCCCTTCCTTACATCTGTTCGGCGCCACGGGCGATGTTGCGGGCCATGCCGCCGAAGACCACCGCGTGGAACGGGGCGACCGCCGCCCAGTACGCGTGCCCGGCGAGACCCCGGGGGAGGAAGACGGCGCGCTGGAGGTAGCGGCTGTGGCCGTCTCCGGCCGGTACCGCCCGCATCTCCAGCCAGGCCCGGCCGGGCAGCCGCATCTCGGCGCGCAGCCGCAGCAGTTCGCCGGGGACGATCTCCTCCACCCGCCAGAAGTCCAGCGCCTCGCCGACGTAGAGCCGGTGCGGGTGGCGCCGGCCCCGGCGCAGTCCCACCCCGCCGATCAGCCGGTCCAGCCAGCCCCGGACCGTCCAGGCCAGCGGAAACGAGTACCAGCCGTGCTCGCCGCCGACGCCCTCGATCACCTGCCAGAGCGCGGCCGGCGGGGCGGCGACGGCCCGTTCCCGCAGGTCGGTGTAGACCGAGCCGCCGGACCACTTTGGGTCGCTGGGCAGCGGCTCGGCCGAGGCGTCCGGCCCGCTCGCGGTCGACCAGCGGGTCTCCACCTGGGCGTCGCGGACCTTCGTCAGCGCCAGCCGGACCGCCCGGTCGAACCCGGTCAGCCCACCGGCCGGATCGGGTACGAAGGCGGCAATGTCGTGTTCGTGGGCCACCGCCTCGTGGATCAGACTCTCCACCAGGGGGCGGGCGATCGCGTTCGGCACCGGGGTGATCAGGCCGACCCAGTACGAGGAGAGCGACGGGGTCAGCGGCCGGACCGGCACGATGATCCGGCGGCGCAGCCCGGCCACCGCCGCGTACCGCTGCATCATGTCCCCGAAGGTGAGTACCTCGGGGCCGGCGATGTCGAAGGCCCGGTTGACCTCTGCCGGCAGCGCCGCGCAGCCGGCCAGGTAGTGCAGCACGTCCCGGACCGCGATCGGCTGGATGCGGTTGCGCACCCAGCGTGGGGTGACCATGGCCGGCAGCCGCTCGGTCAGGTGGCGCAGCATCTCGAACGACGCCGAGCCGGAGCCGATGATGATCGCGGCCCGCAGCACGGCCGTCGGCACCCCGCTGGCCAGCAGGATCCGGGCCACCTCGGCCCGGGAGCGCAGGTGCGCCGACGGGCGGTCGTCGGCCGGCGGCTCGGGTCCACCGAGGTAGACGATCCGGCGTACCCCGGCCGCGCGGGCCGCCGTGGCGAAGTTGGTGGCCGCCGCCCGGTCGAGCGCCTCGAAGTCGGCCCGGCCCAGCGAGTGCACCAGGTAGTAGGCGACCTCGATGCCGTCGAACGCGGCCGGCAGGGTCTCCGGGCGGCTCAGGTCACCCTCGGTGATCTCCACGTCGGCCGACCACGGTACGTCCCGCAGCCGGCCGGCCTTGCGGGCCAGGCAACGTACGGTGTGGTCCTCGGCGAGCAGCCGGGGCACCAGGCGCCCGCCGATGTAGCCGGTGGCACCGGTGACCAGGCATCTCACGGTCTCCAGTGTGCGGCCTCCTAGACTCTTCTGCTGTGGGTACTGCGACGGGCACCTTCTGGGGGCCGGACCTCGACCAGCTCAGCGCCACCGATCCGGAGACAGCCGGGGTGGTCCTGGGTGAGCTGGACCGGGCCGAGGAGATCGGCATCGCCCGGGCCCGGAAGCTCTTCGGCGCCGAGCAGGCCAACCTCCAGCCGCACTCCGGGGCGAGCGTCAACCTGGCCGCGTACGCCGCTCTGGTGCAGCCGGGCGACACGGTGCTGGCCATGGAGTTGCCGCACGGCGGGCACCTGACCCACGGCAGCCGGGTCAACTTCTCCGGTAAGTGGTTCGGCACGGTCGGCTACCCGGTCCGCCGGGACACCGG
Source organism: Micromonospora sp. CPCC 206060 (assembly GCF_036906895.1). Lineage (NCBI taxonomy): Bacteria > Bacillati > Actinomycetota > Actinomycetes > Micromonosporales > Micromonosporaceae > Micromonospora > Micromonospora sp. CPCC 206060. The sequence goes on from NZ_JBAKHU010000014.1 coordinate 33,913, forward strand.
GCTGATCGACTACGACGAGGTGCGCGACCTGGCCCGGGCGCACCGGCCCAAGATGATCATCTGTGGGGCGACGGCGGACACTCTGGCCGCTCTCGCCGCCGGGGTGGCCGACCTGGTCCGCGCGTTCCCGGCGTACCCACGTGGCTGAGCCGATGGTGGTCTCGGAGCGCGAGGACCGGCGCTGGCGGCTGCGGCACCTGCCGGTACTGCTGGTCGTTTCCGCCGTGCTGCTCGGCGGCGCCGCGCTGGTCGGCGGGCTGACCGGTGGCCGGTCGGCGGCGGTCGGCGCGGCGGCCGGGGTGGCGATCACCGCGGCCAGCTACACGCTGACCACCGTGGTGCTGGCCTGGGCCGACTCGATCAACCCGCAGCTCGTCCTCCCGTTCGGACTGGGCCTCTACGTCGCCAAGATCAGCATGCTCGGCGGGGTGATGCTCGCCGTGGCCTCGACCGGCTGGGCCGGGCTGATCCCGCTCTGCTACGGCATCGCGGTCGGGGTGGTCGCCTGGACGGGGGCGCACATCTGGTGGCTCAGCACCGTCCACGCGCGGCGGACCCGCTGACCCCTGCGGCGGACCCGCTGACCCGCTCCGGCGTGTCGCCGGGAGACCCTGGTTGAACTGCGGTTGTCCGGTCGGTTGACGGCCGGTGGCCAGCGGCGCGGAAAAGTGTCCGGGACCGGTCATTTCGTGGGTGGCGCAAGGGGAGTAGCGTGCCTCCAGACGACCTTGCCTCCCGGACCGCCCACACAACACAGTTGTGCGGGGGGTGAGGCACAGCCTCATCTTCCCGGCTGATATCGTTCGGCCCGTCATGGCTGGTGACCAAACCCCCCAACCCACCGGCGGCCCGGGCGACACTCCGCCCAACGCCGGTCAGGGCTGGACCGCGCTCACCTACCTCATCGCGGGCATGGGCGTCTGGGGTTTCATCGGCTGGCTGGTCGACCAGTGGCTCGACACCGGCGGCATCGCCACCGGGATCGGCGTCGTGCTCGGCATGGCCGGGGGGATCATCCTGGTCGTCCGCCGACTCGGCACGCCTACTTAGGAAGGGACGCGGTGAACGGAGCGGCGAACGTTCTGGCACAGGGCGAGGCAGCATTCCCACCCAGCGTGGAGGATTTCTACCTGCCCAGCATCGTGCCCTGGGGTGCGGAGAACTCCTACTGGTTCACCAAGATCACCTTTATGGTCTGGCTGGCCGTCGCGATCCTGATCGTCTTCTTCCTGGCCAGTTACCGTAAGCCGCAGCTGGTGCCGACCAAGAAGCAGTGGCTCGCCGAGTCCATCTACGGCTTCGTGCGGAACAACATCGCGGTCGACATGATCGGCCACGCCGGGATCCGGTTCGCGCCGTACTTCACCACGCTGTTCTGCTTCATCTTCCTGACCAACCTCTTCGCGATCGTGCCGGGCCTCCAGATCTCGCCCAACTCGCACATCGCCTTCCCGGCGTTCCTCGCGGTGATCAGCTACGTGCTCTTCATCTACGCGGGCATCAAGCACCACGGTGCCGGGAAGTTCATCAAGAACTCGCTGATCCCGCCGGCCCCGTGGTACATCCTGCCGCTGCTGATCCCGATCGAGTTCTTCTCGACCTTCCTCGTGCGGCCGTTCTCGCTGGCCGTCCGTCTCTTCGCGAACATGTTCGCCGGCCACATGCTCCTGCTGGTCTTCACGCTCGGCGGCTTCGCGATGATCAACGCCAACGCCCTGCTCGCGCCGGTCTCGCTGCTCTCCTGGGTGATGACCATCGCGCTCACCTTCCTGGAGTTCCTGGTCATCGCGCTCCAGGCGTACGTCTTCACCGTGCTGACCGCGAGCTACGTGCAGGGCGCGCTCGCCGACGAACACTGAGTCTCCGCACCAACCGTTGTCGTCCCGCGTGACCGTCACGCGTGATAACCAGGAGGAACCACTAATGGATTACGTCGCCGCGGTAGAGGGCAGCACCGCCGCCATCGGCTACGGCCTTGCCGCCATCGGCCCGGGTATCGGCGTCGGCCTGGTCTTCGCCGCCTACATCCAGTCGACCGCCCGCCAGCCGGAGTCGTCCCGGATGACCCTGCCGTACGTCTGGATCGGCTTCGCCGTCATCGAGGCCCTGGCGCTGCTGGGCATCGCGTTCGGCTTCATCTGGCAGGGCACCCTCTAATCCCGCCCTTCGACCGGGAGGTTTCCCATGTTCCTGCTCGCCGCTGAGGGTGGTGAGCCGCACAACCCGATCGTGCCGATCTGGCAGGAACTCGTGGTTGGTGGCGTCGCCTTCGCCCTGCTCTGCTTCGTACTGATGAAGTTCGTCTTCCCCCGCATGGAGCAGACGTTCCAGGCGCGGGTGGACGCGATCGAGGGTGGCATCAAGCGGGCCGAGGCCGCGCAGGCCGAGGCCAACCAGCTCCTTGAGCAGTACCGGGCGCAGCTGGCCGAGGCGCGGACCGACGCGGCCAAGATCCGGGACGACGCCCGGGCGGACGCCGAGGGCATCCGGGCCGACGTGCTGGCGAAGGCCCGCGAGGAGTCCGAGCGGATCATCGCGGCCGGCAAGGAGCAGCTCGCCGCCGAGCGGGCCACCATCGTGCGCGAGCTGCGCGCGGAGGTCGGCACCCTCGCGGTCGACCTGGCCAGCAAGATCGTCGGTGAGTCGCTCGCCGACGAGGCCCGGCGCAAGGGCACCGTCGAGCGGTTCCTGACCGGCCTCGAGAGCGCGGGGGCCCGCTGATGCAGGCCGCCAGCCGGGAGTCGTACCAGGCCGCGCGCGAGCGGCTCGACGCGTACGTGGCCGGTGCCGCACCGGAGGCGGTCGCCGCCACGGCGGACGACATCCTCGCCGTCGCGGGCCTGCTCGGCCGCGAGCCGCGGCTGCGTCGGGCGCTGTCCGACCCGGCCCGGTCCGGCGCGGACCGGTCGGGTCTGCTCGGCGACATGCTGCACGGCAAGATCGGTGCGGATGCGAAGGACCTGCTCGCCACGCTCGTCGCCGGCCGTTGGTCGGCGCCGTCGGAGCTGCTCGACGGTACCGAGCAGCTCGGTGTGCAGGCGCTGCTGGCCGGCGCCGACCGCGCCGGTGAGCTCGGCGAGGTCGAGGACGAGCTGTTCCGCTTCGGGCAGATGGTGGCCGGGGACGCGCAGCTCAACGCGGCGCTCTCCGACTCGATCGCCCCGGTGGCGCAGCGCGCCGAGCTGGTCCGCGCCCTGCTGACCGGCAAGGCCCGGCCGGCGACCGTGCGTCTGGTGGAGGCGGCGTTGGCCGGCTTCGGTGGGCGTTCCTTCGTCGGCGCGCTGACCCGGCTGGTCGAGCTGGCCGCCGACCGGCGGGACCGGTCGGTCGCGTACGTGACCGTCGCGTCCCTGCTGGCCGAGGAGGACGAGCGTCGGCTGGGCGCCCGGCTGTCCGAGATATACGGTCGACAGGTCACCGTGAAGCAGACGGTGTCCCCGGAGATCCTCGGCGGCATGAGCGTGCGGGTGGGTTCCGACCTGTACGACGGGACCGTGCTGCGCCGCCTCACCGAAACCCGCAACGCGCTCGCGAAGCGTTGATCGCACTCGCACAGCGCACCCAACATTCGACGCCGTTCGGACCGGTCGGTACTAGGTATCCCGGGCCCCTGAATAGAGGAAGCAGAGGATGGCCGAGCTGACCATCTCGACGGAGGAGATCCGCGGCGCCCTGGAGCGCTACGTCTCCTCCTACTCGCCCGACGTCTCCCGGGAGGAGGTCGGCACCGTCGCCGACACCGGCGACGGCATCGCCCACGTCGAGGGTCTCCCCTCGACCATGACCAACGAGCTCCTGGAGTTCGAGGACGGCACGCTCGGCGTGGCGCTGAACCTCGACGTCCGGGAGATCGGTGTCGTCGTTCTCGGTGACTCCGCCAAGCTCGAAGAGGGCCAGCGGGTCAAGCGCACCGGCCGGGTGCTCTCGGTGCCGGTCGGCGACGCCTTCCTCGGCCGGGTGGTCGACGCGCTCGGCCAGCCGATCGACGGCCTCGGTGACATCGCGAACGAGGGCTTCCGGGAGCTTGAGCTCCAGGCCCCGAACGTGATGTCCCGGCAGTCGGTGGACGAGCCGCTGCAGACCGGTATCAAGGCGGTCGACGCCATGACCCCGATCGGCCGTGGCCAGCGTCAGCTGATCATCGGTGACCGGAAGACCGGCAAGACCACGGTCGCCCTGGACACCATCCTCAACCAGCGCGACAACTGGCGCTCCGGTGACCCGAAGAAGCAGGTTCGCTGCATCTACGTCGCCATCGGCCAGAAGGCCTCCACGATCGCCTCGATCAAGGGCATCCTGGAGGAGGCGGGTGCGATGGAGTACACCACCATCGTCGCCTCCCCGGCGTCCGACCCGGCCGGCTTCAAGTACCTCGCCCCGTACACCGGTTCGTCCATCGGGCAGCACTGGATGTACGGCGGCAAGCACGTCCTGATCGTCTTCGACGACCTGAGCAAGCAGGCCGAGGCGTACCGGGCCGTGTCGCTGCTGCTGCGTCGCCCGCCGGGCCGTGAGGCGTACCCGGGTGACGTCTTCTACCTGCACTCCCGGCTGCTGGAGCGCTGCGCGAAGCTCTCCGACGAGCTGGGCGGCGGCTCGATGACCGGTCTGCCGATCATCGAGACGAAGGCCAACGACATCTCGGCCTTCATCCCGACCAACGTCATCTCCATCACCGACGGTCAGATCTTCCTGGAGACCGACCTGTTCAACCAGGGCGTCCGGCCGGCGATCAACGTCGGTACCTCGGTCTCCCGGGTCGGTGGTGCCGCGCAGGTCAAGCCGATGAAGAAGGTCGCCGGTTCGCTGCGGCTCAACCTGGCCCAGTACCGCGAGCTGGAGGCGTTCGCCGCCTTCGCCTCGGACCTGGACAAGGCGTCCCGGGCCCAGCTGGAGCGCGGTGCCCGCCTGGTCGAGCTGCTGAAGCAGCCGAACTACTCGCCGTACCCGGTGCAGGAGCAGGTCGTCGCGGTCTGGGCCGGCACCGAGGGCAAGCTGGACGACATCCCGGTGGGTGACGTGCGGCGCTTCGAGTCCGAGTTCCTCCAGCACCTGCGGCACCGGCACGAGGGCACCATCGCGGCGATCGCCGACCACAAGTGGGACGACGAGATCATCTCGACGCTCGACTCGGCGATCGCCGAGTTCAAGCAGTCGTTCCTCGGTCAGGGTGACGAGCGGCGGATCAACGAGGCCCCGGCCAAGCCCCTGGCGGGCGAGGAGAACCGCGAGACGGTCACCCGCTTCCGTGACGGCGGGACCGACCGCCCGGTAGAGAAGCAGTAGGGCTGATCCATGGCGGCCCAGGTTCGCGTTCTTCGTCAACGAATCCGCTCGGCGAAGTCGATGAAGAAGATCACCAAGGCGATGGAGCTCGTGGCGACGAGCCGGATCGCCAAGGCCCAGGCCCGGGTCCAGGCGTCCCTGCCGTACGCCCAGGCCATCACCGGCGTGCTCACCGCGCTGGCGTCCAACGCGCGGATCGACCACCCGCTGCTGACTCCGCGCGAGCGGGTTCGCCGGGCCGGCATCGTGGTGGTCACCAGCGACCGTGGTCTGGCCGGCGGGTACAGCTCCAACGCCATCAAGATGGCGGAGTCGCTGATCGCCCGGCTGAAGGAGGACGGCAAGGAGCCGGTCCTCTACGTCATCGGGCGCAAGGGGGTCACCTTCTACCGGTTCCGTAACCGGAAGATCGAGGCCAGCTGGACCGGCTTCTCGGAGCAGCCGGCCTTCGCCGACGCCCGCGAGGTGGGTCAGACGCTGATCAAGGCGTTCACCGCCGGTGCGGACGACGTCGACGGCGGCTCGGGGCCGGACGGGGTGCTCGGCATCGACGAGTTGCACATCGTCTACACCGAGTTCCACTCCCTGATGACCCAGACTCCGGTCGCCAAGATCATCGGACCGATGGAGGTCGAGGACCGGCCGAAGTCCGAGGGCCTGCTGCCGGCGTACGAGTTCGAGCCGGAGGCGGAGGCGCTGCTCGACGGGCTGCTGCCGAAGTACATCAACACGCGGATCTACGCGGCGTTGATCGAGTCGGCGGCCAGCGAGTCGGCGTCCCGGCGGCGGGCGATGAAGAGCGCCACCGACAACGCCGAAGAGATGATCGACAAGTACACGCGCGAGATGAACTCGGCCCGCCAGGCCGGGATCACCCAGGAGATCAGCGAGATCGTCGGCGGCGCCAACGCGCTTGCCGCGTCGGGAAGTGAAGTGTGATGACTGTATCCGCAGTTGAGACCAAGACGGCCACGGGTCGCGTGGTCCGGGTCATCGGCCCGGTCGTCGACGCCGAGTTCCCGCGCGACGCCATGCCGGCCCTGTTCAACGCCCTGCACGTGGACGTGACGCTTTCCGGCGGCGAGAAGACGCTGACCCTGGAGGTCGCCCAGCACCTGGGTGACAACATGGTCCGCGCGATCTCGATGCAGCCGACCGACGGTCTGGTCCGTGGCGCCGGCGTGCGCGACACCGGCTCGCCGATCACCGTACCGGTGGGCGACGCGGTCAAGGGCCACGTCTTCAACGCCATCGGTGAGTGCCTCAACCTGACCGAGGGCGAGGTGCTCCAGGCCGACGACCGGTGGGGCATCCACCGCAAGGCACCGGCCTTCGCCGACCTGGAGCCGAAGACCGAGATGCTGGAGACCGGCATCAAGGTCATCGACCTGCTCGCCCCGTACGTCAAGGGTGGCAAGATCGGCCTGTTCGGTGGTGCGGGCGTCGGCAAGACGGTCCTCATCCAGGAGATGATCACCCGGGTCGCCCGGAACTTCGGTGGTACGTCGGTCTTCGCCGGCGTCGGTGAGCGGACCCGTGAGGGTAACGACCTCATCGCCGAAATGACCGAGTCCGGCGTCATCGACAAGACCGCGCTGGTCTACGGCCAGATGGACGAGCCGCCGGGCACCCGGCTGCGGGTCGCGCTCTCCGCGCTGACCATGGCGGAGTACTTCCGCGACGTGAAGAAGCAGGAGGTGTTGCTCTTCATCGACAACATCTTCCGCTTCACCCAGGCCGGTTCGGAGGTCTCCACCCTGCTCGGCCGGATGCCGAGCGCGGTGGGTTACCAGCCGACCCTGGCCGACGAGATGGGCGAGCTCCAGGAGCGGATCACCTCGGTCCGGGGCCAGGCCATCACCTCGATGCAGGCGATCTACGTGCCGGCGGACGACTACACCGACCCGGCGCCGGCCACCACCTTCGCCCACCTCGACGCCACCACCAACCTGGAGCGGTCGATCTCCGACAAGGGCATCTACCCGGCGGTCGACCCGCTGGCGTCCTCGTCGCGGATCCTCGCGCCGGAGTTCGTCGGCGCCGAGCACTTCGCGGTGGCCACCGAGGTCAAGCGGATCCTGCAGCGCTACAAGGACCTGCAGGACATCATCGCCATCCTCGGTATCGAGGAGCTCTCCGAGGAAGACAAGATCACCGTGGGTCGGGCCCGGCGGATCGAGCGCTTCCTGTCGCAGAACACCTACGCCGCCGAGCAGTTCACCGGCGTGCCGGGCTCGACGGTCCCGATCAAGGAGACCATCGAGGCGTTCAAGAAGATCAGCGAGGGCGAGTACGACCACTTCCCCGAGCAGGCCTTCTTCATGTGCGGCGGTCTGGACGACCTGGAGCGCAAGGCGGCTGAGCTGATGAAGGACTGACCAACCGGTCCGTCCCTGCGGTGCCCGTGCCGGTACATCCGGCGCGGGCACCGCTTTTTGGTTCCGTACCCGCCGATCCGGGCCGTCCCGTTTCCCTGTCTCCGGCCGGGCCGTCCCGTTTCCCTGGTCTCTGTGCCGGAACGTCCCGTTCCGTCTACGGATCCGGCGGACCGCTGGCGCACGGGACGTGACCTGTGCACCACCCGGCGTGCATGTTCCATGGTTCCGCTGACCGGCGAGGTACCTTCGGTTAGGATGCCCGACTGGTCGGGTATCGATCTCTGCAACGATCGGATGTCTCGTGCCCGTCTTCTCTTTCGTGGGTGCGACGAATGGAGTTGACTGTGGCTGAGGGCGGAAAGCGCGCGGCACGGCCGTCCAGGTGGGCGGGTGTGCCGCGGTGGGCACGGGTCTGCACCTACCTCGGGGTGGTGCTGATGGTGCTCAGCGGCGGGGCGCTGATCGGCTACCAGGCGCTGCTGGCCCGGTACGAGGGCGCGGTCGGCAAGGGCGACCTCTTCGGTGACGGGGCGGCCGGGGCCAGTGCGCCCCGACGCAGCGACGTCAAGGGCCCGCTGAACATCCTGCTGGTCGGGATCGATCCCCGGAACTCGACCACCCCGCCGCTGGCCGACTCGATCATGATCATGAATATCCCGGCCGGGCTCGACCGGGCGTACCTCTTCTCCATCCCCCGGGACACGCTGGTCGACGTGCCGGCCTTCCCGAAGGCGGGCTACTCCGGCGGGCAGACCAAGATCAACAGTGCCATGGCGCGCGGGAGCAACGTCCCCGGCCAGCCCAACAAGCCGAACGTGGCGCAGGGCTTCGAGCTGCTCTCCAAGACGCTGGCCGGGTACACCGGCATCGAACGGTTCGACGCCGGAGCGATCATCAACTTCACCGGCTTCAAGAAGATCGTCGACGCCATGGGTGGCGTGGACCTGTACGTGGACGAGCGGACCAGGTCCGAGCACCTCCAGCCGGACGGGACGCCCCGCAGGCTCAAGCCGGGTGGCGGCGGGTACACCGGCCCGCAGAAGGTCTACGAGGTGGGTCAGCACCACCTGGCCGGCTGGGAGGCGCTGGACTTCGTCCGGCAGCGTTACGGCCTCAAGGACGGCGACTACGCCCGGCAGCGGCACCAGCAGCAGTTCCTCAAGGCGATGGCCGACCAGGCGCTCAGCCTGGACGTGGTGACCAACCCGACCAAGCTCGACGCGGTGCTGCGCGCCGCCGGTAAGTCCCTGGTCTTCGACGGGCGGGGAAACAGCATCGCCGACTTCGGCTTCGCCCTGCGCAACCTCCGGTCGCAGTCGATCAGCATGATCAAGCTGCCGGGCGGTGGCGTGACGAGTTCCGGTGGGAAGTACCAGGGTGAGGCGCTCCAGCCGGTGGCCGAGGAGTTCTTCGCCGCGGTCCGTGGCAACACGGTGGAGACCTTCCTCGCCGCCCATCCGGAACTGCTCAGCAAGAAACTCTGATCCGGCACGCCGGTGGGTCGGTGTGCGCCTCGCCACCCGCGTTGGGTGCCTGGTGGTGGCCCGACTAGAATTTCGACAATCCGTCGCCGCAGCAAGGAGACAGCGTGGCAAAGCAGCTTCACGTCGAGCTTGTAGCCGTCGAGGAGAAGGTCTGGTCGGGAGAGGCCGAGATGGTCGTCGCCCGGACGACCGAGGGCGAGCTTGGCGTGCTTCCGGGCCACGCGCCGCTGCTCGGCCAGCTCGCCGAGCCCGGCCAGGTGCGGATCAAGCTGTCCGGTGGTGAGCAGGTGACCTACGACGTCAACGGCGGGTTCCTGTCGGTGACCGGAGAGGGCGTCACCGTGCTCGCCGAGAGTGCGACCCCCGCGACCGCCGCCGCGAACCGCTGAACCGGAAACGTCGATGCTGGTCTTGGAGTGGATCGGGATCGGCGTTCTCGTTCTGTTCGCCGCGCTGGCGGTGCTCTTCATCCGTCGGGCGTTGGTGACCCGCTCCGGTGGGATCATCCGGCTCAGCGTCCGGGTCACCACCGTGCTCGACGGTCGGGGCTGGTCCCCCGGCTTCGGTCGCTTCGCCCGCGACGAGCTGCGCTGGTACCGGATGTTCAGCTTCGCCATCCGTCCCAAGCGGGTGCTGCGCCGCAAGGACCTTACCGTCGAGTCGCGTCGACTCCCCGAGGGGCAGGAGCGGCTCTCCATGCCGGCCGACTGGGTGATCCTCAGCTGTACCAGTCGGCACGTACCGGTCGAGATCGCCATGGCACGATCCACCGTCACCGGGTTTCTCTCCTGGCTTGAGGCCGCCCCTCCGGGGGCGGTCTCGCCGCGTCTGGCCCCCCAGGACCGTCCGGCCGCCTGACTGCCTGCCGTGCCCCGGTCCGCCCGGCCGTCCTGCCGTGCCCCGGGCCGCCCGGCCGTCCTGCCGCTCGCTCCGCCCCTGGGGCAGGACAGCCCGCTAGACCCTGCCCGTCGAGGCGACCAGCTCCACCTCGTACCCCTGCCCGTCGGCCAGGTACGCCGCATAGTGGTCGGCGCCGCCGGCGTACGGGTGCCGCTCCGGGAACAGCAGCGACCAACCGTGGCCCGGCGCTGCCGCGACCAGCCGGTCCACCGCAGCGGATGGCCCGGCGTGGAAGGCGAGATGGTTCAGGCCGGGTGCGCGGCGGTCGTGCCGCCGCCCGGAGAGCGCCGGTGACTCCTCCAGTACCAGATACGTCGCACCCCATCGCCAGGACCGGCCGGCCGGCCAGTCCTGGAAGGGTGCCCAACCCAGCTCGCCGAGAAGCCAACCCCAGCTCTCCACGGCCCGGGCCAGATCGGGCACCCACACCTCGACGTGGTGCAACCCGCCGACGGTCAGCGCTTTAGAGCGTCCGGCAACAGGACTGGCGGGGCTGCGGCGCGCCCTGGCACGTCGGCTGGCGGCGTTGTCGTCGTCGGCCATGCAACACCGGCATGGCCTCCTCCTCCGCCTTGCCACCCTCGGCCCGAACCCGCCTCGCCTCCACCGCCCTACTGCCGGACGCTTTTACCGCCGGGCACCCATAGCACATCCCCGTCCGGATTTGCCGTTCTTGCCAGGATAAAGAGCAAATCCGAAAGTCGGTTGAGATACTTGGCCGGCAGGGTGCCGGTCCGTTCCGGGTCGTGGTCCACCAGTGCCCAGGCAGCACGCTCGGCGCGCCGGGCGATCGTCCGCGCCACATGCAGCAGCGCTGCGCCCGCAGTGCCGCCGGGGAGGATGAAGGAGTCCAGGTTGCCAAGGCGCGCGTTGAACTCGTCGCACCAACCTTCGAGGCGGCTGACGTACTCCTCGGTGACCCGCAGTGGCGGGTACTTCGGATCCGGCTCGATCGGATTGGCCAGGTCGGCACCGACGTCGAACAGGTCGTTCTGGATCGATGCGAGCACCGGGACGAGTTCGTCGGAGAGTTGCCCCAGCGCGAGAGCGACGCCGATCGCGGCGTTGCACTCGTCGACGTCGGCGTACGCCGTGATCCGTGGATCGGTCTTCGCTACCTGCTCGTTGTTGCTCAGCCTGGTCATGCCGGCGTCGCCGGCCTTGGTGTAGATGCGCGTGAGGTGGACGGCCATGACGCACAGCCTACGGATATCTGATCTGACTGTCACAGATCGTCCGGCCGGAGCCGGTACTGTCCCGCCCGGGACCGCAGCACCCGGATCCGCTCCGTCGGGAGCCGCCGCCTGCTCGGACGCCGCATCGGCCTGGCCGGGTGGGGTCGGGCCGGGGGACGGTGGTGCCGCGTCCGTCAACGACGTCAGCGTTATCCGGGTACGCGGCGGGGCCCGACTGTGCGGCACTGTGCACGTGGTCGGGGCGAAGAACTCGGCGCTGAAACTGATGGCGGCGGCGCTGCTGGCCCCGGGCCGGACGGTCATCACCAACGTCCCCCGGATCACCGACATCGCCATCATGGGGGAGGTGCTGCGGCGGCTCGGCTGTGCGGTGCGGTTCGAGATCGATCCGGCGGTGGACGGTCCGGCTGCCGAACACTCCCGGACGGTCACCATCGACGTCCCGGAGCAGCCCGGCACGGAGGCCGACTACGACCTGGTCCGCCGGCTGCGGGCGTCGATCTGCGTACTCGGTCCGCTGCTCGCCCGGCTCGGCTATGTGCGGGTGGCCCACCCCGGTGGGGACGCGATCGGCTCGCGCGGGCTCGACATGCACGTCGCCGGGTTGAACCGGCTGGGCGCCGAGATATCGGGCGAGCATGGCTTCGTGATCGCGTCCGCCCCGGCCGGACTGCGCGGGGCGGACATCGTGCTGGAGTTTCCGAGCGTGGGCGCCACCGAGAACCTGGTGATGGCGGCGGTCCTGGCCCGGGGAGTGACCACGATCGACAACGCGGCCCGGGAGCCGGAGATCGTGGACATCTGCACGATGCTCACCGAGATGGGGGCCCGGATCATCGGCGCCGGTACGTCCACCCTGACCATCGAGGGGGTCCGGGAGTTACGACCGGTGCGGCACGCCACGGTGGGGGACCGGATCGTCGCCGGTACCTGGGCCTTCGCCGCCGCGATGACCCGGGGGGACGTGACCGTGACCGGCGCGAGCCCGGCGTTCCTGGAAATCGCGCTGGACAAGGTGGTCTCCGCCGGTGGCCTGGTGGAGACCCGGCCGGACGCTTTCCGGGTACGGATGGACCGGCGGCCGACCGCGGTGGACGTGGTCACCCTGCCGTACCCGGGCTTCGCCACCGACCTGTTGCCGATGGCGATCGGGCTCGCCTCGGTCAGCGAGGGCGCCTCGCTGGTGACCGAGAACATCTTCGACGGCCGGTTCATGTTCGCCAACGAGATGGCCCGGCTCGGTGCGGACATCAAGACCGACGGGCACCACGCCGTGGTGCGGGGCCGGGACCGGCTCTCCGGTGCGCCGGTCCGGGCGACCGACATCCGGGCCGGTGCGGGTCTGGTCATCGCCGGGCTCTGCGCGGACGGGGTCACCGAGGTCTCGCACGTGCACCACATCGACCGGGGCTATCCGGACTTCGTCGCCGACCTGCGGGCGCTCGGGGTGGAGGTGGAACGCGGCCGGGTACCCGAGGAGCCAGACCCGACCCTCTGACCCCTACCGCCCCGCCCCTGCCCGCCCGCCCCTGCCCGCCCGCCTCTGCCCGCCCGCGCCCGCCCGCCCCTGCCCGTTGATCATGGACTTGTGGTGCCCCTTACGGGGTAGTAAGCGGCTTCTGTCTCCCACCATAAGTCCATGATCGACCGGGGTTCGGTGGCGCGTCGGGGCCGCACTCGCCACGGCAGGTGATGGGGTCGCCCGAGGCTGGCTTAGCCATCGTTCAGGGGTGACCGCTAGGGTGCTGACAGTGCAGCCAATCCAGGCGAGGGAGAAAGAGATGGCGGGTCGACTCGCGGTCGTCGGGGCCGGGTTGATGGGTGCGGGTATCGCTCAGGTAGCCGCCCAGGCGGGCTGGCAGGTGACACTGCGGGACCTGGACGACGCGGCGACGCAGCGCGGCCTCGACGGGATCCGCAGGTCGCTGGAGAAGTTCGCGGCCAAGGGGACGATCCCGGCAGACGACGTCGAGGCGGCGCTCGGGCGGATCACCCCGACCACCGAGTTGGACGCGGTCGCCGACGCGGACCTGGTCGTCGAGGCGGTCTTCGAGCGGCTGGACGTCAAGCAGGAGGTGTTCCGGGCGCTGGACAAGTTCTGCAAGCCCGGCGCAGTGCTCGCCACCAACACGTCGGCCATTCCGGTGACGCAGATCGCAGCGGTCACTGAGCGACCCGAGTCGGTGGTCGGTACGCACTTCTTCTCGCCGGTGCCGATGATGAAGCTCTGCGAGCTGGTACGCGGGTACAAGACGTCGGACGCGACGCTGGCCACGGCCCGGGCCTTCGCCGAGGGCGTCGGCAAGACGGTGGTGGTGGTCAACCGGGACATCGCCGGCTTCGTCACCACCCGGCTGATCGCCGCGCTGGTGGTGGAGGCGGTCAAGCTGGTCGAATCGGGCGTGGTCTCGCCGGAGGACCTGGACACCGCCTGCCGGCTCGGCTTCGGCCACGCGATGGGGCCGCTGGCCACCTGTGACCTCACCGGCGTGGACGTGCTTCTGCACGCCTCGAAGAACATCTACACGGACACGGCCGACGAGAAGTTCTTCCCGCCGGAGCTGCTGCAGCGGATGGTCACCGCCGGGGATCTGGGTCGCAAGACCGGCAAGGGCTTCTACACGTACTGAGCCGGCGCCTCGGGTGGGATGTGACAACGCGCCTGGGGTGTGACAACGCGCCTGGGGCGGTATGACGATGCGCCCCGGGTGACGTGTTAATAAGGGCCCCTTCCTATGCAGAATGCGTTAAGAAGGGGCCCTTCCTTACGGCTCAGCCGTCGCGGCGGGTGGTCCAGCGGAAGGTGCCGAGGCAGAGCAGCAGGCCGATCACGCACCAGGCGGCCAGGACCAGGGCGACCCGGCCCAGCTCGAACGCGCCGCCCGGTTCCTGGGCGCCGAATGCGTCCGGCAGGAAGACCGACCGCAGGCCCTGGCACATCCACTTGAGCGGGAAGAGGGCCGCTACCTGCTGCATCCAGCTTGGCAGGTCGGTGAAGACGAAGAACACCCCGGAGATGAACTGGAGCACCAGGGCGACCGGGGTGACCACGGCGGAGCCGCTGCGGGCGGTACGCGCCAGCGACGAGATGGCGATGCCGCAGAGGGTGCAGGCGGTGACGCCGAGCACGGAGACCCAGGCGAAGGTGAACCACTTCCCGGCGGTGCCGGGCAGTTGCAGGTCGAACAGGGCGACCGAGACGGCGAGCAGCAGGGCGGTCTCGGCGATCCCGATCGCCACCACCATGATCACCTTGCCGGCGAAGTAGACCCACTTCGGCATCGGCGTACCGCGCAGCCGCTTGAGCACTCCCCGGTCCCGTTCGATCGGGATCCAGATGCCGAGGTTCTGGAAGCTGACCGTCATCAGGCCGGTGGCGATCATGCCGGTGATGAAGTACTGCGTGTAGCTGACCCCGGGGCTGATCTCGTCGTCGAAGATCGCCGCGAAGATCAGGATCATGATGATCGGGAAGCCCATCGTGAAAACGACGGATTCCCGACTGCGCAGGAACTGCCGGATCTCCAGCCGGCCCTGCCGGGCCGCCAGGGTGAGGGGACCCAGCCGACGGGGCGCGGTCGTGGCGGTCGGCGCGGCCGGCTTCAGCGTGGTGCTCATCGGTGTCCGATCATCCGCAGGTAGATGTCCTCCAGGGTGGGCCGGGTGACGGTCAGCCCCGGCACCTCGCCGCCGAACCGCGCGGCCAGCTCGGCGACCAGCGCCGTCGGCGTCGCACTCTGCGCGTTCTGCGCCGTCCCGTCCGGGGTACGCCAGGAGACCGTCGCCATCGCCTCCTGCCGGTTGCCGAGCTGTGCCGGAGGGGCCACCTCGATCACCCGGCCGGCGGTGATCACCCCGACCCGGTCGGCGAGGGTCTCCGCCTCGTCCAGGTAGTGCGTGGTCAGCACGATGGTCGTCCCGGCGGCGGCCAGGTCCCGGATCAGCTCCCAGAACTCCCGGCGGGCCTCCGGGTCGAAACCGGTGGTTGGCTCGTCGAGGAAGAGCAGTTCGGGGCGGCCGATGATGCCGAGCGCCACGTCGAGCCGGCGCTTCTGCCCGCCCGAGAGGGTGTGCGTACGGGCCCGGGTCTTGCCGGTCAGCCCGACCTGCTCGATCACCTTGTCCGGGTCGTCGGCGCCGGCGTAGAAGCCGGCGAAGTGGTGCACCACCTCGGCGACGGTCAGTTCGTCGAACTCGCCGGTGCCCTGGAGCACGATGCCGACCCGGGAGCGCCAGTCCGGCGCCGGGTCGGCCGGGTCGCTGCCGAGCACGCTCACCTCGCCACCGTCGCGCTGCCGGTAGCCCTCCAGGATCTCCACCGTGGTGGTCTTGCCGGCGCCGTTCGGGCCGAGCAGCGCGAACACCTCGCCCCGGTGGACGTCGAGGTCGACGCCGGCCACCGCCGGGTTGCCGCCGTACGACTTGCGCAGCCCACGGACCGAGATCGCCAGCTCGTCATGCATGCCGTCAACTATGCGTGGTCGGGGCGGGACGCAACGATCCGGGGCGGGGGGCGCCGTACATGTCGGCACCCTGACCTGTGTGGTTTTTCACCGACGCGGGGTACTGGACGGTAACTTAAACTCCGGCCATGGACGACAAGGCAGTGTCGGGCCGACTGCCCGAGCGGGACCGGCCCTGGGTGATGCGTACCTACGCTGGCCATTCGTCGGCCACCGCGACGAACGCGCTCTTCCGTCGCAACCTGGCCAAGGGGCAGACCGGCCTGTCGGTCGCCTTCGACCTGCCCACCCAGACCGGTTACGACCCGGACCACGAGCTGGCCACCGGTGAGGTGGGCCGGGTGGGGGTGCCGGTGGCCCACCTCGGTGACATGCGGGCCCTCTTCGACGGCATCCCGCTGGCCGAGATGAACACGTCCATGACCATCAACGCCCCGGCGATGTGGCTGCTCGCCCTCTACGCCACGGTCGGGGCGGAGCAGGGTGCCGAGCCGGCCGGGTTCGCCGGCACCACGCAGAACGACATCATCAAGGAGTACCTCTCCCGGGGGACGTACATCTTCCCGCCGGCGGCGTCGCTGCGGCTCACCGCCGACGTCATCGCGCACACGCTGACCGCGATGCCCCGCTGGAACCCGGTCAACATCTGCTCGTACCACCTCCAGGAGGCCGGTGCCACGCCGGTGCAGGAGGTCGGCTTCGCGCTGGCCACCGCCGTGGCGGTGCTCGACGCGGTGCGTGACTCCGGCCAGGTGCCCGCCGACCGGCTCGGTGACGTGGTGCAGCGCATCTCGTTCTTCGTCAACGCCGGGGTGCGCTTCGTCGAGGAAATGGCGAAGATGCGGGCCTTCGGCCGGCTCTGGGACGAGATCACCGCCGACCGGTACGGCGTGACCGACCCGAAGCAGCGCCGGTTCCGGTACGGGGTGCAGGTCAACTCGCTGGGGCTGACCGAGGCGCAGCCGGAGAACAACATCCAGCGCATCGTGCTGGAGATGCTCGGCGTGACGCTGTCGCGCAACGCCAGGGCCCGCGCGGTGCAGTTGCCGGCGTGGAACGAGGCGCTGGGCCTGCCCCGCCCCTGGGACCAGCAGTGGTCGCTGCGCATGCAGCAGGTCCTGGCGTACGAGTCGGACCTGCTGGAGTACCCGGATCTCTTCGACGGCTCGTACGTGGTGACCGCCCTGGTGGACGAGATCGTGGCCGGTGCCCGGGTCGAGCTGGACCGGGTACTGGAGATGGGTGGCGTGGTCACCGCCGTGGAGACCGGTTACCTCAAGAGCGCCCTGGTTGGTTCGCTGGCCGAGCGGCGGCGCCGGATGGAAGCCGGTACCGACGTGGTGGTGGGCGTCAACCGGTTCACCGAGACCGAGCCGTCCCCGCTGACCGCCGCCGGTGCCGAGGCGGTGCAACAGGTCGACCCGGCGGTGGAGGAGGCGGCCGTGCGGAGCGTACGCGAGTGGCGGGCCGCCCGGGACGCGGACGCGGTGGTCGCCGCCCTGGCCCGGCTGCGCGCGGACGCCGCGACCACCGCGAACCTGATGCCGGCGACGCTGGCCTGCGTGCGGGCCGGGGTGACCACCGGCGAGTGGGCCGGCGCGCTGCGCGGGGTGTTCGGCGAGTACCGGGCGCCGACCGGGCTCGCCGGTGGGGCCGGGGCCGGTGGGG
The DNA here is from genome assembly GCF_036906895.1 of Micromonospora sp. CPCC 206060. Classification (NCBI taxonomy): domain Bacteria; kingdom Bacillati; phylum Actinomycetota; class Actinomycetes; order Micromonosporales; family Micromonosporaceae; genus Micromonospora; species Micromonospora sp. CPCC 206060. Next base: position 51,288 of record NZ_JBAKHU010000014.1, read on the forward strand.
ACGCCACCCTGGCAGGCGTCCGGGAGCGGGTCGCGGCGACCGCCCGCGAGCTGGGCACCGGCCGGCTGCGCCTGCTGGTCGGCAAGCCCGGCCTGGACGGGCACTCCAACGGCGCCGAGCAGATCGCGGTACGCGCCCGCGACGCCGGCTTCGAGGTGGTCTACCAGGGCATCCGGCTCACCGCCGGGCAGATCGTGGCGGCGGCGGTGGAGGAGGACGTCGACCTGGTGGGGCTCTCCGTCCTCTCCGGATCGCACCTGGCGGCGGTACCGGCGGTGCTGGAGGGCCTGCGCGCCGCCGGTCGGGCCGACCTGCCGGTGGTGGTCGGCGGCATCATCCCCGCCGGGGACGCCGGGCAGCTGCGCGCCGCCGGGGTGGCCCGGGTCTTCACCCCGAAGGACTTCGCGTTGACCGGCATCATCGACGAACTGGTCACCGTGGTCCGGGAGGCCAACGGCCTGCCCGGCTGAGCCGACCTGCCGGCGGGCGGGGGTCGACCTGACGGCGGCGCGCTGGGGTGCCGGCGGGCGGGCCGGGCGCCGGCGGGTGCGGTCCCGCCGGCCCGCAGGCGGGTGGTCAGGCCATCTCGTAGGTCAGGCCATCTCGTAGGTCAGGCAGTCGGCCATGGCGGCACCGACCCGGATGCCCGGTGCCCGGCATTCCAGGTCGGCGTTGTGCCGGCAGTCCGCGCGCTGGCAGGCGCCGACCTGGGCGATCAGCGAGCCCATCCCGCCCTTGGTGGGCATCTCGATGAAGGTGTGGCAGCGGGCGTGGTCGCTGCTGCCGACGGTGATGGCGAACGCCCGGCATCCGTTCTGGTTGTACGAGCACTTCGTCACCGTGCACTCCTGCACCGGGGGCATCTCCATCGACGCGGTCATCTCGGCCTCCTCGCGACTCGTGTCCCGATATTAGGCTTTGATGTGGTTTCTGCTCAGGAAACCGCAGGTCTGTCACCCAGTACGACGGAGAGCGGAGCCGGCGTCAGACCCCGCGCGGCCAATCCGGCAAGGATGTGCGGCAGGGCCTCGTCGGTCATCGCCGCGTTCGCCTCGGTGACGTGCAGGACGATCACCGAGCCGGGGCGCACCTTGTCCAGCACCGCCCGCACGATCGGCCGCCACGCGGTGGCGAACGGGTCACCGCTGACCACGTCCCCGTCCACCACCGTGACGCCGAGCGGGGCCAGGGCGGCCAGCGCCGGGCCGTCGTGGCAGAGACCGGGGAAGCGGAAGTAGCGGGTCTGCCGCCCGCCGTACCGCTCGACCAGCGTGAAGGTCCGCGCCACGTCCTGGGTCATCTGGTGGGTGGGGATCCGGGGCAGGCCGTAGCAGTCGCCGGTGAACGCCAGGTGCCCGTAGGTGTGGTTGGCCAGTTCGAACCGGGGGTTGCCGGCGATCCGGGCGGTCACCTCCGGGTACCGCTCGACCCACTTGCCGGTTAGGAAGAAGGTGGCCGGAACCTGGTCGCGCTCCAGCAGGTCCAGGATCTTCAGGTTGGCGTACGAGGCCACCTTGCCGCTGCGCAGGTTGAACAGCATCGCATCGGTCATGTCCGCGTCGAAGGTCAGCGCCACCCGGTTGCCGGTACGGGGACCGTGGTCGACCACCGGTGGGCGGGTACCCGGTCGGGTGGCACCGGGCCGGCCGGTCGTCGTACCCGCGGACGGGTCGGTGGGACTCCCGGTGTCCGGCGCCGGGCCGCCGGGCCGGGTGGCGGTCGGGGTACCCGGCGGTAGGGCGGTGCCGGGTTCCGCGAGGACGAAATCCGGGGCCGGGGTGCCCGGCCCCGACCCGCGGACCAGCCCCAGGGCGAGCGTGAGCGCGCCGAGGACGCCGATCACGACCATGATGACCAGCAATGTCCGAAAATTCTTCACCTGCACGGCATGATCATGGCAAGCTCGGCGGTGCGGTGGGTGCTCCGGGACGCCCCTTCATCCGGACGATACCGGCCGGGGTGGGGCCGTCGGTCAGACGCGGAACCCGGCGGCCCGGGCCGCCTGCCGTTCGCGCCGTCGGGACCGGCGTCGGCGCAGGAGCCAGCCGGCGAAGCCGAGCAGGGCGAGCAGGAACGCGAGCACCAGCACCGGCAGGACGATGGCGACCAGGGACATGACCACGCTGGTGGCGTCCTCGGCGGTACTCGCCACCGGGGCACCGACCCCGCCCGTGGTGGCGTTGATCACCGGACGCGCGGCCGCCTTCAGCCCGTGTACCCCGAACGCCACCGCCATCCCGACCGCGATCGGTACCCACTGGTGGGAGGAGAAGAACTGGCCCGGATCGGTGACCGTGACCGTCTCCGCGGCCGAGCCGGCACCGAAGGCCAGCCCACCTGCGGTGGGACGGACCACGGTCTGCAACATGTCGTTGACGTGGTCGACGACCGGCACCTTGTCCGCGACCACCTCGACCGCCAGCAGTACCGCGAGAATGGCGATGACCCAGCCGTTGGCGAGCCACTGGGAGCCGGCCGGCAGGTTGATCAGATCGGTGTAGCGGGCGAGCAGGCCGAGAGCGAGCAGCGGGATGTAGGCGTTCAGTCCCGCCGAGGCGGCGAGACCGGCGCCGGTCAGCACTTCGAGCACGTGTCCCAGCATCCCACCGCGCCGCCAGTGCCGCTCGACGGCGGATCGGCGTACCGCCGGGTCCGCGACGGACGTGTGCCGCGTCGCGTGGCGGGGCGTCGGGAGGGCTCCGCTACCCTCGTCGGGTGCGGTTGGTGATTGCGCGGTGCTCAGTGGACTACGTCGGACGGCTCTCGGCCCATCTGCCGACCGCCACCAGACTCCTGATGGTCAAGGCCGACGGCTCGGTCTCCATCCACGCGGACGACCGGGCCTACAAGCCGCTGAACTGGATGAGTCCGCCCTGCCGCCTGGAGGAGGCGCCCGGGGTGTGGCGGGTGGTCAACAAGGCCGGCGAGGAGTTACGGATCACCCTGGAGGAGATCTTCCAGGACACCTCGTACGAACTGGGGGTCGATCCCGGGCTGCGGAAGGACGGGGTGGAGGCGCACCTCCAGGAGTTGCTGGCCGCGAACCCGGCCACCCTCGGCGAGGGGTACACGCTGATCCGTCGCGAGTACATGACCGCCATCGGGCCGGTGGACCTGCTCTGCCGGGACGCGGAGTCCGGCACCGTGGCCGTCGAGGTCAAGCGGCGCGGTGAGATCGACGGGGTGGAGCAGCTCACCCGCTACCTCGAACTGCTCAACCGTGACCCGCTGATCGCACCGGTGGCCGGCGTGTTCGCCGCCCAGGAGATCAAGCCGCAGGCCCGGGTACTCGCCACCGACCGGGGCATCCGTTGTGTCGTGGTCGACTACGACAAGCTGCGGGGCATCGAGCGGGACGAGCTGACCCTGTTCTGAGCGCCCGGGGCCCTGGGGGCCCAGGGGTGTTAAGCGGGGGCCTGGGGCCCGGGGGTGTTAAGCGGGGGCCCTTCCTCTACCGAAAGCGTTAAGAAGGGGCCCTTCCTTACACCTTCACGGCGATGAGGGACTTGGGCAGGCCGGCGAGACGTTCGACCCGGATCGCCGAGTCGGGGAAGTAGTGCCGCAGCTGTGAGCGGTCCAGCAGTTCGGTCCAGAGCACCTGCGTGATGGCAGCCTCGTGGGTCTTCGCCGGCGAGTGCGCCAGCGGCCAGTGCCGGGCCACCATGGTGCGGGCCCGGACCGGCAGGAACTGCATCCCCGGGGCGAGCCAGTGCGGCTCGACCGGGAAATAGCGGTACGGGGTCTGCACCCAGTGCGCGTCGGCCAGGGTCCGGACCGCTGCGGCGAACCGCAGCCGCCGCTCGTGCCCGCCCACGTGTTCCAGGACCGAGTTGGAGAAGACCAGGTCGTAGCGGCGGCGGGTGATGTCCGGCGGCAGTTCGCAGGCGTCGGCGTGGTCCACCTCCGCCCAGTCGGGTACGTCCGCCGGGGCGGGTTCCAGGTTGACCACGTGCACGTGCGCGGGGCGTACCGGGGCGCGTAGCCAGGTGTCGACCCGCCCGCCGAGGTCGAGTACGGACATCTCCGCCAACCTGGGGAACGTCTCGGCGAGCCACCCCGCCCGGCGTTGCCGGCGGCGGGCTGCCCAGGAGTCCTCGTTGTCGACCAGTTGGAAACGCAGCGAGTGCAGGCCCATGTCGGCAATGTACCGATGGCCCTACCCAGGTGGAATCTCTGAATCTTCCGATTTCATTGGACCATCGGTTATCTGACAGTCACCGACCGTAGATCGCCTTGATCGTCTTGACCAGCCGGGCCACCTGCGCCGGAGTCCGCTCGAAGGTCATCGCGGGCATCAGCGACGGCCCGCGCCGCCGGGTGACCGCCTTGGCCCGACCGAACTCGCGCAGCCCGTCGTCGCCGTGGATCCGGCCGAAGCCGGACTCGCCCGTCCCGCCGAACGGCAGGGTGGACATGCCGGCGAAGGTGAGGGTGGAGTTGATCGCGGTCATCCCGGAGCGCAGCCGGCGGGCGACCGCCACCGCGCGCCGTCGGCCGAAGACCGAGCCGCCCAGGCCGTACCCGACCGCGTTGGCCCGGTCGACCGCCTCGTCCACGTCGGACACCCGGTTGATGACGATGGTCGGCCCGAACGTCTCCTCCCGCACCGCGGCGGCGTCCTCGGGGACGTCGACCAGGACGGTCGGGTGCACGAACGGCGGTCGCACCGCCTCCGGCCCACCGAGGACCGCCCGGCCGCCCCGGGCCACCGCGTCGTCGATGTGCCGCCGGATGACGTCCACCTGGCTCGGCATGGTGATCGGCCCGATGTCCGCGCCGTCCGCGCCCACGGTCAGCCGGCCGGCCCGCTCGACCACCTTGGCGACGAACCGGTCGTGTACCGCGTCGACGGCGTACACCCGCTCGATGCCGATGCAGGTCTGACCGGCGTTGGTGAGCGCACCCCAGACACAGGCCTCGGCGGCGGCGTCCAGGTCCGCGTCGTCGTCGACGATCATCGCGTCCTTGCCGCCCGCCTCCAGCAGTACCGGGGTCAGCGACTCGGCGCAGGCGGCCATCACCTTCTTCGCGGTGGCGGTGGAGCCGGTGAAGGCGACCTTGCCCACCCCCGACCGGCAGAGCGCGGCACCGACATCACCGAGGCCGTGTACGACCTGGAGCACCGGCTGTTCCGGCACCACCTCGGCGAAGGTGTCCGCCAGCCACTGCCCGACCGCCGGGGTGTACTCGCTGGGCTTGAAGACCACCGCGTTCCCGGCGGCCAGGGCGTACGCGGCCGAACCGATCGGGGTGAAGACCGGGTAGTTCCACGGTCCGATCACGCCGACGACACCGTAGGGCTGGTACTCCAGGTGGGCGCCGAACTCGACGAGCAGCAGCCGGGACCGGACCCGACGGGGCCCGAGCACCCGACGCGCGTTACGCGCCGCCCAGTCGATGTGCTCGACGGCGGTGATGACCTCGACGATGGCGTCGGCCACCGGCTTGCCGGTCTCGTCGTGGCAGAGTGCCGCGAGTTCCTCGATCCGGCGGGCCAGCGCCGACCGCCAGCGCAGCAGCCGGTCCCGTCGGGCGGTGAAGCCCAGGCCGGCCCACCAGTCTCCGGCGGTGGCGGCCCGGCGCACCGCCTCGGCGACCCCGGCCGGGTCGCTGGTCGGGAACCGGCCGGTCTCCGCGCCGGTCGCCGGATTCGTGGAGATCAGCAGGCCGTTGTCGACAACCGGAACGCCGGGGATCTGGACAGCCGTCATGGCGGCAGTCTAGACCCGCAGATTACCGGTGGGTAGGGTTGTCGGCCGGAAGTGCGGCCGGCGGTGATCGATACCCGTCGACTCCGCGCCGGGTCGGGTGGCACGTGGAACTATTACGCTCCGAAACCGTTTCGCTACCCGAGGTCCGCCGAACCGTCGAGCCGGATCTACCCGGCCGGCCGGTCAACTCCACCGCGTGGTAGCTGGGTCTGGGGGCCCAGGACTGGAAAGCTGGGCCAGCCGGGTCATACCGGCGTGGCGGAGGGATTATCCATGATGGACGAGCCCGGCCTGTTGCCGATGCTGACCATCGCCAGCGGGTCCATGCGGGGCGTCAGCTTCCGGCTCTCGCCTGGTTCCCGGGTCATCGGCCGGGTGGAGAGCGCGGACATCGTCATCGACGACCTTCAGGTCAGCCGCCGGCACGCGGCGGTCCGGCTGGCCGGCGGGCAGGTCTCCCTCGCCGACATGGGCTCCACCAACGGCACCTGGCTCAACGACCAGCGGGTCTGCGGCGTGGAGCGGCTCAGTGACGGGGACCGGATCCGGGTCGGCGGCGTCGAGCTGCGCTTCTTCGATCCGTCGTCGGCGGTGACCGTGCAGGTCAACGACTTCCGTAACCTGCCGGTCGCCCCCGTGCCGCCCCGGCTGCCCTCGGCCGCGCTGGTCGGGCCGACCGACGCCATCGTCACCGGCCCCGCGACCCGCCCCCGCCGGGTGCTGCTCGCCCTCGGCGCGGGGATCGCCGCGGCCGGCGGCATCACCAGCGCCTACCTGATGTTCCAGTAGTTGGGCCGGTGTTCCAGTAGTTGGGCCGGAACCGTTCCCACCGCCGGGCGGTGCGGTGTGGCCCGGACCCGCCCCGGCCGTCGCCCGGGTGGTGGACACCGCCATTGAACCGGCCGGGCGACGGTGGCAGCATCCGGCGGATGGAGACCGAGCGGATCAGTGTGCAGGCCGGGGGCATCCGGCAGTCGGTGCTCGTCGCCGGCCCGGCGGATGGGACCCCGGTCCTGCTCGTCCACGGGAACTGTTCGTCGGCGGCGTTCTGGCTGCCACTGATCCGACGGCTGCCGGAGACACTGCGGATCGTCGCCCCCGACCTGCGCGGGTACGGCGAGACGGAGACCGCACCGGTGGACGCGACCCGGGGCCTGGCCGACTTCGCCGACGACCTGGCCGCGTTGCTCGACGAACCGGAGCTGTTCGGCGCGGCGGCGCCCGGTGGTGGTCCGGTCCGCCCGATCGTGGTCGGGCACTCGCTCGGCGGGGGAGTGGCGATGCGGTTGCTGGTCGACCACCCGGACCGGGTCGGTGGCCTGCTGCTGGCGGCACCGGTGTCGCCGTACGGCTACGGCGGTACCGCCGGCCCCGAGGGCACCCCGCTCAGCGCCGACTTCGCCGGTACCGGTGGCGGCACCGCCAACCCCGACCTGGTCCACCGGCTGGCCGTCGGTGACCGGGGCGGGGACGCGCCGACCAGCCCCCGCAACGTGCTCCGGACGCTCTACGTGGCCGATCCGGCCACCCTCGGTGACGACGAGGAACTGCTGCTGGACAGCATGCTCACCACCGCCACCGGGGACGACAACTACCCGGGTACGGCGGTCGCCTCGCCGAACTGGCCGGGTACCGCCCCGGGGGACCGGGGCGTGCTCAACGCGCTCTCCCCGGCCCACTTCCGGATCGCCGACGACCTGGTCGCCGTCGCCGCCAAGCCGCCGGTGGTCTGGGTACGCGGCGACGCCGACGCGATCGTCTCCGACTCCGCCCTGCTCGACCTGGCGTACCTCGGCTCGCTCGGCATGGTGCCCGGCTGGCCGGGTGCCGAGGCGTACCCGCCGCAGCCGATGGTCGGCCAGACCCGGGCGGTGCTGGACCGGTACGCGGCGGCCGGTGGGCGCTACCGGGAGGTGGTCCTGGCCGGCTGTGGGCACTGCCCGCACCTGGAACGGCCGGTCGAGTTCGTCGCCGAACTGCTCGACCTGACGACGCCCGGTGACATTTCCCACGCGGTGTCGACAACGGAGCGTGACGTGGCAGACTCGCGCGCATAGACCTTAGCGGCCGTTCAGACGGCGGCCCGAGCGAGTGGAGGCGGACCGTGGCACGCGAGTTCACCAGCATCGGCGTCGTCGGACTGGGCACCATGGGTGCCGGCATCGTCGAGGTGTTCGCGCGTAACGGCATCGACGCGGTGGCCGTCGAGATCTCCGAGGCCGCCCTGGAACGTGGCCGGACCACGTTGACCCGCTCCACCGACCGGGCGGTGGCCAAGGGCAAGCTCGACCCCACCGACCGGGACGCCCTGCTGTCCCGGGTCACCTTCGCCGTCGGCCTGGACGCACTGCACTCCGTCGACCTGGTCATCGAGGCGGTTCCCGAGCATCTCGACCTCAAGCAGCGCATCTTCGGCGAACTGGACCGGGTGTGCAAGCCGGCGGCGATCCTGGCCACCAACACATCCTCACTCAGCGTCACCGAGATTTCGGTGGCCACCAGCCGGCCCAACCAGGTCATCGGCATCCACTTCTTCAACCCGGCACCGGTGATGAAGCTGGTCGAGGTGGTCCGGACCGTGGTCACCTCGTCGGACGTGGTGGCTGACGTCGAGGCGCTCTGCGTCCGGCTCGGCAAGGTCGACGTGACCATCAGCGACCGGGCCGGCTTCATCGCCAACGCCCTGCTCTTCGGTTACCTGAACCACGCCGTCGGGATGGTCGAGTCGCACTACGCGACCCGGGAGGACATCGACGCGGCGATGAAGCTCGGCTGCGGCCTGCCGATGGGCCCGCTGGCGCTGATGGACCTGATCGGTCTGGACACCGCGTACGAGATCCTGGACACCATGTACCGCCGGGGCGGGCGGGACCGCCGGCACGCCCCGGTACCGCTGATCAAGCAGATGGTCACCGCCGGGCTGCTCGGCCGGAAGTCCGGCCGGGGCTTCTACACCTACGAGCGGCCGGGCTCCCCGGTGGTCGTACCCGACGAGCAGACCCCGGCCCCGGCGGGCGCGGCGGTCGCCGACGGTGCCCGGGGGATCTCGAAGGTCGGCGTGGTCGGCTCGGGCACGATGGCCACCGGCATCATCGAGGTCTTCGCGAAGGCCGGTTACGAGGTCGTCTCGGTCACCCGGGGCGCGGAGAAGTCGGCCAAGGTCTGCGAGGCGGTCAAGACCTCACTCAACAAGGGCGTCGTGCGGGGCAAGCTCAGCGAGACCGACCGGGACGCCGCGCTCGGCCGGATCACCTGGTCGGCGGTGCTGGAGCACCTGGCCGACGTCGACCTGGTGGTGGAGGCGGTAATCGAGGAGCTGAGCGTCAAGAAGGCCCTGTTCGCCAGCCTCGACGAGATCTGCAAGCCGGGCGTCGTGCTCGCCACCACCACCTCCTCCCTGCCGGTGATCGACGTGGCGATGGCCACCCACCGGCCGGCGGACGTGGTCGGGCTGCACTTCTTCAACCCGGCGCCGGTGATGCCGCTGGTGGAGATCGTGCGCACGATCCGTACCTCTTCGGAGACCGTGGCGACCGCCCAGGCGGTCTGCGCCACGCTCGGCAAGACCGGGGTGGTCTGCGGTGACCGGTCCGGGTTCATCGTGAACGCGCTGCTCTTCCCGTACCTCAACGACGCGGTGAAGATGCTGGAGGCGAGCTACTCCACCGCCGACGACATCGACTACGCGATGAAGCTCGGCTGCGGCTACCCGATGGGCCCGTTCGAGCTGCTCGACGTGGTCGGCCTGGACGTGTCGCTGGCCATCCAGCGGGAGCTGTACCTGGAGCTGCGGGAGCCTGGCTTCGCCCCGGCACCGCTGCTGGAGCACCTGGTGACCGCCGGTTACCTGGGCCGCAAGTCCGGCCGGGGCTTCCGCGACCACACCAACCGCTGAGCCGCGCGCGGCGGGCCCGGGTGGGCCCGCCGCGCCTCCCGGCCCTCGGGCGCCCTGCGGGCCTAGGGCTGCGACTCGCCGAAAGTATTGTCGCCCAGACCGGGGAAGATGTGGACCTGGCCGGTGACGTCGTTGACGGTACGTACGTCGAGCCGCCCGTCGTCGTCGAAGTCCCGCACCGTCACGGTCCAGGTCTCAAAGCCGTCGGGGTCCCGTTCGAGGTGTCGTACGCTGCCGTCCTCCAGCACCACCACCACCCCGCTGGAGAAGTCGTCGCACCGCTCGAAGTAGCTGATCACCGCGCTCTGCACCCGGTCGGCGTCGAAGTCGGCCAGCTCTACGCTGCGTGGGTTGGCGCACCAGCGCATCGGGCCGGGGAGGAACCTGCCGAACCCGTCGTTGAGGAACGTGGCGAAACCGTCGCCCTGGTCGCTCCACTCGTAGATGTCGAGTACCCCCTGGCCGTCGAAGTTGCCGGTACCGATGAAGCTCGGCTGCTCCAGCCCCTTGGAGAAGTCGGTGGCGCGGAAGTTGTCCACGGTGATCAGGTCGTAGTCGACCAGTGGTGGCCGGCCGGCGAACCAGGCGACCACGAGTTCGTCCTCCGGGTCCCTCTCGATGTCGGTCGAGGTGCCCATGTCCGGGCAGTAGGTTTCGTCAACGGGCAGGGTGAGGTACGGGTAGACCTGTGGGTCGCCGAAGCCACCGTCGGGCAGGCCGGGTTGGACCACGATCTCGCAGACCCGTTGGCGGGCCGCGGCACCCACCTCCGGCAGGACCCTTTCGGTCAGGATGGCCAGGTCCTCGTAGTCGTCGCCGGTGACATCGGCCACGATCGGGTCACCAGGTCCGCCGGCTGACGCGGCCGGTGCCCACAGGCACACCGCCAGCAGGGTGCTCGTGGTGAACAGGACGACGGTCCCCGCGCCCCGGATGCCATTTTTCATGTCCCGACCTCCTCGACGGACGCGCTTCGGCTTCCTATCCGGACGTTAGACCGGCTTTGCCGGATTTGGCCAGGTGTTGACCGTGATCTGACAGCTGATCCGGGGATGTCCCACCTGGTTGATCACTCTTCGGCGGTGCGGTGGGCGCTGCGTACCCTCGACGGGTGAGTCCACGTCGCAACCGCCCCCGTCCCGAGCAGACGGCCCGGCTCGACGCCGACCGGGCCCGGCACGGTGTCGAGTCGGTGCAGGGCTGGCGGGACGGCGAGTGGCAGGTACGCGGCATTCCCGGCGGCGCGGCGACGAAGACGTACCGCTGCCCCGGCTGCGACCAGGAGATCCGTCCCGGGGTCGCGCACCTGGTGGCCTGGCCGGCCGACGGGCGCGGCGACCTCAGCGACCGGCGGCACTGGCACAGCGGGTGCTGGCGGGCCCGGGAACGGCGTGGACCGAACATCCAGCGTGGCCGGGGACCCCGGTACGGCTGACCGGCGGGCGGCGATCTGCGTCACCCGGTTTCGGCCCCGGCGGGCGGGCCCGCCGGGTGACCGGCGAAACTGGTCGGGTGAGTGCACCCATCCGCGCGTCGTCGATCCTGCCCGGCCACCGGGAGGAGATCGAGCTGCACACCGCCGACGGACTGCGGCTGGTGGGCGAGTTGGCCCGCCCGGCCGACCGGGCGCCGGTCGGCACCCTGATCTGCCTTCATCCGCTGCCCACGCACGGCGGGATGATGGACAGCCACATCTTCCGTAAGGCCGCCTGGCGGTTGCCCGCGCTGGCCGACCTGGCCGTGCTCCGGTTCAACACCCGGGGCACCAGCAGCGTCCGGGGCACCAGTGAGGGCAGCTTCGACGGCGCGGTCGGCGAGCGCTACGACGTGGCCGCCGCGATCGAGTACGCCGAGTTCGCCGAACTGCCCAACCAGTGGCTGCTCGGCTGGTCGTTCGGTACCGACCTGGCCCTCAAGTACGGCTGCGACCCGGCGGTGACCGGGGCGATCCTGCTCTCCCCACCGCTACGCTTCTCCACCCCGGAGGACCTGGCGGTCTGGGCGGAGACCGGCAAGCCGCTGACCGCCCTGGTCCCGGAGTTCGACGACTACCTGCGCCCGGACGAGGCCCGGCAACGGTTCGCCGCCGTACCGCAGGCCGAGGTGGTCGGGATGGCCGGCGCCAAGCACCTCTGGGTCGGTGACGCGGCGAAGGTGCTCGACGAGATCGTCCGGCGGGTGGCCCCCGGGGTGACCGTGCCGTTGCCGACCACCTGGGACGGTCCGATGGAGACCGGGGACGTCAGCGCGTACGCCGACCGGACGGTGGCGGCCTTCGCCGACCTCCCGGTGCCCGGACCGCAGGCCGGCAGCGCGGGCTGAGCTGCCCGGAGCGGGGGCGGAGCGGGGCGCGCGGCGTTGGCCGGTGACCGGCGCCCGGCTGCTCAGACCGGCTGGGCCGGATCAGCGTCGAGGATCTCCACCGGGCCGAGCGACGCGGCCGGGGGCCAGCCGGCCCGCCAGTCGGCCCGCTGCCGCCACACCTCGCGTACCGGGCTGTCCCGTCTGCTGAGTCGGGCGGCCAGGGCACGTAACGCCACCCCGGCGACCAGCAGCCGGACGGCGGTCCGGGCCCGCCGGGTGGGCCAGCGTAACCGCAGGTAGGTGATCCGGCCCCGGAGCAGCATCACCCGTTTCCGCACGCCGGTGGAGGCGGCCCCGTTGACGTGCACCACCTGGGCGGCCGGTACCAGCACCGGCTGCGCGCCGTGCGCCACCGCCCGGTGGCAGAGGTCGACATCCTCGCTGTACATGAAGTAGTCCGGGGTGAAGCCACCAAGCCCGGTGAAGAGCGCGCGGTCGATCAGCAGCAGGCAGCCGGAGGCAGCGGGTACCGGTCCGCCGACCCGCCGGTCCAGCCCCGGCAGCTCCTCCGGATTGGCCCACCGGGCGCGGCGGAACACGCTGGACAGGCCGGTGGCGTAGCAGACGTGCCCCCGCAGCGACGGAAGACCGAAGACCGAGCGGCCGTCGTCGGTGCCGTCGGTGTGCAGCGTCCGGCCGGCGTAGATCCGGTGCCCCGGGTGGTCGCGGGCGTACCCGACGAGGGCACCGACCGGGTCACCGACCGGCTCGGTGTCCGGGTTGAGCAGCAGCAGGTACCCGCCCCGGGCCCGGGCCGCCCCGACGTTGACCGCCCGACCGAAGCCGATGTTCCGGGCCAGCCGGATCACCTGGACGTCGGGATGCTCGGCGCGTACCGCGTGCGCGGAGCCGTCGGTGGAGGCGTTGTCGACCACGATCACCTCGTACGGGACCGCCGGGGCCGAGTCCCGCAGGGTGGCCAGCGCCCGCAGGATCAGCCGCCGGGTCTGGTACGAGACCATGATCACCGAGACCAGTGGGGTCACCGCACCGCCCCCTCCGGGGTACGGCTGGACTCGTCCCGACCCCAGGCGACCCGGCCACCGCTGCGGCGGGCGGCCAGCCCGGCGAGCACGCTCAGCGCCGCGTAGCAGGCCCCGGCCGGGAGCAGCCAGGGGCGGGGGAGGACCACGTCCACCAGCCAGGACGCCCGCCGGGACCGGCGTACCCCGGAGATGCCGCTGCGCCGCAGCGCGGTGTTGCCGGCCCTGACCCGGACCAGCCGGCGCAACAGGTCGGCGGTCCGGCGTGGGGTGGCCACCACACAGTCCACGTCGTCCAGCTCACGCCGTTCGCCGGGCAGGAAGAGCGAGTCGAGGAAGAGGTCGTCGGCCACCTGGTCGGGGAACCGGTCGAACCGGGCGCGGCCGGCCCGGGAGACGGCCACCGCACCCCGGCCGAAGAGGGCGCCCCGGAAGACCGGCAGCCGCCCGTGTACCGCGAAGTAGGCCCGGACCAGCAGCGGACGACCGGCGGTGTCGAGCACCCGGCGGGGCGCGGCGGCCAGCGCGGCGGGCCCGCTGACCGCGGCGGCCAGCGCCCGGACCCCGTCGGTGTCCAGTTCGACGTCCGCGTCCAGGTAGAGCCGGGGGAAGCCGGTCGCCGCCGCGTCGCCGGCGTTCAACGCGGCCGGCTTACCGGCCGCCGGCAGTTCCAGCACCCGCACCCCGGGTACGCTCCGCGCCAGCTCGGCCGTGCCGTCGGTGCAGCCGTTCGCCACCACGATCACCTCGAACTCGCCGGGCCGGGCGTCGCCGAGCAGCCGGTGCAGGCCGCGACCGAGTACCCCTGCCTCGTTGTGCGCGGCGATCACCAAGCTGGTCACCATGGCGCCCGTCCGGTGAACGCCCGCCGGATGCGCCGGGTGACGATCTGCCGGCGCAGCCGCCAGCCCTGGTAGTGCCGCAGGTCGAGGGAGGCGGCCTGGACGAGCCGGGCGGAGTGCCGCATGTGTTCGGTCCATTCCTCGACGGTGCGTACCCCGGTGCTGCGGGCCGACAGGGGCAGCCGGGCGGCCAGGTCCGCGTCGGTCCGGTAGATGGTGTGCGGACTGCGCGGGTCGTCCATGTGGTCCTCCCGGATGAACGGGTGGTACCAGCCGTTGACCCAGCCGAGCCGGGCGGCCCGCAGGCACCAGGTGGTGAACGACTCGTCTGCGGCGATCGGCCCGACCTGACGGATCACCTCCCGCTTGACCAGGTAGCCGCTGCCCTGCACCCAGTGGTTGCGCAGCAGCCGGTGCCCGCCGGGGAAGTCGGCCAGCTTGGGGGCCATCAGCTCCGGGTCGACGTCGCAGTCCGGGAAACGCCAGGCGGCGATCACCCCGAAGTCGGCCACGTCGGTGTGCGCCCGACGCAGGGTGGGCAGCCAGGCCGGGTCCTCCAGACAGTCGTCGTCGACCTTGCTGAGGTACTCGCCGGACGCCTCCGCCCAGAGCCAGTTGGTCGGCTCGCGAAGCCCCGCGTTGGTCGGGCTGTGATGGAACCGGTGCAGCCGGGGATGGTCGCGGACCTGCCCGACAGCCTCCAGGGTGGCCCGGTCGGTGCCGTTGTGCCAGACCCAGACCCGCGCGTCGGTTGGGCAGACGTCGAGCAGTCGGGGCAGGGACAGCCGGACGTACTCCGGCCGGTTGTAGGTGATCATCAGGATGTCGATCATGGATTGCCGTCCTGGTTGGTCCGGTCCGCCCGGGTGACCCGCCAGAGCGCGCCGACGAGCCCGAGCAGCAGGTGGATGGTGATGAGGTAGGTGGAGAAGTAGAGCGCGTCGAAGGTGAACGCCGAGCTGGCCGCGACCGCGAGGGTCACCGCCAGTACGGCAGCCAGATCGCGGTCCCGGCGGTCGGTGGTCAACCGGAACATCCGGCTGGCGAGCACCACCCCGGTCCCGAGGAGCCCGACCAGCCCGGCCACCCCGACCACGCCGGTACTGACCAGGCTGACCAGCCACTGGTTGTCGAGCAGTTGGTAGGTCTCCGGTAGCCAGGTCCCCACGCCCCGACCCAGCCAGGGACGCTCCCGGATGAACGGGGCCACGAAGTCGTAGTCCTCCAGCCGTCCCTGCACGCTCGGGTCCCGCTCGCCGGCGAGCAGCAGCGCCCGGAGGGTGGCCAGCAGCCCTGGCCGGACGACCTGGATCAACGCGGCGAGGCCGACGCCGACGGCCAGCACGTTGAGGGTGGTCCGTAGCGGCCAGAGCAGGGCGAACAACCCGACCGCCGCGCCGAGTGCGAGCACCCCGGTGCGGGACAGCGAGATCGGGATGACGCCGGCCTGGACGATCGCCAGGGTGGTGTAGATCTGCCGGCTATGGCGGGACGTCGGGAACCGGGCGTAGTGGATCGCCACCACCAGCCCGATCACCATCAGCACGCTGAACTCGATGTAGTGCCCGGCGGTGCCGGCCACCCGGACCAGTCCGCCGCCGCCCCGGTCGTCGAAGCCCACCAGGTCCCGCTGGAAGACCAGCACCGGCGGCAGTTTCAGGTAGACGGTCAGATCCAGGCGCAGGGCGAACTGGCTCAGCGCGACCAGCGCCATCAGCGTGGTGCACCAGCAGAGCCAGCGCAGCACGGTGTCGATCCGCTGCCGGGTGAGTACCCCGTCCGCGGCAGCCAGCAGGATCCCGGCTCCGGCGAGGGCCATCAGTACCGTGCGGTCCGCGCCGTTGGCCTCCAACGCCGGCAGCCCCCGGGCCTGACCGGCGGCGTAGGAGAGGGCCAGGGTGGCCAGGTAGCCGGCGAGTGCCCAGCGCATCGGCTGCCGGTTCCGGGTGGCCAGCACCGGGTGCAGCCGGCTCAGCGCCCACCAGACGAACAGCCCGAGCCCGAGCAGCACGCCCGGCCGGCCCAGGGTGGTCAGCGGCGGAAAGATCAGTCGCGCCGGGAGCAGGTACGACAGCAGCAGCGCGAGGACGATCCCGGCGGTCGCGTCGGGGAAGGGTCGTACCGCACCGGTGACCCCGTCGTAGACGGTGGTCGACCGGCGCGCCGAGAGGTAGGTCCGCACGGTCATTCCGTCAGCAGGGGTGTCGGTGTGCTCATCGGGTCGGATCGTCGGTCACGGGTCGTACGACGGTGAGCAGTTCCGTGTCGTCCGGCTGCGGTCGGCCGGTCGGTTGCGGTCGGCCGGCCGGGCTGAGCGGCGGGCGTACCGCTGCCGGTGACACGGTCCCGGTCGGGCCGGCCGTCGGCTGTGGCCGCTGCGGCACCACCCGGGCCTGACCGGTGTCGCCGGTGGTCCGGGCATCGCGTCGACGGCGCTGCCCGGTACCGGACCGCCTGCGGGCCAACGCGTCGAAGGCCACGGCGAGGGCCGCCGCGAGCAGCGCACCGACGCCGGCCACCACGATCTGGGCCCGCAGCACGTTGGACCGGGACGGTACGACGTTGCGGCCCGGGTCGAGCACCTCGGTGGTGATCTGCTCACCGGCGCGTGGCCGGTACTCCGCCTGCCGGCCGGCCACCTCGTCGCTGATCAGCCGGGTCACCGCGGCGACCGTGGCGGCGGCCTCAGCCCGGGTCGCCGCCGTCACCTCGATGGTCAGGATCGAACTGCGGGTGACCAGTCCGACCTCGTAGTCGGGGTCGCCGCCGGCGGCCTCGACGCGGGTGCGGAAGTCGTGGGAGGAGGCGGAGATCTGCACCGCCTGGGCCATCGCGTTCTCGCCGACCCGCAGCCAGGGGTTGCCCGGCTGCGGACTGGCCCCCGGGGCCGGTGCGGGTACCGCGGTGGTGGGCGGCACCAGCAGGACGGCGGCGCTCGTCTTGTACTCCGGCTGGATGGAGATGCCGAGGCCGGTTGCCGCACCGAGCGCGCCGAGCAGGACCGGAACCGTGACGTACCACCGCCGGAACATCAGTCTCAGGAGGTCGAGGAGGTCCATCGGGTGGCCTTTCGGTCGGTCGTCGTCGGCGCGGCGGCGGTACCGGGCAGCAGCCGCCGCCACAGCGCGAGATAGGCCCGCTCCTGGTGGTCCCAGGCCAGGCTGCCGGTGAACCGGTCCCGGGCCACCCGGCTCATCTCGGCCCGGGCCGGATCGTCGTCGAGCAGGGCGTCCAACGCCCCGGCCAGCTCGTCCGGGGTGCCGTTCGGTACGTACCGGGCCGCCTCGCCGGCGGTCCGCCGGGTCTCCAGCAGGTCCACCGCCACCACCGGCAGGCCCCGGGCGACGTACTCCACCGTCTTGGCCATGGTGGAGAGCTGGGCCATCCGGGTCGGCGGGTCTGGCTGGACCGCCAGGGTCGCCGCGTGCAGCAGCCCGTCCACCTCGTCGGCCTCCAGCCAGCCGGTGAACTCCACGACGTCGTCGATGCCCCGCTCGACGCTCAGTCGGCGCAGCTCCGGCAGGCTCTCGCCGTCCCCGGCCACCACCAGCCGCCAGTCGGTCCGGCCGCGTCGCCGGGCGAGTTCCTCGGCGGCCAGGACCGCGGTCTCGACGTGGTCCTGCGGGTTGATCACTCCGAGGTAGACGATGGTCCGGCGTACCCGGTCCGGCCCGGTGCGCGGCGTCGGGATCCGGCCGGCACCGGAGTCGGCGGGATCGGTGTGCCCCGGCGGACCCGACCCGACTTCGGCGAGGGTGGGACCGTTGCGGACCACCACCACCCGGTCCGGGTCGCAGCCACCCCGGGAGATGGCCAGCCGCCGGTAGGACTCGTTGGTGGCGACCACCGCCGAGGCGCAGCGCCAGGAGAGCCGTTCGCACAGCCGGAGGACCCGCAGCACCACCGGATGCGGCCGGTCGGTCTTGCACTCGTACAGCTCGGGGGAGAGGTCGTGGTGGTCGAAGACGAAGGGCCGGCCGACGGCACGGACCACCAGGGCGAGCGGCCAGAAGATGTCCGGCGGGTTGCAGACCTGCACGGCGTCGACCCGGGTCCGCAGCATGAGGGCGAGCAGCCGTACGGTGACCGCGGTCAGGGCCCAGGCGAACTCCAGGGCGAAGGAGAGCACCCCGGTGCCGGCCAACGGTTGCGGGAAGGACCGGATCGCCGTGCCGGTCGTACCGAGCAGGACGCCGGGCCGGGCCGGCCCCCGGGGGCAGATCACCGTGGCCCGGTAGCCGGCCGATTCGAGCGCCCGGCACTCCCGGATCACCCGGCGGTCCCGCTCGGCGGGCAGGTTGACGACCACGATCACCACGTGCGGCTGTCGGTCCGCCATCAGTCACTCCCATCGTCCGGCACCGACTCGCACCGCTGAAGACTGGTTTATTCCCGTACCGTTTCCGACCCTGCTGGATGAAATGACCGTCGGCAAGAAGGCGTGCCCAATGCGCGGTGTCCAGTTTCAGGCAGTGGATAGAACTGATCGGAGGATTGCTGTTCCGGTGACAGTCGGGAAATGAATGTGATTCATTGGAGGGTTTTTCGGAAAACTGTCCAGCCACTCAGGTGATCCGATGATCATTCACCTCTGAAGGGCTCTGTGCCATCCTGAGCTGCGACTCTGGTCGCCAGATCGGGTCGGATGGGCTGGCCCGGATTGCCTGATCGGTCGTTAAGCCCGCGCCGATGGGTGGACCGGCGAGGGTCGGCCTCGTGACACCACGTGGGCGCGCTGCGCGTCATTCTGATGAACAACTGCCGGGTCGGGCCAATGGTCCGACGAAACAATTAGGAGGGCAGTTGTGTCACGTTTCATGATCCGTTCTTCGTCCCTGTTGGCGACCCTCGTCCTGCTCCTGCCGGTCGCCATCGGAATGCCGCCCGGGCAGCCACCGGCCGCTGCGGCCCTGCCGGGCGGTTTCACCGACCAGATCGTGCTCGCCGGGCTCACCCGACCCACCAAGCTGGCCTTCTCGCCCGACGGGCGGATCTTCGTCGCCGAGAAGGGCGGACTCATCAAGGTCTTCGACCACCCCGGCGATCCGACCCCCGTCGTCTTCGCCGATCTGCGCCCGCAGGTGTACGACTACACCGACCTGGGCCTGCTCGGTCTCGCCCTCGCCCCCACCTTCCCGGCCAACCCGTACGTCTACGTCAGCTACAGCTACGACGGGGTGGTCGGCGGCAGCGCGCCGACGTACCACGACACCTGCCCGAGGCTCGGGAACTGCCGCTCCAGCGCCCGGGTCAGCCGACTGCGGGCCGCCGGGGACGTGATGACCGGGGCCGAGCAGGTGCTGCTGCACGACTGGTGCACCCAGAGCGACACCCACTCCGTCGGCGACCTGCACTTCGGCCCGGACGGCGCCCTCTACGTCACCGGTGGCGACGGTGCCGCCGCCTCCTACACCGACTACGGGCAGGGCGGTAGCCCACCCAACCCGTGCGGCGACCCGCCGGTGCCCGCCGGGACCGTGCCCACCCCGCCCACCGCCGAAGGGGGCGCGCTGCGCTCGCAGGACCTGCGTACCACCGGTGACCCGACCGGCCTGAGCGGCACCCTGATCCGGGTCGACCCGGTCACCGGCGCGGCCCGACCGGACAACCCACTGGCCGGCAGTACCGACCCGAACACCCGCCGGATCGTCGCCCACGGGCTGCGCAACGCGTACCGGTGGACCTTCCGGCCCGGCACCCGGGAGGTCTGGCTCGGCGACGTGGGTTGGCGCAACTGGGAGGAGATCAACCGGCTGCCCGACCCGCTCGCCCGGCCGGTACCCAACTACGGCTGGCCCTGCTACGAGGGGAACAGCCGGCAGAGCGGCTTCGACGCGGCCAACCTCGATCTCTGCGAGAGCCTCTACCGGGCACCCGCCGGCACGGTGACCGCCCCGTACCACACCTATGCGCACAACCAGGTGGTCGCCCCCGGTGACGGCTGCCCCACCGGCGGGTCGTCGCCGAGTGGAGTGGCCTTCTATCCGCGCAGCGGCGGGGCCTACCCGGCCGAGTACGCGGGGGCGCTCTTCTTCGCCGACTACTCCCGGCGCTGCGTCTGGGTGATGCGGGCCGGTGCCGACGGGCTGCCCGACCCGGCGCGGATCACCGGGTTCTCCGCCACCGCGTTCGCGGTGGACCTCCAGGTGGGAGCGGACGGCGACGTCTACTACGTCGACCTGCCCGGCGGTACGGTCCGCCGGTTCCACCACACCTCCGGCAACCAGCCACCGGTCGCCGAGATCCGGGCCACCCCGGTCTCCGGCGCGGCACCACTGACCGTCACCTTCGACGCGTCCGGCTCGACCGACCCGGACCCCGGTGACGTGCTCGGCTACCAGTGGGACTTCACCGGCGACGGGACCTGGGACGCCACCGGGGTACGGGTGAGTCACACCTACCCGACGGTCGGGACGTACCCCGCCCGGCTGCGGGTCACCGACCCCGGCGGTCTGGCCGACACGGACAGCGTGCAGATCCTGGTCGGGATCGGCGCCCCGGTTCCGGTGATCGACCTGCCGGATCCCGGGCTGCGCTGGCGGGTCGGGCAACCCGTCACCTTCGCCGGGCACGCCACCGACCCGCAGGACGGGCCACTGCCGGCGTCGGCGCTGCACTGGCGGCTGGTCAACCGGCACTGCACCACCGATGGTGACTGCCACAGTCACGTCATGCAGGAACTCACCGGCGTGACCGGCGGTTCCTTCCCCGGCCCCGACCACGAGTACCCGTCGTACCTGGAACTGACCCTGACCGCGACCGACAGCGCCGGTCTCACCGGGAGCACGACGCTCCGGCTCGACCCCGCCACCGTCGACCTTGCGTTCACCACGGTCCCGTCCGGGCTGCGGGTCAACGTCAACGGCACCGAGCTGACCACCCCGGCGGTGGCCCGGGTGATCATCGGCGCGACCACCACCCTGAGCGCGCCCAGCCCGCAGGGTGACTGCGTCTTCGCCCGCTGGTCGGACGGCGGTGCCCAGACCCACGCGCTGGTCGCGCCCGCAGCCGGCGGCACCTGGACGGCGACCTTCACCGGCACCGGATGTGGGAGCACCGGGTACCGGCTGACCACCGAGACCGGTCAGCCGTACGTCGGAGCCGACGCCACCGTGCTGCCGTTGACCGGGGACGACGTGGTGGTCCCGGTCGCGCTGCCCTTCCCGGTACCGTTCCACGGCCTGACCCGGACCGCCGCCTGGGTCTCCAGCAACGGGTTCCTCGCGTTCGCCGACCCCGGTGGATCGCAGCCGATCAACGGACCGCTGCCCGATCCGGCCCCGCCCAACGCCATGGTCGCGCCGTTCTGGGACGACCTGGTGGTCCGCGCCGACTCCGCGGTCCGTACCGGATGGTCCGACGCCGTCGGGCAGCGCCGGTTCGTCGTCGAGTGGCACAACATCGGCCTGTACGGCTCGACGTCGGCACGGATCAGTTTCTCCGCGGTGTTCGCCGAGACCGGCACGATCACCTTCCACTACACCGACCTGAGCCTGACCAAGCCCCGGGAGCGGGGGGACAGCGCCACGGTGGGCCTGGAGAACGACACGGGTACCGGGGCCGTGGTCCACTCGGTGAACCGGGCGGCCCTGGCCAACGGCACCGCGATCATGTTCCATCCAGTCTCCTGAGCTGTTAGGAAGGGGCCCTTCCTATACCGAATGCGATAAGAAGGGGCCCTTCCTTACCAGCCGGCGGAGGCGGCGGTCGGTGGCGGCCAGCAGTGCGGCGGTGAGCAGTGCGGCGCCGCCACCGACCAGTCCGGTGGCGACCAGGGGAGGTAGCGCGTCGATGGCGAGCCGGTCGGCGAGGGGCGGGGCGAGCAGGGCGGTGGCGGACGCGGCCAGCGCGGCCGGCACGGTGGGCGCGAGAAAGCGGACCACGGAGGTGCCGACGGTGTGGCGCACGGTCAACCAGATGGCCAGCGCGTTGACCATGATCTGTAGGCCGATGCCGGCCAGCGCGACTGCGGTGGCCTGGCGGACGTCGTCGAGACCGGTCAGCAGCAGGCCGAGGGCGACCAGCACGGCCACGCCGAGGACCGCCCGGATCCAGGTGACCAGGGCGAGCCGGCCGGGCTCGCCGACCGCCTGCAACGCCGGGCCGAGCAGCACCCCGTAGACGTTGACCGCGCCGTACAGGCAGAGCAGCCGTAGCGGCGTCTCGGTACCGGCCCACTGCGGTCCGAGCAGCGCGACCAGCGGCCCGGCGGTCGCCGCGAGTACCCCGAGCACCGGCAGTCCGGCAACCGCACCGAGGTGCTGCAATCCGGTCAGGTGGGCGGCGAAGGCGACCCGTTCCCGCTGCAACCGGGACAGCGACGGCAGCGCCACCTGTTGCAGCGAGCGGACCGTGACGTCGACCAGCAGGTCCGGCAACCGGGCGGCGAGCCGGTAGATGCCGGTGGCGACGGGACCGAAGAAGATGCCGGTGACGATGACGTCCGCGCGGTTGCTGAGCAGGATGCCCAGCCCGGCGCTCGCCGAGTGGGCGGAGAACGCCCACAGCTCCCGGATGGCGCCCAGCCGCAGCCGCCGGCCCGGCCGCCACGGGCAGACCAGCCAGACCACCACCATGCTGACCAGGCCGTTGACCAACTGCTGCCCGACCAGCGCCCACACCCCGGCCCCGGCCAGCGCCAGGGCCACCCCGACCACCCCGCTGAGCACGGCGGCCAGCAGGGTGCGCTGGGCCACCGCCCGGAAGCGCAGTTCCCGGCGGAGCAGTGCCTCCGGCACGATCGCCAGGGCCTGCACCAGTACCAGCGGGGTGAGTGCGAGACAGATGGCGGTCAGCTCGGGGGTGCCGTTGAGGAGCGCCCAGAGCGGGCTGGCGGCGGCGGTGAGCAGGCCGATCCCGATCCCGGCGAGGACGAGCACCCCGAAGGCCGCGTCCAGGTGCGCCGGGGTGAGTACGTCGCGTTGCACGATCGCTGACACCAGCCCCTGCTGGATGAGGGTCTGGGCGATGGTGATGAACACCAGGGCCATCGCGAGCAGCCCGAACTCCGTCGGCCCGAGCAGCCTGGCCAGCAGGAAGGTGACCAGGATCGACGAGCCGACCCGGCCGGCGGTGAGCAGGTACGACCAGCCGATCGCAGCCCGGACCCGGGACCGGCCTGCCGGTGCGGACGAGGTGTCGGTCCTGCCGGTCGGGTCGACCGCCCCGGCGGTCCCGGTCGTGTCGGCGGTCCCGGTCGCCCCGGCGGTCCGGGTCGTGTCGGTCGGGTCGACCGCTCCGGTCGTGCCCGCGGTCACCGGCCACCGCCGAGCGGGGCCGAGGTGGGGCGCCCGGTGAGCTGCCGCCGCCACCGGCCGGTGTAGACCCGGACCCGCCGGGTGCCCCAGGTGGCGGCGAAGGCGAGCGTGCAGCTCAGCCGGGTACCCGCGTCGACGTCGGCGGTGGCGAGGATGCGCAGCGTCTCGGCCAGCATCCGGAGCCGGGGGGCCAGCACCCACCGCCCTTCCGGGGCGAACCAGCTGACCGCGTCGGCCAGGGTGCCGGTGGGGGACTGCCGGGTGGAGGCACCGTGCAGCCGGCGCAGGAACAACTGCTGCGGCACCTCGTGGATCTCACCGAGGGCGGCCACCTCGGCGAGGAAGGAGTAGTCGGAGGAGAGGAACGGGCGGATCAGCCGGGTACGGCGCAGCGTGGCGATCCGGAACAGCCCGAAGTGGGCGTGGCAGAGGCTGATGTAGCGGGCCACCTGCGCGACCCGTCGCCACGGCCGGGGGTCGGGGCAGCCCAGCCGGTCGGGGTACGCGCCGATCGGCTCGCCGGACCCGTCGATGAGCAGGGTGCGGGGATAGGCGAGCACCGTCCGGGGGCCGGCGGCGTCGAGGGCGGCCACGCAGGCGCTGACGTACCCCGGGAGGCAGATGTCGTCGTAGGCGACCCACTTGAACAGCTCGCCCCGGGCCAGCTCGACCACCCGGGTGTAGTTGACGTGGCCGCCGAGGTTCCGGGGGTTGCGGTACAACCGGATCCGGTCGTCGCGGGCCGCGTACTCCTGGCAGATCCGCCAGGTCCGGTCGGTGGACGCGTTGTCGCTGATGACGATCTCGAAGTCCGGATGGTCCTGGGCGAGCAGGGCGTCCAGGCAGCATTCGAGGTAGCGCTCGGCGTTGTAGAGCGGTACACCGAGACTCACCCGGGGCGTGTCGGGCATCGGCCGGCCCCGCTCAGGCGACCAGCAGTTCGGCGGTGACGCCGAGCTGGCGCAGCGCGGTACCGATCTCCGACCGGTACGCCGGGTTGGTGATGATCACGGTGCGCGGTCGGAGCGTGCCGAGGGTGTCCGGGGCGGTCACCTGGTGCCCGGTCACCGGCAGGTACCGGCCCCACTTGCGGGGGTTCACGTCGACCACCGCGCCGAGCCGGCGGTCCGGGTCGGCCAGGTGCAGGAACTGCACCCCCCGCGAACCGGCGCCCCAGAGCACCGGCCGGTCCCCACCGGCGATCCGCCGGTCCAACTCGTCGACCCACCGGCGCCGTTCCGCGTCGTGCCGGTCGGCGAAACCGGCGATCGCGGCGAGGTGCCGGTCCCGGTCGGCGGCACCCGGTCGCCGGGTCGCCGGGCCGGTGTCGGTGTTCACCCCGATCTCCACGTACCGGAACATTCCGGCGAAGAGCAGCCCGGTGTCCAGTACCGTCCAACCGGCCCGCTCGACGATCCGGCAGAGCGCGTACCCGTCGAAGTAGGAGACGTGCGGGTAGATCACCTCCCAGCCGGCGGTGGCCAGGTCGTACCCGGCGTCCGGTACCTCCAGGTAGCCGTACACCGGCCGGTCGCCGGCCAGCTCGCGCAGCCGCACCAGGAAGCCGTACGGGTCGGCCAGGTGCTCGAACCAGTGCCGCGAGGTGACCAGGTCGAACGGGGGCAGATCGCCGTCCAGCGGGGCGTGCCCGGTGTGGAGGACCGCGCCGGACGGGTCCGGACCGGGCGGCCCGGCGTACATGGCGTCGTAGCCGAGGCCCCGGGCGCCGGCCGCGTGGCACAGTTCGCGGAGGAACTCGCCCTGCCCGCAGCCGATGTCCAGCACCGTCGCGCCGGCCAGCGGGTACCGCTCGACCAGCCGCTTGACGAGTTCGGTGGAGAACGCCTGGAAGGCCGGCGAGTGGTGCAGGTTGGTGTCCATCGCGGTGTCGTAGACCAGCAGGTCCGGGTCGAAGTCGAGGTTGCGGACGTACCCGCAGCCCGGGCAGTGGCCGAGCGTCATCCGGCCCAGCGGTGCGGCGGTCGCCTCCGCCCGGCTGGCGAGGTGCACCCCGCACTGCACCGGGATCGCCCCCAGGTCGGCGAAGCGCACCAGTGGACCGCCTCCGCAGGCGGCGCAACCGGTCACCGGAGCGGGACCGATGGTGGTGCCCTCGTTCACCGGACCCCCTCGGCCCAGCGCAGTCCGCCGCTCACCGCCGGCCCGTCGGTCCACCGCAGCCCGCTGTCGAGCCGGCCGGCCGCCCGCAGGGCGCGCAGCCGGTGCAGCCGCTGGTACCGCTCGCCGGTCAGGTCGGCCAGCGTCAGCCCGTACCGCTGGTACGCCTCGACCAGCTCCTCGATGCCCTTGCGTAACGTCCAGCGGGGGCGGAAGTCGGGTACCTCGGCGGCGATCCGGTCGCAGTTCACCCGGTAGTTGCGCAGGTCCGCCGAGGCGGCGCCCAGATAGGTGATCCGGGAACCCACCACCACGTCGGAGACCAGTTCGGCGACCTGGCGGATCAGGTAGTTCTCGCTGGTCGAGCCGATGTTGTACGCCCGCGCGTGTACCTGCTCGCGGGGCGCGGTGAGCAGGGCGAGGAACGCCCCGGCGATGTCCTGTACGTGCACCAGGGGCCGCCATGCGGAGCCGTCGGAGCGCAGCCGCACCTCGCCGGTGAGCAGGGCGTGCCCGGTGAGGTCGTTGACCACCAGGTCCCCCCGGAGCCGGGGGGAGTAGCCGTAGGCGGTGGCGTTGCGCAGGAACACCGGGGAGAAGTCGTCGTCGGCGAGCGCGATGAGACTGCGCTCGGCGCCGATCTTCGACTCGCCGTACGGGGTGACCGGGGCGAACGGGGCGGTCTCGGTGAGCGGCTGGTCGTCGGCCCCGGCACCGTAGAGGCTGCACGAGGAGGAGAAGAGGAACCGGGTCACTCCGGCGGTCTTCGCCGCACCGGCCAGCCGGACCGTGGCCCAGTGGTTGATCTCGTAGGTCAGTTCGGGGTTCAGGTTGCCGACCGGGTCGTTGCAGAGTGCCGCGAGGTGGCAGACGGCGTCGAAGCCGGCGCAGTGCTCCGGGCGGACGTCCCGCAGGTCGACCCGCAGCTCCGGCACCCCGGCCGGGGCCGGGCCGAGCAGACACTCGGCGTAGAGACCGGTGTCCAGGCCCGTCACCTCATGACCTTCCGCCCGTAGAAGTTCCATGAGAACAGTTCCGATATAGCCGTGGTGGCCGGTCACGAGAACGCGCACGCGGGGCTCCGGTAAGTCGGCGGAGTGAGAAGGCGAGTTTAGGATCGGGGTACAGATCAATCGGTTGACTGTCAGATTTTCTACTCTAGCCGCCGAGGCTCTTTCCGGCTGGCTAGCGTGACCGGAGCGCGCCGGGGCTGCTGCGCTGAGCTGCTGATTCTTCCGAGAGGACCGGCATGGCACATGTCAGATGCCGACTCTGTGGCGCGCCGGCCACGGAGACTTTCGTTGATCTCGGCATGTCTCCGTTATGTGAGAGTTATTTGTCTGCCGAGTCGCTGGACGGGCCGGAGAATTTCTATCCGCTGCATGTCAGGATCTGTCCGTCCTGCCTCCTCGTGCAATTGCCGGAGTACGTGTCCGGCAGCGAGATATTCTCGGACTACGCGTATTTCTCGTCGTATTCGGATTCCTGGGTCGCGCATGCCCGCCGGTACGCCGAGTCGATGGTCGCCTCCCTCGGGCTCGGGCCGGAGCACCTGGTCACCGAGGTCGCCAGCAACGACGGCTACCTGCTGCGGCACTTCGTGGCGGCCGGTGTCCCGGTGCTCGGGGTGGAGCCGGCGGCCAACATCGCCGAGGTGGCCCGGACGGCCGGCGTACGCACCGAGACCTGCTTCCTCGGCGCGCGGACCGGCGCCGCCCTGGCCGACCGGTACGGCCGGGCCGACCTGGTGGTGGCCAACAACGTCTACGCCCACGTGCCGGACCTGCTCGGCTTCACCGCCGGACTGGCCGCGCTGGTGAAACCGACCGGCCTGGTGACGCTGGAGTTCCCGCACCTGCTCCGGCTGATCGAGGGCCGCCAGTTCGACACCATCTACCACGAGCACTACCAGTACCTCTCCCTGGCCACCGCCCGGCGGGCCCTGGCCACCGCCGGGCTGGGCGTGGTGGACGTCGAGGAACTGTCCACCCACGGCGGATCGCTGCGGTTGCACGCCCGGCCCGGCGCCACCGGCGAGGCGTCGACGAACGTCAAGGCGGTGCTCGCCGCCGAGGCCGACGCCGGCCTGCACCGCCTCGCCGGGCACGCCGGGTTCGCCGAGGCGGTCTTCACCATCAAGCGGGAGTTGCTGGAGTTCCTGCTGGCCGCCCGGGCCGCCGGCCGACGGGTGGTCGGCTACGGCGCCCCGGGCAAGGGCAACACCCTGCTCAACCACTGCGGCATCCGGTCCGACCTGCTGGCCTACACGGTGGACCGCAGCCCGCACAAGCAGGGCCGGTTCCTCCCCGGTACGCACATCCCGGTCCATCCGCCGGAGCGGATCGCCGCCGACCGCCCCGACTACGTGCTGGTGCTGCCCTGGAACCTGCGCGCCGAGTTGACCGGGCAGTTGGCGTACGTCCGGCAGTGGGGCGGCCGGCTGGTCTTCCCGATCCCCCGGCTGGAGATCGCGCCGTGAAGGTGGTGCTGTTCTGCGGCGGGCTCGGCATGCGGATGCGCGAGGGCACCACCTCGGCGCCGAAGCCGATGGCGATGATCGGGGACCGACCGCTGCTCTGGCACGTGATGCGCTACTACGCCCACTTCGGGCACACCGACTTCATCCTCTGCCTCGGCTACGGGGCGGCGGCGGTCAAGGACTACTTCCTGCACTACGACGAGACGCTGTCGAACGACTTCACCCTGGCCATGGGTGGACGGGACATCCGGCTCTTCTCCACCGACATCACCGACTGGCAGATCACGTTCATCGACACCGGACTGGACACGAGCGTCGGCGAGCGCCTGGCCCAGGTCCGCCGGTACGTGCAGGACGAGCCGATGTTCCTGGCCAACTACGCCGACACGCTCACCGACGCCCCGCTGCCCGAACTGGTGGACCGGTTCGCCGCCGCCGGTGCCACCGCCAGCCTGCTGGCCGTACCGGTCCAGTCCACCCACCACGTCGTCGACATCGGCACCGGGGACCGGGTGGCCCGGATCCGCCCGATCCGGGAACTGATGCAGTGGGAGAACGGTGGTTACTTCATCCTCCGCCCGGAGATCTTCTCGGTCCTGCGGGCAGGTGAGGACCTGGTCCCGCATGCGTTCGCCCGGCTGCTGCCGCACGGGCGGTTGCTGGCCCAGCGGTACACCGGCTTCTGGCGGGCCGCGGACACCTTCAAGGACCGCGCGGAGTTGGAGGAGCTCTACCGTTCCGCGCGCTGCCCATGGATGCTCTGGGATGTCGGCCGGTCCGGCGCCGTACGCCGACCGGACGACGGACGGGCCGCGACCGTGCCCCTCGCCGCGCCGTCGGCCGGCAGCGTGCCCCTCGTCGCGCCGTCGGCCGCCACCGTGCCCGTCGCGCCGTCGGCCGCACCCCGGCCCGACTCCCCGGCATTGAGCGGTTGATGCCGGCGTTGCAGCTGACCGGGGTACGCGACGTGGTGCTGCTCGGCGCCCACCCGGACGACATCGAGATCGGGGCCGGCGGCCTGCTGCTCGCCCTCGCCGCGACCGCCGGGCTGCGGGTGCACTACGTCCTGCTGACCGGTACGCCGCACCGGCACGCCGAGGCGCGGGCCGCCGCCACCGCCTTCCTCGCCGGTGCCGAGGTCACCTTCACCCTGCACGGCCTGCCCGACGGCCGGCTGCCGGCGTACTGGGCCGAGGCGAAGGCCGCCATCGAGGCGGTGGCCCGGGCCCGTCCCGCCGATCTGGTCGTCGCCCCCGACCCCGGCGACGCCCACCAGGACCACCGCACCGTCGCGGCGCTGGTGCCCACCGCGTTCCGGTCCGGCACCGTGCTGCACTACGAGATCCCGAAGTGGGACGGGGACCTGGGCCGGCGCAACGTGTACCTGCCGCTGACCGAGGCGCAGGCCCGGCGGAAGGTCGAACTGCTGCACAAGCACTTCCCGTCCCAGTCCGGCCGGGACTGGTGGGACGACGAGGTCTTCCTCGGGCTGGCCCGGCTACGTGGCGTGGAATGCCGATCCCGGTACGCCGAGGCGTACCGCTGTGAGAAAGCGGTGGTCCGGATTTGACCAGTCAGACCTCCCCGGTGACCGACCGGGCTTTGTCGGTGTGCCTGTTCGGGGTACCCGGCGCGCACCTCAACCTCGGTGTGGGGGCGTTGCGCGCGGCCACCCTGGGTGCGGTGCTCGC
The DNA here is from genome assembly GCF_036906895.1 of Micromonospora sp. CPCC 206060. Lineage (NCBI taxonomy): Bacteria > Bacillati > Actinomycetota > Actinomycetes > Micromonosporales > Micromonosporaceae > Micromonospora > Micromonospora sp. CPCC 206060. The sequence goes on from NZ_JBAKHU010000014.1 coordinate 80,628, forward strand.
CCGGGTACCGCAGGCCCGGGTCACCGTCTTCGACGACGGCTGGGGCGAGCGGGCCGGGCACGCCTTCGTGGCCGGCCACCCGGTGCCGATCGAACTGGTGGGGGCCCGGCACTCCCGCCGCTACCACCGGCCCGAGTCCTACCTGAACATGCGGGTGAGTGCCGCCCTCGGTGGGCTCGGCAACGTCGGGCTGGCCCGGATCGACGCCGCCGACGTGGTACTCGACGCGAGCGGTGGGGACAGTTTCAGCGACCTCTACGGCGCGCACCGGTTCCGGTCGGTGACCTGGCCGAAGCGGCTTGCACTGCTGCGCGGCCGGCCGCTGGTGCTGCTCCCGCAGACCTACGGGCCGTTCCGCCATCCCCGGGCACGGGCCCAGGCCGCCGCGCTCACCCGGGGCGCGGCGATGGCCTGGGCGCGGGATCCGGACAGCTACGCCGCGTTGGTCGACCTGCTCGGCGCCGATGTCGACCCGGCCCGGCACCGGGAGGGGGTCGACGTCGCGTTCGCCCTGGCCAGCCGCCCACCGGGCGGCCCGCTCCGGCACCGGCTGGCCGGCTGGTTCGCCGCTGCCGACGGCCCGGTGGCCGGTGTCAACGTCAGTGGCCTGCTGACCCGCCCCGAGGGTCGGGCCCGGTTCGGCCTGGTGGCCGACCCCGGCCGGGTGGCCCGGCGGCTGGGGGAGCGGCTGCTCGCCGAGGCGGACACCCGGGTGGTGATCGTGCCGCACGTGCGGACCCCGGGTGGGCCGGACGACGACACGGCCGCCAGCGCCCAGTTGTACGCCGCGCTCGCCACCCGCCACCCCGGACGGGTCCTGCTGCTGCCGCGCGGGCTGGATCCGCACCAGACCAAGTGGGTGATCGCCCGCACCTCGTGGTTCTGCGGGATGCGGATGCACGCCACGATCGCCGCGCTCTCCTCGGCGGTACCGGCGGCGGTCGTCGCGTACAGCCGCAAGGCCCGTGGGGTGTTCGCCTGCCTGGGGCAGCAGCGGCACGTCGCCGACGCCCGCCGGCTCGGCGACGACGAACTGCTGGACGTGCTGCTGACGTCCTGGCGGGACCGGGCCGTCGCCGCCGCCGAACTGGCCGTGGGTACCCCCGAGGTGGTCCGGCGGGCCGGTGCGCAGGTGGACGAGATTCTCGCGTGGGCGGTCGGCGCGGATGCCGGACAGCGGCTGGGGGAGCGTTGATGCCGGGCCCGCGTACCGGCCCGCCGCACCGGCGGCTCACGGAATCACCGGTAGTCCGTTGTCGAACCAGACGTTGGTGGACCGTTCCCAGATGATGCCAGCCTGGTTGGGCCGGGAGATGATGCCGTAGCGGTAGTTGCGGCCGAACTTGTTGACCCGGAACCGGACGTTCGAGGCGACCAGGTCGGTGCGTACCCCGATCGAGTAGTTGCCGCCGTTGCAGTAGTTGTTCTCGAAGAGCAGGTTGGTCACCGAGGGACCGATCTCGGACCCGATCATCAGGCAGGCGTTCATCGGGTCGGCGGTGCTGGGCTTGTACGCGTCCAGCCGGTTGTGTCGGATCACGATGTTGCTGGCCCCGGTGGTCTGCAACGCATCGTTGTGCGAGCCGGTGACCCGGGCCAGGTCGTGGATCCAGGAGTCGAGGATGTTCGTCCGGTTGCCCACACGTGGACCGTCGATGGTGTTGTGGATGTTGACCCGGCGCAGGGTGTACTCGCCACAGCAGACGGTTGCCGAGGTGCGGCCGGTGCCGTTGATCTCCACATCCTCGACCACCAGGTTGATCGCCGGTGCGTAGACCCGGATGGCGTAGGTGGTGCTGTTGCAGGTGATCTTCGAGCGACGGATGATCACGTTGCTCGCCCGGACCGCCACGCATCCGGTGATGTCGAGGCCGCTGATGACCTGGCCCGGGGTGACCAGGTTCAACGAGCCGGAGGCGCGCAGCACCGTGCCGGCCGGTACGCCGGTGGTGGTGGGGCCGGGCCAGTAGGTGATCGGCGTCGGTGCCACCTGCACCGCCGGCGGCGCTGGCGCTACGGCCGCCTCGCTGCTGCCGATCGGTCCGGGTGCGACCGGGGTGCCCGCCGGTTCCGAGCCGGGCGAGCGATCCGGATAGGGCGCGCCGTCGCGGGTGGAGCCGACCACCGAGGCGGGTGTGTCCGGGCTGCCCCGGAAGGGCTCCCGGCAGCCGAAGGTCCGGACCCGGATGGCGGAGTAGTTGCCCGAGGCGATGCCGTCGGTGCCCCGGCTGATGCAGCGGATCTCGCTGTCCTCGATGACCGTGCCGGTCACCCCGGGCCGGATCCGGATGGCCACCCCGCCGCCGGCCTGCACGCTGACCCGGCGCAGGGTGACCCGGTCGGCGGCGATCTCCACCGGTCGCCGGATCGTCTGCCCCCAGATCACCGCGTCGGCATCGTCGAGCACGAGCCGGTCGGCGTGCGCGGCGTTGGTCCCGACCACGACCAGGTAACTGGTCACCGCGAGCACGAACAGGCAGGCGCCGGCGACCAGCGCGGCCGGGTGGCGGCGCGGCGGGCGTGCGGATGGTGGCGTCGGGCCGGGCAGGTGAGCAGCGGATGGGGAGAGAGTGTGGTCGGTCATCGTTTCCCCCTGCGATCTGCGTAGGCGGGGTACGGTCGGCGATCGATCCGTCTGGCCCCCGCCTCGATCTGCCGGGTGCTCCCGGCCCGGCGCCTCGTCCGGTTCAGTCGTCCGATTGGTACTTAGGTTGCCACCTTTTAGATGAAATCCTACAAGTATCCATAGATAGCACTACAGTTATTGATCTGACGCATTATGGACACATGGCGTGGATCGGGTCTCCGCTGGCCGGCCCGGAGGGCGACGGCTGACCCGCGCCCGGCGGGACTGGCAGCACAAGCTGTCCACGCGGGTAGTTCGCGACAACCAAGCGATCCATGTCGAGGACCTGGGCGTGACCGGTCTCGGTCGGACCCGGCTCGCGAAGTCCGTGCACGATGCGGGCTGGGCCAGTTTCACCAGCATGTTGGAGTACAAGGCGGCCCGATACGGCCGCACCTTCGCCCGGGTGGACCGGTTCTTCCCGTCCACCCGCATGTGCTCGGCATGTGGCCGGATCGACGAGAAGATGGCCTGAACGTCCGAGCGTGGGACTGCCCCTGCGCAGCCGCCCACGACCGGGACGTCAACGCCGCCGTCAACGTGTTGGCCGCCGGGCAGGCGGACAACTCACACGACCGTGGAGCGCAGGTAAGACCGGGACTCGTCCCGGCACCGCGCGGCGAAGCGGTAACCCACCCTCCACGCCGCGCGGTCCACGCGCAGCGTGGAGGGAATCTCCGTCCTTTAGGCGGAGAGGACGTCAATCCGATTCGACGGCGACCTTCTTCGGCTTGCTGCTCCGCTCGTCACTCGTCGGCTTGGTCGGCTTCTTGCCGGTGTCACCGGTGCTGGTGATCCTGGTCGGCACCGGCTTGCGGCCACCCGTACCGGGTACGGCGGCCACGGTCGGTTCGCCGTCCTCCAGCCCGGCGGGCTCCCCGGCGGTCACCGGCTCCGCGACGGGTCGGGTCGCCGGCCGGTCCGACCCGGACGGCTGGTCGGTACCTCCCGGTTTGTCCGCCCCGACGGTGGGCGCCGGTGATTCGGCCGCACCGGCGGGCGTCGGTGGGGTGGGCCCGGCCGCACCGGCAGGCGCCGGTGGGGTGGGCCCGGCCGTACCGGCCGGAGCCGGTGGGGTGATCGCCGCAGCCTCGGCGCCGGCAAGCTCGCGACGTGCCTCCGCCAGCGCCCGCTGGACCTCGTCGGACTCCTGCCGGGACGTCCAGGTCTCCTGCCGCAGGTCGGCGAGCTGCTGCTGGGCCTGGGCGATCTGCAACATCACCTCGGCCAGCTGCTGCCGGCTGGCCGCCGCCTCCTGCTGGGTGGCGGCGAGATGCTGCTGGGTGGTGGCCAGGTGCTGCTGCGCCGCTGCCGCGTACTCCTCGAACTGGCGCTTCGAGGCCGCGACATGCTCGTCGGCCTGCCGGCGCAGCTCCCCGGCGTCGTGCTCGGCCTGCCTCCGCAGTTCCACCGCAGCCGCCTCAACCTCGGCGCGGACCCGGGTGGCCTCCTCCTCGGCACTGCGCCGGATCTGCGCCGCCTCCTGCTCGATCCGGCTCCGCTCGTCGGCGGACTGCTGCTCCAGCTCGGCGCGCTGCCGGGCCAGCTCCTGCTCGGCTGCGGTCCGCTGCTCGGTCAGCTCCCGCTCCACGGCGTTGCGCCGTTCGGTGATCTCCTTCTCCACGCCGTCCCGCCAGGAGCCCAACTCCTGCTGGGTCTGCGCGCGGGCCTGCTGCACGTACGCCTCGGTCTCGGTGCGCATCCGCTGGACGAACGCCTCGGTCTCGGTCCGGGTCCGCTTGGCCGCGTCGGTGGCCTGCTCGGTGATCCGCTTCGCCTCCTGGACCGCCTTGGCGTGGGCGGCCTCGCCGGCCTCCCGCAGCCGGGTGACCTCCTGCTGGGCCTTGGTGTGCGCGGTCCGGGCCGCCTCGGCGAGTTGCTTCGCCTCCTGCTGGGCCTTGGTGTGCGCGGCCTCGCCGGCCTCCCGCAGCCGGGTGGCCTCCTCCAGCGCCTTGGCCCGGGCGGCCTCGCCGGCCTCGCGCAGCCGGGACGCCTCATCCGCAGCGGCGGCCACGGCTGCCTCGGCCTCCGCCCGTCGGGCGGCACTGAACTTCTCCTCCTCGGCCCGCCGCGCGGCCAACGCGAGCTCGAAGTCGCGCAACGCCTTGGCGGCCTGCTCGCGGGCCTCGTCGACGATGTGCTCGGCAGCGGCCCGGCGCGCCTCGATCTCCTCGTTCGCCGAGGCCTGGATCGCCTCGGCCTGCTCCTCGGCGAGGGTCAAGATCTGCTCGACCCGGGGGCCGAGGTGGCGGAAGGACGCCCGGTCCTTCACGCCCGCCTGGCGGCGCAGGTTGGCCAGGTCGCGTTGCAGCACCTCGACCTGCCCGGCCAGCTTGTGGATCTGCGTGTACGCCTGCTCACGCTCCGCCGCCAACGTGGCGATCTCGTGCTCCGCCCGAGCGACGTACCGGTCCACCTGCCGTTTCTCGTACCCCCGCAGAGCAGACTCGAAGCTGGGCTCCGTGCTCACTTCTCCACCAAGGGCGAACAGTTCCTCGCCGTGCGACATGTCCCCATCCTCACACGCATCCGGCACTTGTGCGGCAATACGGAAGGTGCTGATGGGACCTTACTCACCATCGGGACAGATCGCTAACGGCCTCTCAGCCCCCGGTACGAGGCAGGGCCGCCCCGGTGTCCCGGTGCGGCCCCGCGCCCTCGTCACTACCTGCCCCTCCGGCCCTGATCTGAACCGGATCCGTCGATGTCCCGATCAGCTTGCGTCGGCGCCGACCCGGTCCTCCGAGCCGTCGCCCTCGGACTTCTTCGCCTCCGGCTTGGCGGCCGGTGCCGAACTGGGCACGCCCGGCACGATCCCGGCCAGCCCGGAGAGCATCTGACCGAGCTGCGAGGTGACCGCGTCCTTCTGGCGGGTCAGATCCTCCACCTCACGCCGGGCGGCGTTGGTGGTCAGTTCAGCCTCGGTGCGCGCCTCGTTGAGCAGGCGCTGCGACTCGGCCTTCGCCTCGGCGAGGGTCTTCTCGGCGAGGGCCTTGGCCTTCTCAATGGTCTCGGTGGCGTTGCGCTCCGACTCCACCCGGCGGGCCTCGGCGCGCTGCTCGATCTCCTTCGCGCGCTCCTGCGCGGCGCGGGCCCGCTGCTCGGCCTCACCGACCAGCTTCTGCGTCTGGGCCACCTGGGCGGCGTGCCGCTCGGACTCCTCGCGCTCGGCCTTCTCCCGCCGCTCGGCGAGCTGCAACTCCAGCGCCTGGAGATCCTTGTCGCGCTTGTCCCGGGCGTCGGTGAGCAGCTTCGTCGCCTCGGCGCGCTTCTCCTCGGCCTCCCGGGCCGCCTTGGCGCGCTGCTGGGTGATCTCCCGCTCGGCGGTGGCACGCAGCGTGGCGACCTCCCGCTCGACGGTCGACTTCAACTCGGCCACCTCGTGCGCGGTGACCGTACGGAGCTGCTTGGTCTCGCGCTCGGCGTCGGCCCGGAGGGTGTCCGCCTCGCGGCGGGCCTGCACCCGGACCTCGGCGGCCTCCCGCTCGGCGGCGGTACGCACCGAGCCGGCCTCCCGCTCGGCGGTGGCCTTCATCGCTGCTGCCTCGGCCCGGGCCTTGTCGGTGATCTCGCGGGCCTCCAGCCGGGCGGCGGAGAGGATGCCCTCGGACTCGCGCTTGGCCTCGTTGCGGTGGTCGTTGGCCTGCTCCTCGGCCAACCGCAGGATCTGCTCGACCCGGGTACCCAGGCCGGAGAGGGTGGGCCGGTTGTTCTCTTCGAGCTGCTTGTTGGTGTCGGCGAGCTTCTGCTCCACCGCGGCGAGCCGCTGCTCGGCCTGACGGAGCCGACGCTGGGCGTCGTTCATCCGCTGCTCAGCCTCGGCGCGGGCCTGCTCGGACTGGGTGAGTGCGGCGGTCAGTCGACCGAGGTGGCTGTTGACCTGCTCGCGGTCGTATCCGCGCAGGGCGACGGTGAAGTCCGGCTGCGTGTTCGCGTTATCGAAGAACGCAAGAGGGGAGGACTGCTGCTGGGGCATTGGCACATACTTGCAGACACACCGGGGTGCTTCGCAAGAGCGGTACGTGGCTTTCGCGTCCTCTTTACATGGTCAACTCTCGGCCTGCCGGCGGTCTACCCGGCCGGCGATCTTGGCAGCTCCGACCCGCCGGAGCCGGCGCTCCACCAGGCCGGGAAAAGGGCTGCGGGGGGCATCCCGCAGCCCTTTCCTGGTACGTCGCACCGGGCCGGAAATACCCCTGAATGGTCCGGCTGAAAGGCATTGCCACATCAGCGGAAAGGATCGCTGACGGTGATGATCCGGGCGTCCGGCCCGGACGGTCGGCGGAGCACCTGGCGCCGGGCGTCGGGCACCTGGCGTCCGGCTGGGCGTCTGGCGTCCGGCATGGGTGCCCGGCGTCGGGCACCTGGCGCCGGGCGTCGGGCGACTGGCGTCGGTCGGGTTACTGCCCGCGGAACCGGTTGATCGCCGACTTGTGCCGGGCCCGCAACTCCGGATCGCGTACCCCGAGGCCGTCGTCGGGGGCCAGGCAGCGGACGCCCACCTTGCCCTGGTGGGCGTTGCGGTGCACCTCGTAGGCGGCCTGACCGGTCTGCTCCAGTGGATAGGTGCGGGAGACGGTCGGGTGGACCCGGCCGAGGGCCACCAGCCGGTTGGCCTCCCATGCCTCCCGGTAGTTGGCGAAGTGGCTGCCGACGATCCGCTTCAGGTGCATCCAGAGGTACCGGTTGTCGTACTGGTGCAGGTAACCGCTGGTGGAGGCGCAGGTGACGATGGTGCCGCCACGCTTGGCGACGTAGACACTGGCGCCGAAGGTCTCCCGGCCCGGGTGCTCGAAGACGATGTCCGGGTCCTCGCCGCCGGTCAGCTCCCGGATCCGCTCACCGAAGCGGCGCCACTCGTCCGGGTTCTGGGTCTCCTCGTCCGACCAGAACCGGAAGCCCTCCGCAACCCGGTCGATGACCAGTTCGGCGCCCATCCGCCGGCACAGCTCGGCCTTGTCCGGGGAGGAGACCACACAGACCGGGATGGCCCCGCCGTTCAAGGCCATCTGTGTGGCGTAGCTGCCGAGCCCACCGGACGCCCCCCAGATGAGGACGACGTCACCCTGCTTCATGTTCGCCCCGTGGTGCGAGACGAGCTGCCGGTACGCGGTGGAGTTGACCAGCCCGGGGCTTGCCGCCTCCTCCCAGCTCAGGTGGCGGGGCTTCGGCATCAGCTGGTTGGCCTTGACCACGGCCAGCTCGGCCAGGCCGCCGAAGTTGGTCTCGAATCCCCAGATCCGTTGCTGCGGGTCGAGCATGGTGTCGTCGTGCCCGGCCGCGTCCTCCAACTCGACGGAGAGGCAGTGCGCCACCACCTCGTCACCGGCCTGCCAGCGGGTCACCCCCGGACCGACCCGGAGCACCACGCCGGCCGCGTCCGAGCCGACCACGTGGTACGGCAGGTCGTGCCGCCGGGTCAGCTCGGAGATCCGCCCGTAGCGCTGGAGGAACTTGAAGGTGGGCAGCGGCTCGAAGATGCTCGTCCAGACGGTGTTGTAGTTGATCGCGCTGGCCATCACCGCGACCAGCGCCTCACCGGGGCCGAGTTCCGGGGTCGTCACCTCCGCCAGGTGCAGTGACCTGCGGGGATCGCGGTCCCGGGTGGCCACCCCGTCGAACATCGCGGTGTCCTCGGCCCGGACCACCACCCCCCGGTACGTCCGGGGAACCGGCAACCCGGCGATGCGGGCGAGTTCCCGAGCGGGGTCCGCGGACCCCTCCGCCCCCATGATCGCGTCAAGGATGTCCTGCACGGTGACCTCCCGTTCGTGGGCGCCAGAGGCGGGCCGGCCGGCACCCGGGTGGTGCGCGGCTGCCCGTCATCGTGGGGCGCCCGCCGGCCCACCGCCATGTCGGCGGCCGACACAACCGCGCCGACCCAACCGCGCCGACCGGGCGCCCGTGGAGCCGGACGTTACTGAACGGTAGTTATAGGGTGGAAGCCCTCTGTGAAAAACTGCATTGACCGGTGCGTGAAGGTGTCCGCGCAGCTCACCTCCCGGACCCGTTCACGCTCGCTGAGGTGTAAGGAAGGGCCCCCGCTTAACGTTTTCGGTATAGGAAGGGCCCCCTGTTAACACCTCACCGGCCGGCGAGCCGGGCCACGATCGGCGCGGCGGCATCGACGTTCCCGCCCAGGTGCAGGTAGCTCACCCCGTACCGGTCGCGTAGCGCGCGCAGTTTGGCCACGCACTCCTCGACGTCCCCGTGCAGTACGCAGGGGGAGGAGGCCAGCGCCGCCGGGGGGAGCTGCGCGGCGAGACTGGACGAGGCGCGATGTTCCACCCCACCGTGCCGGACCCGTACGTCGTACATCCGTAGTTGGAACTCCAGCCGGTCGGGCGCGCGGCCGGCGGACCGCGCGGCGTCGCGGGCCCAGGTCAGTTTCTGCTCCAGGCGCTCCGGGCTGAGCTCGGCGATCGCGGTACGCGGGTCGACGCCGGCGCCGAGACGCGGGTTGATGCCGACGATGTCGGCGCTCCGTCCGGCCAGCTCCAGGACCCGCCGACCGCCGCCCCCGATCAGCAGTGGTGGCCCGCCGGGGCGGAGCGGCTTCGGCAGGCCGTCCAGGTCGGAGAGGCGGTAGTGGCGGCCGGCGAACGTCACGGGCGCCGGTCCGAAGAGGCGGCGCAGCACCTCCACCGTCTCGCCGAGCCGTTCGATCCGGGTGCCGGGCGGATCGAACGGCAGCCCCGCCGCGTCGTGGTCGGCGCGTAGCCAGCCGGCCCCGAGGCCGACCTCCAGCCGGCCGCCGGAGAGGATCTCCAGGTTGGCCAGGGAGCGGTGCAGCGTGACCGGGTGCCGGAAGTCGTTGCAGAGCACCAGGGTCAGTAGCCGCAGCCGGGAGGTCACCTCGGCGGCGACGGTCAGTGCGATCAGCGGATCGATCGCCCAGCCGCCGGTCAGGTGATCCGAGACGGAGACCGAGTCGAACCCGAGCTGCTCGATCCGGCGGATCTCGTCGCGCCACCGGGACGGCGGCCGGTCCAGGGGTGGCAGCGACGTGGTGAACCGGAACGGATGCGGCCGGTCGGCGGTGTGCGACTCGATCAACACCCGGCGACTGTACGCATCCGTGTCCGGCCGGTGACTCCTCGTGGTCGGATCTCCGACAGGTGTACCTGTCCACCCCGTCGTCGACCGCCTGCTCCGCCCGGTCGGAGGTGTTAAGCGGGGGCCCTTCCTCTACCGAAAGCGTTAAGCGGGGGCCCTTCCTTGCACCCCTTCCTTACGCCTTGGCGGGTTCGACCAGTTCGACCAGGACACCGCCGGCGTCCTTCGGGTGCACGAAGTTGATCCGGGAGTCGGCGGTGCCCCGCTTGGGGGTCTCGTAGAGCAGCCGCATGCCCCGCTCCCGCAGCGCCGCGCACGCCGCGTCGATGTCCTCGACGGTGTACGCCACCTGTTGCACCCCCGGCCCGTTGCGGTCGAGGAACTTCGCGATGGTCGACCCGGAATCCAGCGGGGCGAGCAGTTGCACGCAGCCGCCCTCGGCGGTCGGCCCGACGGCCAGCATCGCCTCCCGGACGCCCTGCTCGGTGTTGGTCTCGGTGTGTACGCAGCGCATCCCGAACACCCGCTGGTAGAACTCGATGGCGGCGTCCAGGTCGGCGACCGCGATCCCGACGTGGTCGATGCGGCGCAGCCCGATGCCTGTGACGAAGTCGGCAGCGGGCTCCGCGGGGGAGTTGTCAGCCATGGCGCTAGTCTGACCGAACAATCGTTAAGGCGTACGGTCGGCACCCCCTCGGAGGCAGGTACATGGCTTCGGTGATCGTCAGCGGCGCACGGACCCCGATGGGGCGCCTGCTGGGCAACCTCAAGGACCTCCCGGCGACCAAGCTCGGCGGGGTGGCGATCGCCGCCGCCCTGGAGCGGGCCGGCGTCGCACCGGACCAGGTGCAGTACGTGATCATGGGCCAGGTGCTCCAGGCCGGTGCCGGTCAGATTCCGGCCCGGCAGGCGGCGGTCGAGGCCGGTGTCCCGATGTCCGTGCCGGCGCTGACCATCAACAAGGTCTGCCTCTCCGGCCTGGATGCGATCGCCCTGGCCGACCAACTCATCCGGGCTGGCGAGTTCGACATCGTGGTGGCCGGCGGCATGGAGTCGATGACCAACGCCCCGCACCTGCTGCTCGGCCAGCGGGCCGGCTACAAGTACGGCGACGTGGTCATCAAGGACCACATGGCGCTGGACGGGCTCACCGACGCGTGGGACTGCTGCTCGATGGGGGAGTCCACCGAGCGGCACGGCGCCACCCTGGGCATCACCCGTCAGGAGCAGGACATCTTCGCGGCGACCAGCCACCAGCGGGCCGCCGCCGCGCAGAAGAACGGCGCGTTCGCCGACGAGATCACCCCGGTGGTCATCCCGCAGCGCAAGGGTGACCCGCTGGTCATCGCGGAGGACGAGGGGATCCGGCCGGACACCACGCCGGAGTCGCTGGCCAGGCTGCGTCCGGCGTTCGCGAAGGACGGGACGATCACCGCCGGCACCTCCTCGCCGATCTCCGACGGCGCCGCCGCCGTGGTGGTGATGAGCAAGGCCAAGGCCAAGGAGTTGGGGCTGGCCTGGCTGGCGGAGATCGGCGCACACGGCAACGTGGCCGGGCCGGACAACTCGCTGCACTCGCAGCCGGCCAACGCCATCCAGCACGCCCTGCGCAAGGGCGGGCTGAGCCTCTCCGATCTCGACCTGATCGAGATCAACGAGGCGTTCGCCCAGGTCGGCATCCAGTCCACCCGGGACCTCGGTGTCAGCCCGGACATCGTGAACGTCAACGGCGGGGCGATCGCGCTCGGCCACCCGATCGGCATGTCCGGTGCGCGGCTGGTGCTCAGCCTGGCCTTCGAGCTGAAGCGGCGGGGCGGCGGCACGGGTGCGGCGGCGCTCTGCGGTGGTGGCGGCCAGGGTGACGCCCTGATCATCCATGTTCCGGGCGGCGGCGAAGGCGAGCAGTGAGCGAGGTCGGCACGGGCGCGCCGGACGACCGGCGCGCCCCGGACGGGGCAGCCCCGGACGCGGCAGCGGGGGACCGGGCGACGCCGGAGGGCCGGCGGGCCCCGGAGCCGGCGGCGGTGCCGGTCCGGCGCAGTCGGGACGTACCCATGCTGGTGGAGCGGGCCCGCGCGGGTGACCCCCGCGCGGTGGCCCGGCTGATCACCCTGGTCGAGTCGGGTGACGAGATCCTGCCGGAGGTGGCGGCGGCGCTCGCCCCGCACACCGGGCGGGCCCAGGTGGTGGGTCTGACCGGTTCGCCCGGGGTGGGTAAGTCCACCACCACCAACGAGCTGGTCCGGGCGCTGCGGGTACGCGGACACCGGGTCGGCGTGCTGGCGGTCGACCCGTCCAGCCCGTTCACCGGTGGGGCGATCCTCGGTGACCGGGTCCGGATGCAGGACCACGCCACCGACCCGGGGGTCTACATCCGGTCCATGTCCAGCCGGGGCCACCTCGGCGGGCTCGCCGCAGCCACCCCGCAGGCGGTCCGGGTACTGGAGGGGGCCGGCTGCGACGTCGTCCTGGTGGAGACCGTCGGGGTGGGCCAGGCCGAGGTGGAGGTCGCCTCGCTGGCCGACACCACGCTGGTGCTGCTCGCCCCGGGAATGGGCGACGCGATCCAGGCGGTCAAGGCCGGCATCCTGGAGATCGCCGACATCTTCGTGATCAACAAGGCCGACCGGGACGGGGTCGACGCCACCGTACGGGACATCCAGGGCATGATCGCGCTCGGCGAGCGCGGCCCGGGGCAGTGGCGCCCGCAGGTGGTCCGGGCCATCGCCGCCCGGGGCGAGGGGATCGACGACATCGCCGCCGCGATCGACAAGCACCGGGGCTGGCTGGCCGAGCACGGCGAGCTGCGCCGCCGCCGGGAGGCGCGGGCCGCCGCCGAGGTCGAGGCGATCGCGCTCGGCGAGCTGCGCAGCCGGATCGGCTCGCTGCGCGACGGTACGGAGCTGCCGGCGCTCGCCGCCCGGGTGGCCGAGGGGAGCCTCGACCCGTACGCGGCAGCCCGGGAACTCCTGTCCCAGCTCGGCTCCTGACCTCGTGCGGGTGGGCGGGGTCGAAGGCCGGCCACCGTCGACCGTCGACCCCGTACCCGTCACCGGCCAGGTTCCGCCGGATCGTCCCTCAGGAAAGGTCGATCAGTACCTTGCCGGTGATGCCGCCCTCGACCGCTTCGTGTGCCGTGGCGATTTCGGTCAGTGGATAGCGGGCGATCGGCAGCGGACTGGGTGGCATGGTTTCGATCGCCTGGCTGACGCCCCGGACCGCAGCGTCCTGCGCGGCGGCGGAAAGTGCGTAGACCAGCATGAACCGCAGGGTGATGTTGTCCCACATCAACCGCTGCACCGGCACGGATGGTTCACCGTCGGACTCCGGGGCATAGGTGACGATGGTTCCGCGAGGCGCCACGGCGGCGAGATCCAGCGCGATGTTCCGTCCCAGGGCCAGTTCGACGATCCGGGCCACCCCGTCAGGTGCGGCGGCGCGGATCTCCGTGACAGCGCGTTCGTCCCGGTAGTCCACCGTCACGTCCGCGCCGGCCGCTCGGGCCAGCGCCGCCTTGTCCGGCGAACTGACCGTGGCGATCACGAAGGCGCCGGCCGCGTGCGCGAGCTGGACCGCGGCGTTGCCCACCGCCCCGGCACCACCCGCGATCAGTACCGGTAGGCCGGTGATCGGGCCGTCGCCGAACAGGCAGTGCCAGGCGGTCATGAAGGGGATGCCCAGCCCGGCGGCCTGCGTGAAGCTGACCTGGTCGGGCAGGGCCACCGCCTGTCGGGCGGGCAGGCACACGTACTGCGCCGCCGTACCGTGTGGGCGTTGCCACGCGGCGTTCCACAGCCACACGCGTTGACCCACCCGGGCCGCGTCGACCCCCGCACCGACCGCGTCGATGACGCCTGCGCCGTCGGAGTGCGGTACCTGGTACGGAAACGGGAGGGGTCCGCCCCGGCCATGTCTGCGGGCGCGCCAGTCGGACGGATTCACTCCCGAGACGTGCACCCGTACGCGTACTTCGCCGGCGCCGGGCACCGGATCGTCCAGCTCCTCGACGGTGAGCACCTCCCGGGCAGCGCCGAGGCGGCGGTAGAGGGCAGCGTGCATGGCAGCCTCCTGCGTCGGTGGGCGCCGTCAGCCCTGGTTGTCGGGAAGGAATGCCTGCCCGACGGCGTAGCTGTCCTCGAAGATCCGGTACCGGACGATGCATCCGTCGACGACGCCGATCTGGATGACGAACTCGCTCTCGAACGTCTTGCCGGTCCCGAGGACCCGATGGGCGAATGCGCCCACGGCCACGGCGGTGTCCGCGTCGCCGAGGACACGGTCGACCGTGAAGGAGACCGGTTCGGTGTACTGGCCGAGCGAGGCGAGGAAGTCGCCGGCCGCCGCCCTGCCGTGCCGCTGGCCGGTCCACGGCACGCGGGGATCACCAGCGGCCTTCCAGTCGACGTTCTCGTCGATCACGTCGAGCAGGCCCGGAAGGTCACCGGCGCCCAACTTCTCGAAGAAGGTGTTCAGCACGTCGACCGGGCTGGCGGTGGTGGTGGAATCGGTGATGGTCATGAGGGTTCTCCTTGGTTGTCGGCGCTCGGCCCGGCCGGGCCGTTCTCCGGAGCGGTGATCTCCGGTGGGCACCTGACCAGCATGCGTTCGGGAATGACCGCCGAAAAGTGGCCCGATCGCCAACATGTGCAAGAATCTGGCCATGCATCTCGTCGTCGTCCTCGCCCTGCCCGGAGTCATCCCGTTCGAGCTGGGTATCCCGGCACGGATCTTCACCGTGGCCCGCGACGCGCGGGACGAGCCGCTCTATTCCGTGCTCACCTGCACCGTCGACGGCCGGCCGGTGCGTACCGACGCCGACTTCGAGGTGTCGGTCGCGCACGACGCCCGGGTGCTGGCCACTGCGGACACCGTCGTTATCCCGGCTGCCACACCACAGGGGCCGATCTATGAACAGGGCATCCTGCCGCCGCCGCTGGCCGCCGCGCTGGCGCTGATCCGTCCCGGTACCCGGATCGTCTCGGTGTGCAACGCCGCCTACGTGCTCGCTGCGGCGGGACTGCTCGACGGCCGTCCGGCGACCACCCACTGGCGCAGTGCGCAGCACTTCCAGGATCTGTTCCCCCGGGTGCAGGTCAACGCCGACGTGCTCTTCGTCGACGACGGCGACGTGCTCACGTCGGCCGGTGTCGCCGCCGGGCTGGACCTGTGCCTGCACCTCGTCCGCCAGGACCACGGCAGCGAGATCGCGAACCAGGTGGCCCGCCGCTGTGTCGTGCCCCCGTGGCGGGACGGCGGCCAGGCGCAGTACATCGAGCGTCCGGTGCCCGCGCCGTCGACCGCCACCACCAGCCACACCCGGGCCTGGGCGCTCGAACGGCTCGATCAGCAGCTCACCCTCGCCCAACTGGCCGCGCACGCCCGGACCAGCGTCCGTACCTTCAGCCGGCGGTTCCGGGAGGAGGTGGGTATGACGCCGGTGCAGTGGTTGACCCGGGAGCGCGTGGAGCTGGCCCGGCGCCTGCTGGAGACGAGCGATCTGCCGATGCACCACGTCGCCCGCCGGGCCGGGTTCGGTACCGCAGCCAACCTGCGCCAGCATCTCCACGCCGCGGTCGGCGTCGCGCCGGGCACCTACCGGCACACCTACCGTGGCAACGCCCCCGCGCGGCAGGGCCAGCTAGTAGGCTCGCACGGCCCTGCCGGCGCGGCAGGGTGACGCGACGGTTGGGGGCGGGAAAATGAGCGACGAGGCGACGCAGGAGATGTCGGTCACGCCGGACGCGGTGGCCGGTGGGGCGACCCTGGTCTCCGACGAGGTGGTCGAGAAGATCGCCGTGCTGGCCGCCCGGTCGGTGCCCGGTGTCGCCGACCTCGGCGGAGACGTGGCCCGGTTCTTCAACGCCGTGCTGGACCGGGTCGGGCTGGACCGGGTGGGTGACGCCCGGCGGGGCGTGTCCGCCCATGTCACCGGGGCCGCTGCGGTGATCAACCTGGTGCTGGTGATCGAGGCGGGCCGGTCGGTGCCCGAGGTGACCGGCGCGGTGCGGGTCCGGGTGACCGAGGCGGTCGAGGCGTACGGGCTGCGGGTCGACGAGATCAACATCCGGGTCGACGACGTGGCGCTCGGCGATCCCGCCGTCCCGTCGGCCTGACCAGCGGTTACCGGCTGGTACGAAGTTCCTTAGCGATCGTTCAGGGGGGGGCTCTAGACTCGACAGGCAGACGAGGACTCGAGGAGGAGCCCCCCGGATGAACGCCGACGAGATCGCTGCCGGCCGGGCGCGCTGGCAGGCCCGGTACGATGCCGCCCGCAAGCGGGAAGCCGACTTCACCACGCTGTCGGGGATGACGGTCGACCCGGTCTACGGGCCACCGGAGGGGGTGGCCTACCCGGGGTTCGACCGGATCGGCTGGCCGGGCGAGTACCCGTACACCCGGGGCCTCTACCCGACCGGCTACCGCGGCCGGACCTGGACGATCCGGCAGTTCGCCGGGTTCGGCAACGCCCAGCAGACCAACGAGCGCTACAAGATGATCCTCGGCGCCGGTGGCGGCGGGCTCTCCGTCGCCTTCGACATGCCGACCCTGATGGGACGGGACTCCGACGATCCGCAGGCGCTCGGTGAGGTCGGGCACTGCGGGGTGGCGATCGACTCCGCCGCCGACATGGAGATGCTCTTCGACGGCATCGACCTGGCCGGCGTGACCACCTCGATGACCATCTCCGGCCCGGCGGTGCCGGTGTTCTGCATGTACCTGGTGGCCGCCGAGCGGCAGGGCGCCGATCTGTCCACCCTGGACGGGACGTTGCAGACCGACATCTTCAAGGAGTACATCGCCCAGAAGGAGTGGCTCTTCGACCCCGAGCCGCACCTGCGCCTGATCGGTGACCTGATGGAGTACTGCGCCGCCGAGATCCCGCGCTACAAGCCGCTGTCGGTCTCCGGGTACCACATCCGGGAGGCCGGCGCGACCGCCGCGCAGGAGTTGGCGTACACCCTTGCCGACGGGTTCGGCTACGTCGAACTGGGCCTGTCCCGGGGCCTCGACGTGAACGTCTTCGCCCCCGGCCTGAGCTTCTTCTTCGACTCGCACGTGGACTTCTTCGAGGAGATCGCCAAGTTCCGGGCCGCCCGGCGGATCTGGGCCCGCTGGCTGAAGGAGGTTTACGGCGCGACCAGCGAGAAGGCGCTCTGGCTGCGGTTCCACACCCAGACCGCCGGGGTCTCGCTGACCGCCCAGCAGCCGGTCAACAACGTGGTACGCACCGCCGTGGAGGCCCTGGCGGCGGTGCTCGGCGGGACCAACTCGCTGCACACCAACGCCCTCGACGAGACCCTCGCCCTGCCCACCGACGAGTCCGCCGAGATCGCCCTGCGTACCCAGCAGGTGCTGATGGAGGAGACCGGGGTGACCAACGTGGCCGACCCGCTGGGCGGCTCGTGGTACGTCGAGGCGCTCACCGACAAGATCGAGGCCGAGGCGGAGGAGATCTTCGCCCGGATCCGGCAGCTCGGCGGTGAGGGCCCGCACGAGATCGGCCCGATGACCTCCGGCATCCTGCGTGGCATCGAGGACGGCTGGTTCACCGGCCACATCGCCGAGTCGGCCTTCGTCTACCAGCAGGCGCTGGAGAAGGGCGACAAGAAGATCGTCGGGGTGAACTGCCACACCGGCACGGTCGCCAAGGAGCTGGAGATCCTGCGCATCTCGCACGAGGTGGAGGTGGAGCAGCGCCGGGTGCTCGCCGAGCGGAAGGCCGGCCGGGACGAGGCCGCGGTGCAGGCCGCCGTCACGCGCATGGTCGAGGTGAGCCGGACCGGGGGGAACATGATCCCGGCGATGCTCGACGCGGTCCGCGCCGAGGCCACCCTCGGCGAGATCTGCAACGCGCTGCGCGCCGAGTGGGGCGTCTACCGCGAGCCCGCCCGCTTCTGACCACCGTAAAGGAAGGGCCCCTTCTTAACGCTTCCGGTATAGGAAGGGGCCCTGCTTAACACCGCAGCCCTCCCGGGCGTTGCCGGGCGGGCTGCGTCGACCTGTCCGCTGTGCGGGGGTACCGGCTCCGACCAGCCGCGAGAGTCACATTTGTGGCTGCCACGGTTGGTCTGCGTTGGGCGTCGCGCGTGCGAGACTAGACAACCATGAGCGACCCACGGATCACCCCGTCGATCTTCACCCGCGGCGCGGTAGACCTCGGCGCGCTGCGTAGCGCGGCACCGACCCCCGCCCGACCCGCCACCGGCGCTCCCGCCGGTACACCCGCCGCCCCCGTGCCGGGCGGCGGCGGAGCGGTCACGGTGATCGACGTCACCGAGGCGACATTCCAGTCCGAGGTGCTCGAACGCTCGCTGACCACACCGGTCGTGGTCGACTTCTGGGCCGAGTGGTGCCAGCCCTGCAAGCAGCTCTCCCCGGTCCTGGAGCGGCTCGCCATCGAGGGCGGCGGCGCCTGGGTACTCGCCAAGATCGACGTTGATGCCAACCCGCGTCTCGCGCAGATGTTCCGCGTACAGGGCATCCCGATGGTCTACGCGGTGGTCGGCGGTCAGCCGGTCGACGCCTTCTCCGGCGTGGTGCCGGAGGCCCAGCTCCGCCAGTGGCTCGACGCCGTACTCAAGGCCGGCGGGGTCGAGGTCAGCACGTCCGAGGACCCGCGGATGGCCGAGGCGGACGACGCCCTGATGGTCGGCGACCTGGACGCCGCCGAGCAGGCGTACCGGAAGATCCTCGCCGAGGCACCGGCGGACAAGGCGGCCGAGGCGGGCCTGGCCCATGTCACGCTGGCCCGGCGGGTGAGCGGGGCCGATCCGGGCAGCGCGCTGGCCGCCGCCGAGGCGAACCCGGACGATGTCGACGCCCAACTACTCGCCGCCGACATCGAGGTGCTCAGTGGCCAGGCCGAGCAGGCGTACGCCCGACTGGTCGCCGTGGTCCGACGGACCGCCGGCGACGAGCGGGAGCGGACCCGGCAGCACCTCGTCTCGCTCTTCACCATCGCCGGCCCGGACGATCCGGCCGTGGCCGGCGCCCGTCGGGCACTCGCCAGTGCACTCTTCTGAGCAGCGGCGATCCTGACCCAGCCGGCAGTAGCGACCTTGACCTAGACGACTGCGCGGGCCGGCCCGGCCGGCCCGCCCGGACCACGAGGACGGGAGCCCATGACGCGCCGGATCGCCGTCCTCGACGCACCGACCAACCTCGGCCTACGGCCGCCGACGTCCACCTCGGTTCCGGGCTGCGCGAAGGCACCGGGAGCCCTGCGTGACCACGATCTGCTCACCCGGCTCGGCGCCCGGGACGCCGGCTGTCTGACGCCGCCCCGGTACGACCCGGGTGACTGGCGCCCCGGCGACGGCGTCTGCCACGCCCGGGAGATCGCCGCCTACTCCACGGCGCTGGCCGAACGGATCGGCGGGATCATCGACCGGGGGGAGTTTCCCCTGGTGCTCGGCGGGGACTGCTCGGTGCTGCTCGGGTCGGCGCTGGCCATGCACCGGCTCGGTGAGGCGGTGGGCGGCCGGATCGGGCTGGTCTTCGTCGACGGGCACTCCGACTTCCGGCACCCGGGCAACGCGTCGTACGTGGGCGCGGCGGCGGGGGAGGACCTGGCCCTGGTGACCGGCCGGGGGCAGGCCGACCTGGCCGCGATCGAGGGTCGCCGGCCGTACTTCCGGGACATCGACGTGGTGGTGCTCGGCATCCGGGCACAGGACGAATACCGGCTGGACCTCCAGGCAGCCGGCATCATCAACCGGCCGGTACCCCTGCTCCGCGCCGAGGGTGCGGCCCGGACCGCGCAGTGGGCCCTCGACCAGATCACCGACTGTGTCGGCTACTGGGTGCACGTCGACGTGGACGTGCTCGACCCGGCGGTGATGCCGGCCGTCGACGCGCCCGACCCGGGTGGGATCGCCTTCGCCGAGCTGGAGATCCTGTTGGCCGGGCTGGTGGACACCCCGCACTGCCTCGGCGTCGAGCTGACCGTCTTCGACCCGGACTACGACCCGGACGGGGCGTACGCCGCCGAGATCGTGGAGACCCTGGTGGCCGGGCTCGCCCCGGTCTCCGCCCCGGGGGCCGTGCCGCCGGCCGGTGCCGGTGGCGCCGACCAGCCGACGGACCCGTCGGCAGACCGGCCGACGAACCCGTCGATGGACCGGCCGATGGACCGGCCGACCGGGTGGACCGGGCCGACCCACCCGTTGCTGCCGACCCAGCCCGGTGCGGTTGAGGGGTCGACCGCGCCAGCCGGGCTCGACGGCATCGTGGCGAGCTGACCCGGCAGTGTCCGGTCAGCTCACGGTTGCGCCACTTGATGATCCCGCTACTTCACCGAAAGAGGGCTCTCCGGTGGACGCCGAAGGGCCTACTTCCGGTAAGTAGGGCGATCTTCGAGCGGGCCCGCCGCCACGCTGCCGGGCCGCCACGCTGCCGGGCCGCCACGCTGCCGGGCCGCCACGCTGCCGGGCCGCCACGCTGCCGGGCCGCCACGCTGCCGGGCCGCCACGCTGCCGGGCCGCCACGCTGCCGGGGTGCAGCGCTGCCGGGGTGCAGCGCTGCCGGGGTGGCGCGCCGACCCGTGGGATCAGCGCAGGGCGCGCAGGAAACGCTCGATGGCCGGGACCGCGCTCGCCGCACTCGATCCGCCCTGCTCCACGAAGACCGCGAAGGCCACATCGCCCTGCCAGCCCACGAACCAGGAGTGGGTGTGGGCCGGGTTGTCGTCGTACTCGGCGGTGCCGGTCTTGCCGTGCACCGGCCCGCCCGGCACGTCGGCCAGGGCCGTCGCGGTGCCCCGGGTGACCACCTCGCGCATCATTGTGCGCAGCAGGTCGACCGAGCCGGCCTTGAGCTGAGGCCCGGCCGGGGCCGGCTGAGCCGGCCCCGGATCCAGCACGAGCTTCGGCTGCTGCCACTGGCCACGCGCGACCGCCGCGGTGGCCGACGCCATGGCCAGCGGGCTGACCTGGGTGGTGCCCTGCCCGAACGCGGCGGCGGCCCGTTCGGCGGCCGACCCGCCGGTGGAGACCCGGCCGGTGAAGGCGTCCAGGCCGAGGTCCCATTTGCCCTCCAGCCCGAGCGAACGGCCCGTCTCGGCCAGTCCGTCCGGCCCGAGCTTCGGCGCGAGAGCGGCGAAGGCGGTGTTGCAGGACTTCGCGAAGTCGACCCGGAAGGGCACGGTACCGAGGGCGAAGTTGTCGGAGTTCTTGAACGACCGACCGTCTACGGTGACGGTCCCCGGGCAGGCGACCGGCCCGTCCAGGGTGACCGCCCCGGCGTCCAGCAGGCCCAGCGCGCTGACCATCTTGAAGGTGGACCCGGGCGGCACCTGCGCGGTGAAGGCCAGGTTCTCGCCGGCCGGACCGGGGCCGTTGGCGGCGGCGAGGACGGCCCCGTCACTGATCCGGACCGCGACCAGGGCGGCCCGCCGACGCTCGGCGCGCAGCGCACTGTCGGCCGCGTTCTGCGTCGCCACGTCGAGGGTGGTGCGCACCGGCTCACCGGGCTTCGGTTCGGCCCGGAACAGCTCGTCCCCGGTCGGGGCCACCGCCCCCTCCGGTCCCTTGCGGTTGACCACCACGCTGAGCCCGGGCCGGCCGCGTAGGCGCTCGTCGTACCGGCCCTGCAACCCGCCGTGACCCACCAGGTCACCGGCCGCGTAGCGGTCCGGCTTCGCCGCCAGATCCTCCTTGAACGCGGGGTCGACCGAGCCGAGCACGGCCCGGGCGAACTCGCGGGTCGGGGCGAGGTCCCGTTGCTCCTCACGGAACTTGGTTCCCGCCAGGTCGTAGATCCGGGGTTTGATCTGAAGGTACGCCTCGCGACGGAGGGTGACCACCTCGACGAAGTCGCCCCGCCCGGCCGCCGCCAGCCGCTTCGGCAGGTCGGTCAGGTCGACCGGCGGGTTCAGCGCGGGGCGGATCGCCCGGAACGCCGAGTTCAGGCTCTTGACCAGGGCGCCGGGATCCTCGACCTGGTTGGGCTGGACGCCGACCACCACCACCGGTCGGGGTGCCACGATCGGGGTACCGGCGGCGTCGAGCACCGCCGCCCGGGGTGCCGGGTCCCGGCGGACCGCCAGCCGGTCCCCGCTGGTCAGACCCTCGTGCACCAGTTGCGGCTCCCAGATGACCTGCCACCGGTCGTCGCCGCCCCGGACCAGCCGGACCGGTCGGTCGTACCCCCAGGTCACGTCGCCGGGGAGCGCCCACTCGACCCGGATGGTGGCGTTCGCGGTGTTCCCGGTGACCGTGGCACCGCCGGTCCGTTTCAGCGTCGGTGGGCTCTTCGGCAGCCCGCCGGTGAGTTCACGGAGCTGCCCGGTCACCTCGTCGGCGGAGACCCGGTCGCCGGCCGGGTTGCGGAACCCGACCGCGTTCAGGTTCCCGGAGCGCCAGCCGGACAGGAACGCGTCCACGCTGTCCTCCGGCCCGTCCCCGCTGGAGCAGCCGACCAGCGCCGCACCGGCCAGCGCGAGGCACGCCAGCGCCGCGCGCAGCCGCGGTGGGCGGTGGCGACGGATCGGGTACGCATGACGCATGCTCGGCCATCCCTTCGTTTCGGTACGGGCCGGAACCGACGGTAGTACGGGTCGACGACCGCCCGCTGTCCCGGGTCGGACCAGGGGTGCGACGAAACCGTGTCCCGCCATCAGGTGAGGAAACTGCCCGGTAGGGGTACTCCCGTCCTGCCCCGGCCCCGTATCACAACGGGAGAACGGCCAGAGTCCGGGTCCGGACGTCTCGGCTGGTGGTCCGCCGAGGGGCGAAGTGATCGGGAGGGCCTAGGCTGAGCGGCGAGTGACCCACAACGTGGTGGGTCGAGGGGAGTGGCACCGATGGACCGGCGTCCGGCAGTCAAACCGGGACCCGATCTCCGGCAGGTTGACACCAGCCGGGACGACAGCTTCGATTCGGCGACCGACGGCGACGGCGTCGGCAGTCGCCTGCACAGTGGCGTGACCGGAGTTTCCGGTGCGAGCCTGGACACTCTGTACGATCTCGGCCTGCCGCCCGAGGCGCTCGCCGACGACGCGGAGGACGCCGAGCTCGACGAGCCGGTACCGAACGCCGAGCGCCTGGTCGCCCAGGCGGTTGCGTTGGCCGGGGACGATCATGACGCGGCGACCCTGGTGGACCGGTTCTGGCGGTTCGCGCCGGACGAGGAGCTGATCGGCTTCACCGCCGAGGAGATGCTCGCCGCCGCCCGGGAGCACCGGGACCTGGCCCAGCAGCGGGTACCGGGCGAGTTGAAGCTGCACATCCACGAACCGGACGCCGAGCAGCAGCACACGGTCATCGAGATCGTCACCGACGACATGCCGTTCCTGGTGGACTCGGTCACCGCCCTGCTCACCGCCCACCACCTGGACCTGCACCTGCTGGTGCACCCGCTGGTGGTGGTCCGTCGGGAGCCGCTGGGCCGGCTGACCGAGGTGGCCGCCGACGTCGAACCGGACGACGCGATCGACGGGGACATCGTCGAGAGCTGGATGCGGATCGAGATCGACCCGGTCCGGGACCCGAAGGAGCGGGACGGGCTGCGCCGCGAGTTGCAGCGGGTGCTCACCGACGTCCGGGAGGCGGTCGAGGACTGGCCGAAGATGCGCCAGCAGGCCCTCTCCCTCGCCGACGACCTGGCGGCGGCGCGTACCTCGGAGAACCGTCCCCCGGTGCCGGAGAAGGACATCACCGACTCGGTCGAGCTGCTGCGCTGGCTGGCCAACGAACACTTCACCTTCCTCGGCTACCGGGAGTACCGGCTGGCCGCCGACGAGCGTGGCGAGCAGGCGCTGGAGGCGGTGCTCGGTACCGGGCTGGGCATCCTGCGGCAGGACCGTCCGGAGGCGCGGGCGCTGTCCTCGATGACTCCGGAGGCGTACCAGAAGGCGCTGGAGAAGCGCCTGCTCATCATCACCAAGGCGAACTCGCGGGCCACCGTGCACCGGTCGGCCTATCTCGACTACATCGGCTTCAAGGTCTTCAACGAGGCCGGGGAGGTGGTCGGCGAGCGGCGTTTCCTGGGGCTGTTCTCCACCGCCGCCTACCGGACCAGCGTACGCGAACTGCCGGTCGTGCGCCGGAAGGTCGCCGAGGTGATGGAACGGTCCGGGCTCAGCGAGCGCAGCCACTCGGGCAAGGACCTGCTCCAGATCCTGGAGACGTACCCGCGTGACGAGCTGTTCCAGATCAAGACCGACGACCTGTACCACGCGGCGGTCGGTGTGCTACGGATGGCCGGGCGCCGGCAGTTGCGGCTGTTCCTGCGCCGGGACGGCTACGGCCGGTTCATCTCCTGCCTGATCTACCTGCCCCGGGACCGGTTCACCACGCAGAACCGGCTGCGGATGCAGGAGATCCTGCTCCGCGAGCTGAACGGGGTCGGGGTGGACTACACCACCCGGGTGACCGAGTCGATGCTGGCCCGGGTGCACTTCATCGTGCGGACCGATCCGGCCAGCCCGCCCGGCGAGGTGGACGCCGACCTGCTGGCCGAGGAACTGGCCGACGCGACCCGGCTCTGGGACGACGACTACCGGCTGGTGCTGGAACGCAAGCTCGGCGACGAGCAGGCCAAGCACCTGTTCACCCGGTACGCGGACGCCTTCCCGGAGGGCTACAAGGACGGTCACACGCCGTACGAGGCGATGAAGGACTTGGCCAAGCTGGAGCTGCTGGAGGAGCCGGGCCAGCTGGAGATGCACCTGTTCCGCCGGCAGCAGGCGCCCCGGCCGGGCCGGATCCCGGAGACCGACGGGCTGAACGTCCGGTTCAAGGTGTACCGGTACGGCGAGCCGATGATGCTCTCCGCGGTGCTGCCGGTGCTGCACTCGCTCGGCGTACGGGTGGTCGACGAGCACCCGTACGAGGTGGACCGGGTCGACGGCCGGATCTGGCTGTACGACTTCGGTCTGCGGCTGCCCGAGGGACACCAGGACCTGGCCGAGGTACGCCCGCACGTGGAGAACGCCTTCGCGGCGGCCTGGCGGGGCGAGGCCGAGGTGGACGGCTTCAACGAGCTGGTGCTGCGCGGCGGGCTGACCTGGCGGCAGGTGGTGGTGCTGCGGGCGTACGCGAAGTACCTGCGGCAGGCCGGGACGGTCTTCTCCCAGGACTACATGGAGCAGACGTTCATCGCGTACCCGTCGATCGCGGCGTTGCTGGTGGAACTCTTCGAGGTGCGGTTCTCGCCGACCCTGGAGCTGGCCGCCGAGGCGCGCAGCCAGCGGGCCCGGGAGCTGGTGGACGGCATCGGGCAGGCGCTCGACGACGTGTCCAGCCTGGACCAGGACCGGATCCTGCGGTCGTACCTGACGCTGATCCAGGCCACCCTGCGGACCAGCTTCTTCCAGCGTCGCTCCGACGGGCGGCCGAAGGAGTACGTGGCGTTCAAGCTGGACCCGCAGGCGATCCCGGATCTGCCGCAGCCCCGCCCGAAGTACGAGATCTTCGTGTACTCGCCCCGGTTCGAGGGGGTGCACCTGCGGTTCGGGTCGGTGGCCCGGGGTGGGCTGCGCTGGTCCGACCGGCGGGAGGACTTCCGTACCGAGGTGCTGGGCCTGGTCAAGGCACAGATGGTGAAGAACGCGGTGATCGTGCCGGTGGGCGCCAAGGGTGGCTTCGTGCTCAAGCAGAAGCCCGGCGACCGGGACGAGGCGGTTGCCTGTTACCAGGGTTTCATTTCCGGCCTGCTGGACGTCACCGACAACATCGTCGGCGGGAAGATCGTGCCGCCGGTCGACGTGGTCCGGCACGACGGCGACGACCCGTACCTGGTGGTGGCGGCGGACAAGGGCACCGCGACCTTCTCCGACATCGCCAACGAGATCTCGGTGTCGCACAACTTCTGGATGGGGGACGCGTTCGCCTCCGGGGGTTCCGCCGGGTACGACCACAAGAAGATGGGCATCACCGCCCGGGGCGCCTGGGAGTCGGTGAAGCGGCACTTCCGCGAGTTGGGGCACGACACCCAGACCCAGGACTTCACCGTGGTCGGTGTGGGTGACATGTCCGGTGACGTGTTCGGTAACGGGATGCTGCTGTCGGAGCACATCCGGCTGGTGGCCGCCTTCGACCACCGGCACATCTTCCTGGACCCGTCGCCGGACGCGGCCACCTCGTACGCCGAGCGGAAGCGGCTGTTCGACCTGCCGCGCTCGTCGTGGGGGGACTACAACCAGGAGCTGATCTCCGCCGGGGGTGGCGTCTTCCCGCGTACCGCCAAGTCGGTGCCGATCACGCCGCAGGTCCGCGCGGTGCTCGGCCTCGACGACGGGGTGACGAACATGTCCCCGGCGGAGCTGATGAAGGCCATCCTGACCGCGCCGGTGGACCTGTTCTGGAACGGCGGCATCGGCACCTACGTGAAGGCGTCCAGCCAGACGAACGCCGAGGTCGGCGACAAGTCCAACGACGCCATCCGGGTCGACGGCCGGGACCTGCGCTGCCGGGTGGTCGGTGAGGGCGGCAACCTGGGCTTCACCCAGGTCGGCCGGATCGAGTACGCCCAGTCGGGCGGCCGGATCTACACCGACTTCATCGACAACGCGGCCGGGGTGGACTGCTCCGACCACGAGGTCAACATCAAGATCCTGCTCGGTACGGCGGTCGCCGACGGCGACCTGACCGTGCCCGAGCGGGACGAGCTGCTGGCCGAGATGACCGACGAGGTCGCCGAGCTGGTGCTGCGGGACAACTACGACCAGGCACGGGCGATCAACAACGCGCAGGCCCAGGCGGCGTCGTTGCTGCCGGTGCACCGGCGGATGATCACGGATCTGGAACGGTCCGGGGTGCTCAACCGCGAGCTGGAGGCGTTGCCGGCGGACGAGGAGCTGGCGGTCCGGACCGACACCGGGCTGACCGCGCCGGAGTTCGCGGTGCTGTTGGCGTACGTCAAGATCGCGCTGGAGCGGGAGATCCTCACCGACGGGCTGCCCGACGAGGCGTGGACGACGGAGGTGCTGACCAACTACTTCCCGACCCCGCTGCGGGAGCGGTACGCCGGCCGGATGGGCCAGCACCGGTTGAACCGGGACATCGTGACCACGGTTCTGGTCAACGAGGCGGTCAACCGGGGCGGGATCACCTTCATCTACCGGGTGGTCGAGGAGACTGCGGCCTCGGCGGCGGACGTGATCCGGGCGTACGTGGTGGTCCGGGAGGTCTTCAGGCTGCGGGAGCTGTGGGACGCGGTCGAGGCGCTGGATAACCGGGTGCCGCCGGAGTTGCAGACCACGGTCTACCTGGACAGCCGGCGGCTGCTGGACCGGGCGGTGCGCTGGCTGGTGACCAACCGGCGTTCGCCGATCGACGTGCCCGCCGAGATCGCCCGGCTGCGCGACGGTGTGTCCGGGCTCCTGCCGGAACTGGGCAACCTCTTCTACGGCGCGGAGCGGGAGGCGCTGGCCGAGCACATCGAGATGATGATCGGGCGGGGGCTGCCCCGGGAGCTGGCCGAGACGTCCACCCGGTTGATGTACAGCTTCGGGCTGCTCGACGTGGTGGAGACCGCAGCTCAGACCGGGCGGGACGTCGGCGAGGTGGCTTCGGTCTACTTCGTCCTCTCCGACCGGTTCCGGGTGGACTCCCTGCTGTCGAAGATCTCCCTGCTGCCCCGGGAGGACCGCTGGCAGACCCTGGCCCGGATGGCCCTGCGGTACGACCTGTACGCCGCTCTGGCCGCGCTCACCGCCGAGGTGCTCGGTTCGACACCGGCGGAGTTGCCGGCGGCGGACCGGGTGCACGAGTGGGAGCAGTCGAACGCCACCTCGATCAGCCGGGCGCACCGGGCGATGGGGGAGTTCGACGAGTCCCGGGCTGATCTGGCCGCCCTGTCGGTGCTGCTGCGACAGATCCGTACCCTGGTCCGGACCTCCGCCGCCACCTGACCGGCCGGCCGACCCGCATCCGGCCGCCGGATAGCAGCCGGCTCACGGATCCGTCTCGGCCGGTCCGGATCGGGGGCGTGTCGTTGTGGTGAGCGTGATACCTCCCAGTCATTTTTATGACTGGGAGGTATCACGCTCGTCAGCGGACTCGAGGTCGGTCAGGGGCGCCCGGTGGCGGCGACGAACGCCCGCCAGGCTGCCGGGCTGAAGCGCAGGACCGGGCGACCTGCTCCACGGGGCGGTCAGTGACCTCTACCACCCGAACTGGGTGTAAGGAAGGGCCCCCGCTTAACGCTTTCGGTAGAGGAAGGGCCCCTTCTTAACAACGAGCGCTTAAGAAGGGGCCCTTCCCCGCACCTGCCCGGGGTCCGCCGTGCGGCGGCTCACGGTGCGCGGCTTCACGGTGCGGCGGCTCACCGCACGCTGGCGAAGACGACGACGTTGTCGAGGTAGGTGCGCTTCTTCTTGTCGAAGGTGCCACCACAGGTCACCAGGCGCAGTGCCGTGTTGGGTGCGGCGGCGTACACCAGGTCGGTGGGGAAGGACGCCTTCGGGAACGCCTTCACCCCGTCGACCGTGAACGTCACCACCTTTCCGTCCTTCCGGCTGACCTGGATGGTGTCGCCGGGGCGCAGCGCGCCGAGCTTGAAGAAGACGGCCGGGCCGAGTTCCTTCGAGTCGACGTGCCCGACGATGACCGCACTGCCGATCTCGCCCGGGCTCGGTCCGAACTGGTACCAACCGGCCCGGTCCGCCTGCTTGAGCGGCGGTACCTCGACGCTGCCGTCCGGGTTCACCCCGAGCGACATGATGTCGGCGTTGACCCCGATCCGGGGGATCCGTACCCGGGTCGGGTCGGACCGATCAAGGCCGACCGGCGCGGCCGGCGCGGCCGGAACGGCCGGTGTCGACGTGGCGCCAGCGCCCCCGGCATCCGGTGCCGGCGCGAACCGGGTCGGGGCGGCTTCGGAGACCGGTTGCGGGGGTCTGGGTGCCGGCCTGGTGAACGCGGCCACGACCAGGCCGGCACCGAAGATCCCCACCAGCGCGAAGAGGGTGACGAGCGCGAGGCCGACGGCCCGACGCGGAACTCCGCGTGGGCCGCCGACTCCCCTCGTCACCGGATCAGGCCGGAGTTCCATCGGCCTGACGCCGCCGCAGCACCAGCATGCTGCCGAGCGCAGCCGCCGCCACCAGGCCGATTCCGCCGGCCGCCATGCCGGTGCTGGTGGTCGCGCCACCGTCACCACCCTCGACGTGGCCGCGCGGGGCGACAACGATCTCACCGACGGCGCACGAGCCCTTCAGCTCGTACGTCCCCGGGCGGGCGTGCCGGTCGACCTGGGCCTCACCGGTGTAGACGAACTTCCGGTGCTCGGACCCGGTGTCGCTGCCACCCTTGCCGCCCTTGTGCTCGTCTCCGTTCTCGGCACCGCTTTCGCGACCGTTCTCGCCACCGTTCTCGCTACCCGGCCGGCCACCCTTGTGGTCGTCACCGTTTTCGCTACCCGGCCGGCCACCCCTGTGGTCGTCACCGTTCTCGCCACCGGGCTGGCCGCCCGGCTCCCCCCTGTGGTGGGGTGCCGGGTGCAACTTGACCTCGCCGGTCACCTTGGACCACGCCTTGGCGTGCTCCTGCGCCTCGGAGCAGATCTGGACGATCTCGATGCGCTGGCCCGGGTGGACGGTCGCCGGCTCGGTGAAGATCTTGCCCCACTTGTGGGGAGCCGGAGCCTGGTCGGCGAGCGCGATGCCGGGCGCGCTGACGAGCAGGGCCGCACCGCCCAGCGCGGCACCGACGACCAGCTTGCCGAGGAACTTCTTTGCCATGACTTCCCCCTCTTGTGACTATTGCTCGCGTTTGACGAGCTACGACCGACGTTAACGAGTTCATGAGCTTTCATCAGGTTTTTCCGGCACTTGCCCTGAATTCGTCTCGGCGGTCGTTAGCTGTGGTAGGGGGTATATCGGGTGTTGCCTCCCTTAGCGGTTTGTTAGCGGATGATCTGCCGGTGCGAGCCCGGTTGGCGGGTAAGCCGGGTTGCCGGCGGTGTGCGGCGGATCCGCACGGTTCGGCCGGCGAAGGCCCAGGTCAGACCCGGGTGGCGAAGACGATGACGTTGTTCAGGTAGGTGTTCTGTTGTCTGTCGAAGGTGCCGCCGCAGGTGACCAGGCGAAGCCCCGCCCGGTCGGACGGTCCGTACACCAGTGCGGTGGGGAAGGCGTTCTTCGGGTACGACCGCACGGCGTCCACCCGGAACTCCACTACGCTGCGGTCCTGGCGGGTCACCAGGATCCGGTCCCCGGCGGCCAGTTCACCGAGCCGGAAGAAGACCGCCGGCCCGAGTTCTGCCGAGTCGACGTGTCCCATCAGCACCGCATTGCCGATCTCGCCCGGGCTCGGCCCCCGGCCGTACCAGCCGGCCAGGTGCGCCTGGCTCATCGGGGGCACCTCGACGGTGCCGTCATCCCGGACGCCGAGCAGGAGCACGTTGGCCCGTACCTTGATCCGCTCGATGGTGACGAGCACCGGAGCCGAGCGGGGCAGACCGGGATCGGCGGATCGCCCGCCCTCGGCGAGGTCCGGGTCGGCGGCGTCCGGCGGCGGTGCGGGCAACGGGGCATCGAGATCGGCTCCGGCGGCCGGCTGTGGCGGGGTCACCGGGTCGGGTGCGGTGAGCGCCAGGCCGGTGAGGCCCGCCCCGGCCAGGGTCAGCAGGATGACGATCAGGATGCCGGCGGCGCGCCACGGTGATCCGTGACGGCCGCCGGCTCCCCTCGTCATCCAGTTAGCTGAGGTAGTCACCGGTACGGCGGCGACGTACCAACAGGAGACCACCGAGTGCGGCGGCACCCAGCAGGGTGGCCCCACCCGTGGCCAGGCCGGTCTCGCTGGCCATCCCGGTACGGGTCGAGCCGCCGTCACCGCCGTCGACCCAGCCGAGCGGTGCGACGATCAGTTCGCCCCGACCGCAGGACCCCTTGAGTTCGTAGCGCCCCGGCTTCGTGTGCCTCGGCACCTCGAAGCTGGTCCAGTAGACGTAGCCGCCGTGGGCCCGCTGCGCCGCGTCGTGCCCGAAGTCAGCCGGGTTTGCGGTGGGCTGGTCGGGCGTCATGACGCCCGCGCCCGCACCGGCCGGTGCGGGTGGCTGCTCGGTGTCCGGCAGTTGGTCGTTCGGCTGGATTGTGGGCTCCGGCTGGGCCGTGGGCTGGTCGGTGGGCGGTGCCGGTGGCTGGGTCGGCCAGTCGGTGGGCGGTGCCGGTGGCTGGGTCGGTCCGTCGGTGGGCGGTGCCGGAGGTCGGGTCGGTCCGTCGGTGGGCGGTGCCGGTGGCTGGGTCGGTCCGTCGGTGGGCGGTGCCGGAGGTCGGGGCGTCGGATTCCAGTCCGGCTTCCAGTCCGGGTGCCAGTGCTTCTTCCAGTTCTCGTAGTCCCGGTCGCCCCCGGTCGGCAGTGGTTTCAACCGCAGCTTGCCGGTGACCGACGACCAGGCCCAGGGATGCCGCTGTGGTGTGTGGCAGACCAAGAAGAGTTTCGCGCGTTGACCGGGGCTGACCGTGGGTGGCCAGGTACCGAGGTGGCCGCGCTGGTGGGTGCCGTGCTCGTGGTGCCGGCCATCCGTCTGCGGCGGTACTACCTCCGCCTGTGCCGCTGCGGGGGCAGCGAACAGGGCCACCCCACCCAGCGCCGCACCGGCGATCACCCTGCTGAGGAACTTCTTAGACATGACTTCGGGTCACTCCATCCCCTCTAGCCGTGGGGCTCGACGGCAGCCGAGCCATCACCGAGCGTAGAGCTTTTGTGAGTTTCGGTCGTGTTAATCCATGTTTTCACCTGTCCAAGACCTTGGCCCGGGTACGAACCTTCTGCGCCGGGGGCAGAGGTCTCCCACCGGCCGGGTCGAATGCGTCCTGCGGGGTACTCTTTGGGCGGCCCGGTCCCCGGCTGCCGGTTCGCTTCGGACCAGGCCTTTCTGGGCTGTTCACGGCCATCTCTGCCTGGTCGATGCGGATCGGGTGTTGTCTTGGAAGCGCTCCCATGCAAGAATCTGGGCACTGCGTAGGGGAGCCACACCGCGCAGTCGACGCCGAGGGCAACCGGTTTCTTCCGGACGGCGTCCCACACGGCCGAAGGGCAATCGGCCGGCACCACCCATCACTGCTGCCCGTCCGGGCTCGGGCAACCCACCACACCCGATGACGCGCCGCGGATCCGTCCCCAGAGTGACGTCCGTCAGGCGGTCGTGCCGGTCCCGTTCCGGGTCCGGTCTCGCCCAAGGAGATCAGTGGTAATGAGTTTCTGGAGAAACGTGTCCGGCCGACGCCGGGCGATCGCGCTCGCCGGCGCGAGTGCGCTGGTCGCGGGGGGTATGGTCACCCTGCCGGTCACCATGGCCCACGCGGCCGCCGGCTGCGAGGTGCAGTACACGACGAACGACTGGCAGGGCGGCTTCACCGCCAGCGTCACCATCAAGAACCTCGGCGACGCGGTCAACGGCTGGACCCTCGGCTTCACCTTCCCCGACAGCGGTCAGCGGGTACAGGGTGGCTGGTCGGCGACCTGGGCCCAGAGCGGCAGCCAGGTCACCGCGAAGGACCTGGGCTGGAACGGTTCGTTGGCCTCCGGCGCCTCCACCAACATCGGTTTCAGCGGCCTGTGGAGCGGCAGCAACCCGAAGCCGGCCTCGTTCACCCTGAACGGTGTGGTCTGCAACGGTGGCACCACGCCGACCAGCGCGTCGCCGACGCCGACCACCCCGACGCCGACGCCGACGCCGACGGACCCCACGCCGAGCCCGACCACCCCGACCCCCACGCCCACCCAGGGCACCCGGGTGGACAACCCCTACGTCGGGGTACCGGGTTACGTGAACCCGGAGTGGAAGGCCAAGGCCGAGTCGGTGGCCGGCGGTAACCGGGTCTCCAACAACCCGACCGCCGTCTGGATCGACCGGATCGCCGCCATCAACGGCACCGACAACAGCAGCTCCAACGGCGCGATGGGTGTCCGGGACCACCTGGACAGGGCCCTGGCCCAGGGTGCCGGTTACATCCAGTTCGTCATCTACAACCTGCCCGGCCGGGACTGCGCCGCGCTGGCCTCCAACGGTGAGCTGCGCCCGGAGGAGCTGCCGCGCTACAAGGCCGAGTACATCGACCCGATCGCCGCGATCCAGGGCGACCCGAAGTATCGCAGCCTGCGGATCATCAACATCATCGAGATCGACTCGCTGCCGAACCTGGTGACCAACACCTCCGGCCAGCCGGGCGGGACCGCGATGTGTGACACCGTGAAGGCGAACGGTGCCTACGTCAACGGCATCGGGTACGCGCTGGACAAGCTCGGTGCGATCGGCAACGTCTACAACTACATCGACGCCGCGCACCACGGCTGGATCGGCTGGGACAGCAACTTCAGCCCCACCGCCCAGATCCTGAAGGACGCCGCTGTCGCCTCCGGCAGCACCGTCAACAACGTGCACGGCTTCATCGTCAACACGGCGAACTACTCGGCGCTGAAGGAGACCAACTTCAAGGTCACCGACACCGTCAACGGCACCACCGTGCGTCAGTCCAAGTGGGTCGACTGGAACTACTACGTGGACGAGCTGTCGTTCGCCCAGGCGTTCCGTAACGAGCTCGTCTCCAAGGGCTTCGACTCCAAGATCGGCATGCTGATCGACACCTCCCGCAACGGTTGGGGTGGCTCGGCCCGGCCCACCGGCCCTGGCCCGCTGACGAGCGTGGACGCCTACGTCAACGGTGGCCGCATCGACCGGCGGATCCACGCCGGTAACTGGTGCAACCAGTCCGGCGCCGGACTGGGCGAGCGCCCGAAGGCCGCCCCGGAGCCGGGCATCGACGCCTACGTCTGGATCAAGCCCCCGGGTGAGTCGGACGGCTCCAGCGAGTACATCCCGAACGACGAGGGCAAGGGCTTCGACCGGATGTGCGACCCGACCTACACCGGTAACGCCCGTAACGGCAACAGCATGAGCGGTGCCCTGCCCAACGCGCCGATCTCCGGCGCCTGGTTCCCGGCCCAGTTCGCGCAGCTCATGCAGAACGCGTACCCGCCGCTCTCCTGAGCAGCACCCCGTACCACCAGCACCGCACAGGGGCGCCCCCGGTCCACGGACCGGGGGCGCCCGTCCCGTCCGGGGTCACGGCACGGTCTTCTCCACCGCGGCCTGCCCCTCCCGGGCCAGGTCCTGCCGGGCCCGCTCGACGTTCGCCGGGGTGGGGTCCTGGCCCCGCGCGGCGGCGAGATCCTCCGGATCCCAGGGCTGCTCCCCGCCGGTACGGATGTTGCTCCCGCCGCCCGGTGAGCCGGCGCCGTACGGGTCGCCGATGATCTCCTCGGTGGGCGGGAACTCACCGGCCGACGTCCCCGGCTCGCTGAAGGCGGGGGATTCCGCGTCCGGCCCGCCGCCGGTCACCAACTGCGGCACCGTGGTCTCGTCGTCCACCGCCGCGGCCACCTCGGGGCTTTCCTCCAGCGGCCGGTCACGTTCGGTCATGATGTCGCCCTCCTGTCCGTACGGGCGCCGACGGGCGCCGGCAGGTGCGCGCTTCTCCTTCCGGATTGGCTACCCGGGATGGGGCGCGCCATGCCCGCCGTCGTCCGGCCCGTCCCCGGGGGCGGCCGACCGGGGCTCCGCCGGCCGCAGCCACTGCCAGAGCAGGAAGAGCAGACCGAGCGCGAGCATCCCGAGACCGGACCAGAGGTTGATGCGTACCCCCTGGGCCTTGTCCAGCGCCGCCCGGCCGTCGAGGAAGCCGACGGTGGTGACGATCAGCCCATACACCACGAAGAGCCCACCGATCACCCGCCGGATGTCGAACAGCCGGGCCGCAGCCGACCGCCGGCGTTCCTGTTCGGTCTCGACGACGAGTTCGTCGGGTGCCGGCCCGGTGTTGCCGGTCGACGGCCCGGTTTCGTCGGTCAACGGTCCACCCCTTCCTCGGACCCGACCGGTCTCAGAAGACCGGCAGGTAGAGCAGTGCGGAGAGCAGCAGCACGATGCCGCCGAGCAGTGCCGGCGAGCGGTACCAGGCCCGGTCCCCGGTGAGCATGTCGCCGTCCCGGTCCACCCCACCCAACCCGTACACCAGACCGTGCAACTCCCGGTCGGGTTTGGGCCTGGTCAACGGGGTGAGCACCCCCGCGACCACCACCACCAGGGCGAACGCGATGCCGGCGCCCCAGAAGCTCTCCTCCAGGTCGGAGTCGAAGTGCAGCACCCCGCCCTTGTAGAGCAGGTAGGTCGCGAGCGAGCCCAGGGTGCCGACCAGCAGTGACCAGAAGCCGGCCAGCGGGGTCATCCGCTTCCAGAACATGCCGATGATGAAGGTGGCGAAGAGCGGGGCGTTGAACAGCGAGAAGAGCGCCTGGATGTAGTTCATGATGTTGCTGAACCCGGCGGCGATGAACGCCGTACCGATACCGATGAGCACACCCCCGATGGTGGCCAGCCGGCCGACCCGCAGGTAGTACTCGTCAGGCCGGTCCCGGTGCACGTACGCCTGCCAGATGTCGTACGTGAAGACGGTGTTGAAGCCGCTGACGTTCGCCGCCATGCCGGCCATGAACGAGGCGAGCAGGCCGGTCACCGCGACCCCGAGTACGCCGTTGGGCAGCAGGTCCCGCATCAGCAGCGGGACCGCGTTGTTGTACTGGAGGTCCCCGCTCTCCGCACCCAGCCCTTCGACGGTGACCAGGGCGATCAGCCCGGGGATCACGGTCACCGCCGGGATCAGCAGTTTCGGGTACGCGGCGATGATCGGGGTACGCCGGGCGGCGCTCATGTTGCGGGCGGACAGCGCCCGCTGCACCTCGGCGAAGTTCGTCGTCCAGTAGCCGAACGAGAGCACGAAACCGAGCCCGAAGACGATACCGATCCAATGGGCGCCGAGCGGGTTGGCGCTGCCCCCGGTGTCCGCCCAGGTGTGCAGGCCGGCCTCGCCGAGCCGCGAGTCGCGGACCGCGTCCATCAGCCCGCCCACCCCGCCCACCTTGGCCAGGCCGAGCACGGTGATCGGGATGAGCCCGGCCACGATGACGAAGAACTGGAGTACCTCGTTGTAGATGGCGCCGGAGAGCCCGCCGATGGTGATGTACGTCAGCACGATCGCCGCGCCGACCACGACGGCCACCCCGAGCGGCCAGCCCAACAGCGCCTGCATGATCAGGGCGAGCGCGTAGAGGTTCACCCCGGCGATGAGCACCTGGGCGACCGCGAAGCTGACGGCGTTGAGCAGGTGCGTCGGGCGGTTGAACCGGAGCCGCAGGTATTCCGGGACGCTGCGCACCCGGGAGCCGTAGTAGAACGGCATCATCACGATGCCGAGGAAGACCATCGCCGGCACCGCGCCGATCCAGTAGTAGTGCAGCGTCATCATGCCGTACTGGGCGCCGTTCGCGGCCATGCCGATGATCTCCAGCGCGCCCAGGTTCGCCGAGACGAAGGCGAGCCCGGTCACCCAGGCCGGTAGCGACCGGCCGGAGAGGAAGAAGTCGACGCTGGTCCGGATGGCGCGTCTGGCGGCGAAACCGACGCCGAGGACGGTGACGAAGTAGAGCGCCAGGATCGTGTAGTCCAGCGCGTTCATGTCCAGCCGCAGTCCGCCGCCCATCCTGTCACCCTTCGCCCGGCATCGACAGGTATCGGCGGTACTACCCTCTGTGCAGGATTTTACTCCCGAAGGCGTTGGTTGGTGTGGCTGCCGGTACGCCGGTCGCCCCGGTGCGGTGCACCTGGAGGCACCCCCAGCCGGTTGGTGACCCCCCGGTTCGCGTCCACGGGTGTACCCCGTGGATCATGGAGTTGTGGTGGGCGTTATGCGGCCCGGTGGGGCTTATGTTCCCACCACAACTCCATGATCGGCAGGGCGGGCGCGGGTCAGTCGCCGCGCGCCCTACGGGTGGCCCGGTCGTTGGCCTTCTCGATCGCCTTGAC